>MWEF01000006.1 GCA_002070905.1 Tenericutes bacterium ADurb.Bin087 | reverse complement strand
GTTGAAGGGGTCGGTCTTGAAAACCGATAGGGGATGCAAGTCCCGCCTGAGTTCGAATCTCAGTGCTTCCGCCATTATAACAATATATGCTCATAATATGAGCATTTTTTATTATTATATATTAATGCTATGTTTCTCTAATCCTAAAAATGCTACAATTAATCCAAGGAGAAAAAAACAATTTATGAAAGCCAAAATAATCACCATTCTTAGCTTTTGCCTGTTACTACTTGTCAGTGGTTGTGACGACAAACCTTCAAGTAGCAATAAGTCTTCCGAAGAAGCCACAAGTACACACGTGACTTCAGCGCCAACCTCCACTGATGTGTCAAGTAGTGAACCATTTGAAGAGTCAAGCGATGAACCAGTGAGTGATGAAGAATCAAGTGAAGAATCAAGTAGCCTATCTTCATCTGAACAATCAACAATTAATGAAGAACTCGAATTTATGTCTAATTCCAGTCGTTATGGGAACACAAATGGGAATACAATGAATCGCAGTCTAGCGGTTTATGACTGGGAACGGAAAGTACATTATTATGCGAATCGTGGCAGTATTTATGCTTATAATCCAGTAACAGCGACAAGCACAGAGTTACTTGCAGATATGGTGAATGTTACATATTTGACGCTCTATGAGAATTACATTTATTTTATCGGTGGAACTGAAAATTATTTATATACATATAATTTATTATCAATGACCACTGATCTTGTTTTAGAACGTTATGTAAGCTATGCATCACGCCAGACTGATTATTTATATTTAAAAACAACAATTGAAGGGTATGGGGATGATTTTTATTTCGTCATTTATGATTTAACTAATATGGCGATGATTAAATCTACTGGTCTGCTTGATAATGTTAATCATGTATGGAATAAAGTTATTTATACGGATAATGAACCATTTAAGATTAAACTAGCAGCGTATAATTTATCAGGTCGCACAACGCTTGCTAATTTTACTGATGGTGGGTTTAAAGCGCTTAATTACGTTCATTTATTAAGTGAAGATTATTTTGATGAAAGTGATCGCTTATTCTTTGTCTCATTACAAACACAAGAAGGACCACATTATTACTTTTATGAAAAAAAGACTGACACGCTGACCTTTATTTGTAAAGGGGGAGCGCATAGTGTTAATAACGATGATAAATATCTTTATTTAGTAATTGATCGTGATATCGTTGTTTATAATTATGTTACAAAATCATATGAACGAACATTTACTCTGGGGATGAGTGTGCGTAATCTCAATGTTATTAATCACTACTTTTATTATCAAAGCGGGGATAATAATGATCTTTATATGTATCATCCCGAAATGACAGTTCCACTTTGTCTTACTAAATAAGTAGTGACTTAGCGATAATAACTCCCTATCAGGGGAGTTTTTTTGTTATCAAATAATTAATAAATATCGCTTTATAAGATAAAATATACGTATGCGAATTATTAAAAGTTTAAAAGATGATGAATATCCAAAAGCTGCTTTGTATCATGCACGAGTAGCGGCGCGTGGGGTATGTGTTAACGCTAAAGGCGAAATAGCACTTACCCACATTTTAGCAATGGATAAATTTGGCCATCGTGATTATTATGAATTACCAGGTGGTGGTAAACGGATTAATGAAACGGTGTTAGAGAGTGCGATGCGTGAGATGGATGAAGAACTCGGGGTTAAAGTTGAACTTCTTGAAAAAATCGGCATTGTGCATGATTTTTATAATTTAATTAAACAAGAGAATTATTCCTACTATTATCTATTTAAAGTAGTAAAAGAAGGCTCGAAACATTTTGAAGAAAGGGAAGCACGGCTGATTGATAAAATCGTGTGGGTTCCCTTACAAAAAGCGCTTCTTTTGTACAAAGAACAACTTAAAATTACTGGGGTTGGACTCCTTGTTGCCCGTAGAGAACTACCAATTCTTGAACTTGTGGCGAAATCCTTTGACAAATACCACTAATACAAGTAAAATATGCTTTGCTAACTGGCGGCCGTGGTGAAGCGGTTAACACACCTGGCTGTGAACCAGGCATTCGGGGGTTCAAGTCCCCTCGGTCGCCCCAGTTTTTAGTAAGAGGTTTGAAGTAATATCAAACCTTTTTTTGTTTTTACCTACTTTGGCAATAATTTTAGCATTTGTTTTGCTATTACATGAATTATAAAAGATAAAAAACCTAAACATAATCTAGAAATTAAGATGCTTTTTAAACACTTTTAAACAATTAATAGAAGAAGATTATAAAACGAAACCCTTTAGCTTATGTAATCTTAGAAGTTTATTACTATATTTCCGATTGACGATATTCACGCGGAGACAAACCATACACTTTTTTGAATGCTTTTGAAAGTGCGAAAGCATCACAAAAAAAACATAATTCTGCAATTTCATCTAATGTCTTATCTGAATTAGTTAAATACATTTTGGCAAGTTTCAATCGTGTTTTAAGTTGATAAGAATATGGGGTCTCACCAATGTGTTTTTTAAAATTATTTATTAAGCAGACTTGTGATACGTTAGCGATTTTTGTTAATTCTTCAATTGAAACAGGATCTGGTGTCTTTTTGTCAATATAAGCTAAGACATCTGACAAATATTGCGGAAAAATATTTACTTTTTTGTTTTCGCTTTCTTTAATATCAATAAGTAAATTAAATAGTAATTTATAACAAATGTACGACGAATCTTCAACGAAATGATGTGTATCTTTTAAGGTGTAAATTTCCTTTAAGTATTCATATGCATCTGGGAAATGGAAGACAGGGCTTTTATTTAATTTCAATGACTCTAAAATTTTGATGAAATTTTTGCTGCGAAAATTGATCCATATTTTTTCATAAGGATTGTCTTTTTCTGCACCATATCTTTGTATTGAGTTAGGCGTTAAAATATACATATCGCCACTTGAAAGTTTGTAATTTTTGCCATTATATTCGAGATAACCATTCCCAGAAATAATATATTCAATTGTATAAATGTTCCAATTATTTCTTAACACCCGATAATTGGAATCTGGCTTAGTAATTCCCACTGCTTCAATGTGAATAGGGTAGTCATCTAATTGTGAATTACAATCATCACGATAAGGAAAATATGTCAGTAATTCCTTTTCGTTACCAAATACTTTAAAGCTATGTTTTTTCTTTTCCATCCTTTAATATTATACATGTTTTTTGTAATATAAAACATTCTAATTAATATATTTGTAAAATATAATAAATATGTGCATAAGATAAAAAATAATAATGGTTAGAAATCTATGAAGAAAAAAATAAAAAGACTTACAGGATTTAGAATTATTTGTCGCAAGACAACATAGTTTCATAATATTTTTTACTTAAAGAAAGGGAGGGAAAAATATGAAAAAAAATCACAGACGCTCATTTTTAGCCTTATGTTTTGGACTCTTATGTGTGACTACCATTGCTGTCTCAACCGCTAAAATGAGAACGGAGCGCATAGCAGCTGCACCAATACCAGATTTAGTAATTTCTACAAATGCTGAATTTGCGACGTTTATTGACGATATAAACGCTCAATCTACACATGATAACACTAAATGCTGGGAAGGAAAATTAATAGAACTAGCGGCAGATGTAAGTTATACGATTACTTCAAAGCCACTAAATGGAAGCTTTTTCTGTGGTACATTTGATGGTAAAGGTCATACTATTACATTAAACGCTAATTTAACTTCAACGTGTACGAATCTATTTAGAAACATTGGTGATAATGGTGTTTTCAAAAACACTAATTTTGCTGGTTCGATAACAGGGTCAAATTATTCTGCTGTGCTTTGTACATATAATAATGGGAAGATTGAAGATTGTACAAGTTCGGTTAGTGTTACCGCAACTGGTGACTATGCAGCGGGATTTGTTTATGAAAATGTTGCAAATAAAGGTAAAGTACTAAATTGTGCAAATAATGGAATAGTTAAAGCAAAAATACCTGCTGGCATTTGTAATGACAATAAAGCAGGAGCATTAATTGATGGCTGTGTAAATAATGGAACAACAACAGTTACTGCCTCAACTAATGGAGCTGCTGGTATCGCTACAAAGAATTATGGAACGATTACTAATTGTACACATAACGGAACAATTGGTGTAGATCCAGCTGGACTAAGTGTTTATTCAAGCGGAATAGCACATTTAAATAGCGGAGCAAATGCGGTAATTAGCAATTCTAAATCATCTGCATTAGCGACATATCCTACCAACATTGGTTATATGGCTGGGATTAGTTATTATAGTGAAAACGGTGCTTCAATTTCTAAGTGTACAAATTATTCTACTTTATCGGTAGTGGGCATTGCTAAGGGTAATGTCGGCGGTATTGCTGGTTATTCACGAAATGGTGCATCAATTGATAATTGTAAAAACCATGGAAATATAACGGTTAATAAAGAGTTTGGTGGTGGTATCGTAGCAATTAATGGTGATGGCATTAGTAATACGGGAACTACGATTACAAACTGTGCTAATTTTGGAATTATCAAATCAACTTACGCTACTGGAAGTGGTAGTGTTCGTGGTGATATAGGTGGAATTGGTGGATTTTCTTATGACGGCTCTCAATATATCCATTGTTCAAATTATGGCAAAATCGTCCTTGATTCCGCAAATGCATATGGTGCCGGGGGAATTAATGGTCACTCAGATCATGGAGTAACAAAGATTATTAATTGTGCTAATACTGGAACTATTGAACATACGGGAGACACTGCTGCTTATATAGGTGGTGCTGTTGGGCTACATAAACAAGCCACTGCAACCATAACTTATGATGGGCAAACAGAAATTCAAGGTTTCTTATCAGCGGGTGATTTAATTTCTGCTTACACGGGCTCAGCTGCAGTATATATTGGTTCTCTTGCTGGCGTACGCAGTTATGATGTAATTAATCCACTAAATAATTATTCAATTGCCTTATGTACACCTAAAGAAGACGTTGGAACGACTGGTTTACATACAAGACTTGCTGTTTCAGCGAGTGCTGATGTTAAAAACTTTATTATGTATGTTCGTGAATTTGAATGTACGTCATACTCTTATCGAACCGAATTAGCGGCATTACGCGCTAGTCTTTCTGCGGATGATTTAGCGCTATTAAATCAACTCACGTATTATGGTAGATATGCCGGAGTAACTGGAACCTATGTTGATGCTGCGGACTACATTTTAGCCTACACCAGTGGTGGTGGCGGTGGTGCAGGATTACAAAGATCCTTATTTAGCAATCAAGCAAATATCTTTATGATGTTAGGTTTTGCTGCACTTGCAGCCTTAGGCTTTGTCTTCGTTTCAAGAAGAAAAAGAACAATCTAATAAATTATTAATGTGACACTATCTTAATCACGGGGAGAGTTGCTAAGTGCTCGGCAACTCTTTCCGTGATAGTGCTATATAAAAAGGAAGTGAGAACTATGAAAAAAAGGCCACTACTAATAGTATTAACAATGGTTTCACTGTTTCTTTCTTCATGTTCATCTTCATCAAGTGAAGAAAGCAGCATTATAGGGCCGAGTCATGTTTTAAAGTTTGTCCAGGATGAGATTAAATTAAATATAAATAGTACTTTTGATTTAAATAATATTGTGACAACATCGTATGAATATGCGGAAATAAATTATAGTAGTGAAAATAATGCAATTGCTACTATTAGTGGTAGTACTTTAACAACTTTAGCGGTCGGAACAACTAATATTGTTGCTTCCGCTCACGATAAAACTATTTCCACTAGATTAGTCATTTTAGATCCAAATGAAGTCATCATAACTTATGAATTTGATTTAAAGGGTAATGGTAGTGAAAGTAGTCCCTATTTAATTGAAACGGCGACTGATTTAAAGAAATTAAGTGTGGCCGTTTTAGATTATAAAGATTTTACTAGTAAGTATTTTAAACAAATTAATGATATATCCCTTGCAGAATTTCCATATTGGACACCAATTGGCACTTTTGGCGTGCCTTTTGAAGGGATTTATGACGGGAATGATAAGACAGTTTCTGATTTATTTATTGATACCACTGATTCATGGCAAGGACTATTTGGCTTTGCAAGTGGTGTGATTAAAAATGTCACGGTTGAAGGTAGTGTCCGCGTCAGTATTCCTGAAGGTCACGCCTATTCCCACTCATTTGCCGCGGGTGTGTGTGGCGGTATTTATAATAACGCACTTATCGAAAATTGTATTAATAAAGCTAATGTTCATGGTGATGCTTATGTTGGGGGCATTAATGGTGGCATTGCGCGTAGTGACGAAATGATTGTTAAGCGTCAGCAATCAGAAATTAAAGGTTGTAAAAATTACGGAACTATTACGGGTAATGATACAAATGCACTTAATGAAAATGCGATGTATTTTGGCGGGATATGTGGTGAAAGTCTTGGTGTTTTAACAAATAACGAAAACTATGGCGATGTTATTGTGTCAGGTCCAAAAACGCAGTACATTGGTGGTATATGTGGCTTAGGTTATACGATTTATAAGTATGGTATGTATAAAGATGAAGACCTTGATTTATACGCGAATCGTGGCAATAAAAACTTTGGAAATGTTACAGGGAATCACTCTGTTGGTGGTATTTTTGGTTCAAATGTATTACCAGTATATGACTCAATTAATGAAGGGGATATAACTGGTAATGTTTGTGTTGGCGGAATTAGCGGGCTAAATGGTACTAGAGCAGTATCAGATAACGCTAGTTCAGTTGCAAAACTCGAAAATTGTATTAATTATGGAGCGGTGCACGCTGAAGATAGGTACGCGGGTGGCGTTACTTCCACAACCTATTTTGATGTGATTAATTGTCATAATGAAGGCGTTGTAACGACTGGCGAAAGTGCATATTATGCAGGCGGCGTTGTTGGTTATCAAAGTAGCGGAAATGTTATTAACTGCACAAACAAAGTAGGCGCGAATGTCAAAGGATATTACGGTGTTGGCGGCGTTGTTGGTTGGTCAAACAAAGGGTATTTAAATATTGAAAATTGTATTAATTACGCTGATGTTTCTTGTTTTGACACTAATGACTTAGAAGCAGTCCATATTGGCGGTGTCGTTGGGATGTTAGGCAGCACTAATGAAGTTAATTACTGCGAGAATTATGGTGAGGTTAAGGGACATGGTACAAGAGATAATCCTTCGCGCTGGGGCGGAATAGGTGGTGTTGCTGGTTCAATCTATAGCGCTTCTAAAATTTCATATTCGCGCAATCACGGTAAAGTAATTGGTAATCAACAAGTTGGTGGTATTGCAGGATACGTAAGTGGGAGTGATGCTACTATTGTTAAATACTCGATTAATATGCCTGGTGCATTAATTTATAGCGAAAGTACTGAACCGCACGCTGGTGGGATTATTGGTCGCGCTAATAATGGTACTTATGCCTTTAATGAAAATTATGGAGCACTTGACGTTATTAATGCGACATCAGCATATAGTTATTTAGTAGCCTCGACTAACGGAGCGGGATTAATTCGTAATATTAATTACTATGATCCGAATAATCCAACCCAAGAATTTGATATTCCAGATTTGGTAAAAACTTCTACAATTCAAGCATTTTCGAGCTATTTTAGTGGTGGTACAGGCTTTGAAGATGATCCATTTATTATTAAAACGACACAAGATTTTGAACTTTTGAAAGCAAGATGTGAAAGTAATGATGATAATTACACACAAGCAAACGTTTACTATCGTTTAGAAAATGATATTAGTGTTTCAAGTTCAATCAATATTGGCAATACCGAAAATACAAAAGCACGGCCATTTAAAGGTGTGTTTGATGGTAATAATCATTCAATCACCATTATTAATGCGGCTAAAAACAGTAGTATAAATATTGCCTTATTTGGCACAAATGAAGGAATTATTAAAAACTTAACATTAAAAGGTATTATTCAAGGTTATCATCGGGTCGGTGGAATCTGTGTTTATAATTTTGGTACGATTGAAAATTGTGTTAATGAAGCTGAAGTAATCGGTGATGGTATTTACATCGGTGGCATTACCGCAATTAATGGTGATAATGTTATTAATAAGGTTGGGAAAATTATTAATTGTCATAATAATGGCCTAATAACTTCAACATATGCATCAGCGTTTACATCAAGTGGACAATGTGTCGGCGGGATTGTTGGGTTTGGTTATGCAATCGCGGGAACATCAATTCTTAACTGTGTTAATCGCGGGACGATAAGTGGTGTTTCTGGTCTAGGCGGGATTGTTGGTTTTTATCGTGAAGGCGCAACTATTACCGGCATCGAAAATTGTTATAACTTTGGAAAAGTTGAAGGCCACGCACCAACGCAAGCAGGCGAATTAGCTACCTACTCTGGTCATATTGGTGGCATTGTTGGTAGAATTGGCACTGGAACTAATCTCACTAACTGCGCGAATTATGGTGAGGTAAGTGGCAATAGCGGTAAAGAGTCAAAACTTTGGCGTGGCGTGGGCGGGATTGTTGGTTCAATTTACGCTACTACAATTACTAACTGTTTTAATGCGGGTAACGTGTCAGCTTATTACATGGCTGGCGGGATTGTTGGCTATAGTGAATCTAATAGCGCTAAAATCATTGATAATTGTGTTTCAACTGGCACAATTAGTGTTGAACATAGTGATGCCGGCGGAATTCTTGGGCGCGGTAATTACACTACGATTACAAACTGTACGAATGCAGGTGTAATTAATGGAAATACGAATCCACGCGCAATTTATGGGACAAGTAATTCGGGGACAACGACAAATTGTAATATATATTACATTTCAGATAATGCCCTTGAATTAGTGCGAATAATTACCATTTATAGTGCACTAAATTGTTTTGAAAGCGAAAATCCATTAGCGAGAATCCTTTATTTAGAGAGTAATCTGACTGGGACAAACGACACCGAATTCATGAATACAAATTATGTGTTTGATAAAACAGACACCTTTACTGGTGTGCTTGTTAGAATTAAAACAGAACTTGAGGAGGGAGCAGACTAATGAAAAAGAAGCGAATACTTTTGAGTGCTTTATTTTTCTTAATAATAGGCACGATTAGCGTCAAACCATTTAAAGATAAAGTTAACGCTGCTCAACTTTATTTAGACACGCACTATTATACTGCCCCTAGTTCTTTACCAGGTGACTATAAGTATACGACTGTTGCCACCTTTGAATTTAATGGTACTGATGTTGGTTACATTGATATTAGTGACTACACTACCCAATCAATTACTAAAAGTTATGGCTATGTTAGTGATGAATTTGGTACGCGTTATCATATTGGTTTACCAGGTGGTGGAACGAGTCCGCTTTTAAGACTGCAAACAAAATTAGAAAATATTGCGATTAGCGATGCTGATGGTCTCTTAATGTATTTTGATGCTTCTGAACCTGACGCCCGCAGTAATGTAAAGACAATTGGTTTAGGTATTGGCCTTGTTTTAATGAACTCACCTACCGAACCACCAGTAACAACCTATTTGTGGAATGAAGGCGAGAGAGGCGGGCACTTTTCGCATTATTATCTAGTGGATGGTAGAACAGCTTACTATTATGACTATATGTCATCATCATTTAAAAACACAGTGATTATGAATAAAACTGTCCAAGTTAAAGAACATTTTAGAGGTTGGTTATATATGCCATTTACTTCGTTTGGTTGGAATGGGCGTCCAGAAACAAATTATATGATGACGGAAGATGCTTTCGTCACTAATGACTACGAATATCTTAATTACTCACACGTTATAACAAGGGGGTTTAAAGAAGATGATAGTCAATCAAAAGTTTATTTTGATAGTCTGATTTTTGCTAAAAAAGGCGCGACATGTAATCATAATTTTGCATTGTTACATACAATACCCGCAAGTTGTACACAAGATGGGGCGGATGTGTATCGCTGTGCTTGTGGTCAAACGTATTTTACCAATATTACTAACAAACATCATACTTATGTTTATTACAAAAATAGTAGCAATGAATGTGTTGGCATTTGCGCTAAATGCGATCATGTAATTGAGATAACTGACCCAGAAATTATTGCAACTGCTACACTAGTGGATGAGCTTAATGTGTGTAATGTTAATTTACATTTAGGATTAAATGGTGAAGAAGTTATCACACGAAAAGTAGTGAAGGGTAAAGTTTTATTAGCGGAAGATGAACCAGTCGTCGATTATGCAATCGACACGGACGGTTATAAGCATAATTTTGTGGCATGGAGTGATTCAAACACTAAATATAATCCAGTTGATCCCACAAAAGTTAACCATCAAACAGACAAAGATTATTACGCTAAATATTTAATATCTTCTTATGACAATACAAAATATTTTCATGCGATTAATTTACTAGCAATGACAGACGGAACATATAATGCCCCGCACGGAAAAATTGTCTTTAATGGCAATTCAAACTTCTCGTTAGCTTACACTGCTGAAAGTGATTTTGCGGCACGGGGACTACCATTAATTAATAATGCAGTCGCTGGTGGATCTACATACAACTACTATCATTACGCAGATCAATTAGTGATTGGTTATGCTCCGAAGATTTTATGCTTTAATTTAACAAGTAATGACCAAGCTTATTGGAGCATGTCGGAAAAAGATATTGCCGCTTTGACCGATAAATATGTAAAAAAAGTTCATGAACAATTGCCTGATTGTGTGATTGCAATTGTTAATTCCTCCCCGCTTCCCGGTCGCACGGAAATGTATCAAACGGTTGAAAGAATTAATGAATGGGCGAAAAAATACGCTAGTGAGTTAGATTACGTCCATTATATTGATACATATGACTTTGTTTATAATAGAATGCTTGAATATCCTGATGGGTGGGAAATGTGGACGCATATGGACACTAAAACATTATCGACATGGATGAATTTGATCTGCGAAGGAATAATTGAAATAATGGAGGAACACAATATTGTGTTTTAAGCCTATGAACAAGAAAAATTTAATTTTAGTTGTGTTATCCTTGTTACTTGTCGGTTGTGGTTCTTCCGCTAGTAGTGTCGAAAGTAGCAGTGTCGAAGAACTTAGTGTCAAGTATGGTGATGCTTATTATTATGTTACTTTTGTGACAAATGGTGGTAGTGAAATCGCGCCATACACCACCAATGTAATTACGACTGAACCTGAAACAACAAAAGAAGGTTTTGACTTTGCGGGGTGGCATTTATTAGCGGATTTAAGTGATGAAGTAGTTACTTTTCCATTTGAACTAGAAAAAGATACAACATTTTATGCTGCTTGGCTGCCAATCGAAAGTAAATTACGAGGTGCATTTTTAAGTTATGCACGTGTTGATGCGATGGAAGCAAAGAGTTATTGGTCATTTGATTATGAAGAAAATGGTTTAAGTGTTGTGGCGTGCGTCACCGATGAAATCATCTTTACTGCGAATACGACAGGTTACAATGATAATGTCGAAATAGCTGTTGCGGCAACCCCATCAACTAATCCCGCTGGTTATAATACAAATGAAGCCATTAAAGTGCTGTGTGACGCAGCCGGAAATTCATATATGAATATTTTTACAACCTCAAATGCAATGAGTGCTAACAGTCCACTGCAAGATGGGATTATGGCTTCGGCAGTAGAACGCGCTCTAATTCTTGATGGATATGATGGTTACGAAGTTTCTTTTTACATCCCATATAGTGCAATCGGTACAACATATGAAGCTGCACTTGGTAATCTTTCTTTTGCCGTGGCCATGCGAAACTCAAATAGTCCAAGCGCTACTAGTTGGGGCAATATGATTGAAGCCGATTTCCTTAATGCGTGGAGCTATTATATTTTACGGGAAGACGGAACATTTGGAATTAATGAAAACATTGATGTTGATTATTTATTTGTCGGAGATTCGTATTATTCACTCACAAACTGGTTTTCCGCAAACACCGATTTAGATGGTAAGAATTCTTATGTAATTGCTAATGTTGATTGGTATTTAGAAGATTGGCTAGAATATGTAAGTATCGTTACTAAACATAAGCCTAAAAATGTCATTTTTAACATTGGTGGTAAAGATATAACACTATGGAAAACATCAATTGAAGAGATGAAAGATGAATATATTGCTTTCCTTGATGAAATCCATTCATTATTACCAGATACAAATATTTATGTTGTGTCGGTTAATCCAATTAAAAACTATCCAGGGAGAACAACTTCAATAATTACATTTAATAATTATTTAAGTGCATATTCAGCAGATAAAACTTGGTGTAATTTTATTAACACATTACCATTATTTATTAATGACGATAACTCAATTAAAACGAATTTATATAAAAATAACTATAACCTTAACGCAGCTGGTTACACTTTATATATTGATTATGTATTCAATGTTGTTTACCAGTGATTTAAAAGATTCTAATCGTTAAAAGAAAAGACCTAGTTGAATTCTAGGTCTAGTCTAATTGTTTTAAAAAGTTAATTAGTTATAACTTTTCTTTTTGCGGTTAATGTAGATAAATCCAAATGTAATAAACACGAAGGCGATTGCAATAAGTGGAATTAATGAAGTAGTGGTACTTTCATTGATAACTAGGCGTGAACCACCTGCTGCGACGATTGTGGTGCCTGAGAAGACATCGCCATTAGCGGTTGCCCATGCTTGTAATCGCGCATAAGCATTAGTGAATTGAGCATCAGTCACAAAGGCAAAGCGCCCTTCATCACTCATCGCATTAAATGCCGCTTTAGCTTCATCATATGGGGATAAACCAGTTATTCCGTCTTTCTTATCGCATTCGCCAACATAGTTACCTGTATTAAAAGCAGCATCGGCCATGTGCATATAAGCATCAGTAAACGAAGTTGCCGCGTTAATCCCGCCATTAGTGACATTTGCGGCGTTTTTCCAGTCGGCATATAAATTAGTGTCCGCACTTGGAATTGCCGTTACTGTTGCTGGGTTTTGTAGTTCAGCATCACTTGCCCAGCGATAGAACGCAAAGTTTGCTTTAGCGGGTGAATATGCAGGAACATTAGTGCCCACTAAATCAGAATATGTTTTTAAGACAGTCGCACCATCATAATATTTAACACCTTTATATGAGTTATAAAGTAATTCAACTTCAGTGTCACTTAGTGCACCTTTAAAGATATTAAATTCATCAAGGGCAATCCCTGCTGTTGAAGCAGAAACATATGTGCCCGTTCCTTTATAACCGCGGTGCACATGGAAGTTAGCGTGTGTTGATCGAAGAATACTTAAACAAATATCTAATAGCCCTTGGGCACTAATGCGAACAACACCAGTTAAACCTGTAGTGTAAGTTGTAGCGGCTGGTAAATAATTAACTAATTTCACCCCATTTTTATACATTGTTAATCCGTTAGTCGGATCCATTGTATAAGTGTGTAAATCCCAAGCTGTTCCGTCATTATAAAAGGAAGTGCTTGTTCCCCCGTTGTATAGCGTCATGTTGCCAACTTCACGTACCATCCCAATTGTAATCCATTGGTTACTTCTGTCAGTAGTGTAGTTGCTACTATTAACTTCATAAGACATTACGGAACCATAACAAAAGTCAATAGAGCGCAAGATATTATCATCAGCGTTCCAGTTTCTGATGGAAAAAGCGCCTTCTCTTTGCCCAAATTGAGTGTTGGTAGCGGTCCCAAATTGGTCATTAGCGGCACTGCCTTTGACCCAATAACTAAAGGTTAGTGCTGTGACAGTTTCATCAATATAACTGAAGCTTTTATTACCATCAACATAGTAAGCGGGTCCTTTTAAGAATTCAGCAGTATTAGTTACAACGTGACTATCGCCTTGTCGTGAACCAATGCCTGTTAAGGTTAAGCCGTCTCGATTATAAATCGTATGAAGATTTAACCTTACCGCAAGTTCTCTTTGCCCTGTAACGTCGTATTTAAAGGTATCGACACCTTCATCAATTCCGTAAGTTTCAGCAGTGTAGTTCATGACTACCTTTTGTTTTAGCGCTAGTACTTCGGGACTAGCGTAGACCTTTTCATTATGCGCAGGTCCTTTAAGACATAGCGGTACTGCCATCGCGATAACCGCTAGCGATGAGAGTGCGATCGAAAATTTCTTTTTCATATTTTTGCCTCCTAATCTAAATATTTAAAAATTTCTTTTCTAACAACTTTAGTCCAAGCAGCGTACCCTGCTTCACTCATGTGAATGCCGTCACTAAGGAAGTAGCCAGGAATTGGATTACCATCTTGACTCAGTGCTGCTTCCATATCGACACCAGTAACATAGTCTCTTGTTGCACAAATTTCTTTCATCCGCACGATTAATTGTCCGTATTCATATGTATAAACCCCGTTAGCGTAGTTACTAGGTGTTGGTAATGAATAAATGTAATATATTTCTGAATCAGGGAATTCTTGATGTATTTTCAGAATAAATTGATCAAGTAAGTTTGCGGTGTATTCGGCAGTATCACCGTTAGCGTTTATATTATTGCCACCGACGAAGATGACAAAACGACTCGCGTTAAATGGTTTAACAAGCTTATCGTAAGCGTAGAACCAATCTTCAACAAGTGTGCCACCAATCCCGACGTTATATCCAGTAACACCGTCAGTAAGAGCACAATCTGTCGCCCACGTACTCCAAAAGTCAATCGTTGAACTACCTAGGAAAAGTGTTCCGCCTGGCGTCGCACTAGCGTATTTGGCCGCAAGTGAATCAATCCTATTTGTGTAAGGTGAAATATATTCGTATTCTTTTAATGTTGCAATGTAATCACTCATTTCGCTAGCCTCCATATATTTATAATAACCATCACAAAATGCAACGTAAGTGGCTCTTCCACCAATTTGCACATAGCGCGGGATAAAGTCATTTTCACTAACATAAGAATGGTAAATGAGATTATTAATTAAGAGATAAACACTATCAGCGTTCACGACAACTTCAAAAGTCATAAAGTTTTTATTGCGGGAATGAGGCGCAATGACGTTTTTACGCCCTAACCAATTCGTGCCATCGACATTTTTATATTCGGTAAACACTTGGAACTCACCACGATCTGTTTTTTCTAACACATAACGATAAGAATGATAATCATCGCTATATATCGTAATTTCCGCTTGGCCCCACGCTCGCGCTTGATAATTAATAAGTCTGCCACCAAAGACATAATAGTCATTGGCTAAAGGTTCACCCTCAATCATTACTTGACTAAAACCAGTTGTGTAATCTTCCTTTACATACATATCGCTACTTGTGTTAACGAAATAGTCATCAGACAAGAAGGCATTATTGCGATTACGTAACGCATTTAATTGGTCTTTAAATAAATAAGCTTCGTCATATGTATTATTGTAATCAAAGATTTCCGTGTTACTCCAAGTCGTTTTCGCGTATTGAAGAACACCAAAAGCGTAGCCTGCTTTCCGCCACCCACTTTGATAATAATGGACGAGTTCATTATCAATAACGAAGTAAATATTACCTAAATCAAATAATACTTCATAATTTAGTGTAATATCGGTACCTGCCTCAAATGTATTATTCATAATTCTAGTTAATGGAATTTTTCCTAATTGACTATTCATCCCTTCAATATAAAGTGAGTTATTTGTCGTGGAATAGCGATAAAGATAAAACTTAATATAGTTAGAAGCGTTCATATACACTTGGAATTCTACTTTTGAAGCAGCGCCGCCAGTAGTTTTTGTATCATAAATTCGCACAGTACCTTTCACCCCAAAGCGACTACCATAAACTTGTGAGCCGTGGGTATAGAGCGCCCCTGCTGTGCGACTTGAAGAACTTAAATCTTGATTGATAATATAGTTATTATTTTCATAAATTACTTTATCGAGATTCCAGCCATTACCATTTGTGAGTTTGCCAAAGTTTGGAATTAAAGTATTAGCGATTTCATTATAGTAATTGAAGTTTGCGCTTACCGTATTAGTGTCAAGCAAATGGTCAATTTGTGAAATTGTCGCGCTTAGTTTACCCGCAGAAATACAAAATGATGATTCGCGTGATTCATAAACTGCGCGCTCATATATTAATTCGTTATCCACTATCCAGCGGGCAACATTATTAAACACAATTATTTTCCAATGCATCGCTTTATTGTCAAGTGCGGCCTTGTGGGTAAGATAATTCATAAATTCACCGTCATAACGGTCACTTAGGAACGTTAAACTTAGATCACTAGCGACCCGACACACAAAACGAATCATATACCCAGTTTCCGAAAGCAGTTCAACTTTAAATTCAGCATTTTCTTCTAATTCATCAAGACTAACATTAAATGAAACTTCATAACTTTTCCCAATTATCGCTTTACCATCAGCGTAATAATAAGTTGCCGAACCAAAACTACTTGTTTTATTAATATGGTAACCATCGTATAAATAACTCCACGTAATATAATCATTACTACCATATCCACTGACAAAAGTGCTTGCACCAAAGGCTTCACGCACATTAATCGTTACGTAATAAGTAGCAGAAGAAACTCCATCAGTTACTAGCCATGACAAGTGACGGTCAGCAGCATTATAAGTAACATTAGTCACATAAGAATTAAGTGCGACCTGAACATCTAAAACATCTTCATAATTTTCCAGTGCTTTAAATTCGATATATTCAGATTCATTTAAATAAACGACTTGATTGCTGACCTCTTTATTAAAGACACTATTGATAATACAATCAGTGGGACCTAAGCGATCTTTAATCTCAATTTGATAAGTTGCCACTTTTGTAATATTCTCAAATGTATAAGATACACTAACGTCACGTAATCCTAATTCGAAAGTTGGTGCGCTAACACCAAAGTCACTAACAACACTAAAAGAGTCATCAGTGAAGTAAGCGGTGACGATTAATCCTTCAGCAGTAAATGTTTCATCGTAGTAAAATTCAGTTTTGACCGCCGTTGTATCAAGCACAATGTAATCAAGGTAAACGGGATCAGGTATTGAAATATCTTCGCTTGTGGCAGAATCTTCCGCTGAAGAAGTGACTTCACTAGCTATTTCCGAAGTTGAAAATGAATTTTCAGGAGTTGAAGAAAGTGAAGAAGTAGTGTTGTTACAACCCGCTAATAATAAAACGCCTAACAAGGCCATTTTCATTTTTTTCATATTGCAGTAATCTTTCACAATTAAATTGTAGAACATATATGTTCTGATATCTATTGCAAATTTTGTTAAATTAGTGTTAAATTTTGTTAGAGATGATTGATAAAGTAATCCAACGCTTTGGCCTTAAAACGGAGATATACCATCAAGAAGAAATCATTGATTCTGTTTTCTTATATAATTATCGGCAAATTGGTTTTTTAGAGCTTGAACAGGGTTACGCTAACACGAAAAAAGGTTTGTCTGAATATACGATATGGCTCGTAACTGAAGGTAGTGTAATCCTAAATTATCAAAATACTAAAGCTGTACTCAAAGCTGGGGATTTAGCTTTTCTTGATAGCAATCTTGGTTTTACGTTTGAACAAAATAGTGTCCTACCTTGCCACGCTTTATTTGGCTATTTTAGAGGTAATAACATTCAAACTATTTATCGCCTTTTCGCGATGCGTAATAAAAGCGCGGTATTACATGACAAGAAAGACGAATTCAGTGCACTCTTTAATGAAGCGTTAGATGAACTGCGCAAGAATAATCCGTCCTACATAAGACTTTCGACTATTATCTATGAAATATTGCTCAATATTGTCACAAGTGACCAAAAATACAATATTAACACTGCGCTAGAGCAAGTAAAAGAATATATTGAAATCAATTATCAAAACAATATTAATGTCAAAGATTTGGCAAATACCTCTAATTATTCGTATTATCACTTTTGCCATGCTTTTAAAGAAGAATTTGGTGTGTCACCTGGTATGTATTTAACGAAATATCGCCTGCAAAAAGCGGTTCAATTGCTTGAAAACCATAATTATACGTTAGAAGTTATTTATAATAGTGTCGGGTTTCGTACGAAGTATTCTTTTATCAAAGCTTTTAAAGATACTTATAATATGACACCAAGTAAGTTTCGTACGCGCCACTTTGGTGTAATTAAAGCTAAACAAGTAGGCGGCACTCTTTTTACGAATGTTAATAAAATTGGTGATCCATTTATTATTTATGAAAATGGCTTTTATTATTTATTTGGCACGCGCGTGCGTGGCGATCGCTTCGTAGTGTATAAAGGTGAAAACCTTGATCATTTTAGTGAAGGCGGGACAGTATTAGACAAGACTAACTCCTTTGGAAATATGGACTTTTGGGCACCAGAAGTTTATAAGTATAATAATGAGTTTTATATGTTTTATTCAGCGCGTGGTAATGATGACTTAATGCATATTAATGTTGCTAAAGCCGCGAAGATTGATGGTCCGTATAAGGATATAAATAAAGAGAGTCCACTTATTAATATAAAGGGGAAATCAACAACAGATGCCACGCTCTTTATCGATGAAGACGGTCATAAATATTTACTTTTCGTAATGCATTGTTCGACGAATTTTGTTGGTAATCAGCAAACTTCGGAGATATATATTGTTAGACTTGACGACACACTCTTAAAAACAATTGGTGAACCGAAGTTACTATTAACACCAAGTGAACCTTGGGAGTATAATGCAGATGATTTATTTTATCGTAACGAAGGGCCGGCGCTATATTATCACGATGGATACTATTACTTATTGTATACCGCTAACTATTTTATTAATCCAGCACACGCTGTTGGTCTTGCGCGCAGTGAAAATGTTCTAGGACCATACGAAAAGTGTAAGCATGGACCAGTTATTAAGAAAATTGATGGCTTAACTTCAGGACCAGGTCATCCTTCACTCTTTTTGACAAAAGAAAGTGAACTTAAAATTGTTTATCCAATTCATACCCATATTGATAAACCTTCACCTGATCGTCGCGCCTGTATTTCTAATGTATCTTTCGCTAATGAGATGTTAATTGTTAATTATAAGTGATGAAATATTGCTGTACTGATACTATTTTAATTCTAATATGTCTTGTGTTTATCACAAAAGACATTATCAAATTACCACAAAACATAACAACAGAACACCACAAAACATAGTAAAAGGCCTTTACTAAAACTATTAAATATGTTATTGTTGTAATAACAAGGAGTCTGTTATGGATTATAAAAAAAGAATTATTGATGATTTATTAGATTTAAAGTTAGAATCTTTTGGTGCGACACTTATTGTTGGTCCTAAAGGTTGTGGGAAAACGACATCTGCTAAACAAAGAGCGAAAAGTGTTGTCGAATTTCAAGACGAGGATCAACGCGATAATTTACTTGCTGTTGCTAATAATGTACCAAGTAAATTACTAATCGGTGATAAACCGCGTTTATTTGATGAGTGGCAAGATGCACCAAAACTTTGGGGTGCAATTAGAAAATCGATTGATGATGAACGAGAAAATGGGTTATACATCTTGACTGGCTCATCGTCAAAAGACATTGAAACTCCACATACTGGGACAATGCGTATCAGTCGGCTGCAAATGTATCCGATGAGTTTATATGAAAGTGAAGAATCAAATGGCACCGTTTCACTACAAAATTTATTTAATGATCCTAATTCATTTAAAGGCTGTGTGTCAGATATGACAATTGATGATATTATTTTTGCAATATGTCGCGGTGGTTGGCCACAAACTCTTTTTAATAAAACAGCGCGGTCACAATTAGAAGTTGCTAAGGATTTATTTAGACAAACTTGTCATGTTGATATTTCTAACATTGATAATATTCAAAGAAATGAGCGATGGACGCGTGAGATTTTAAAATCCTATAGTCGGAATATATGCACCCTTGCGACCACAAAAACGATATGGGGTGATGTAAATGCTAATTTTGATATAAGTCAATCTACTTTAAATGATTATATACAAGTATTAGAAAAACTATATATCATCGACGATATTGATGCATGGAATCCATCAATTCGATCGCGTACTGCGATACGTTCATCGAAAAAAAGAAATTTAGTGGATCCTTCAATTGCCGTTGCAGCACTAGGAATATCACCGCAATATTTTAACGAGGATTTTAAGACACTAGGATTTCTCTTTGAATCTTTGTGTATGCGAGATTTAAAAATATATGCTTCAGTACTTGATGGTTCGCTTTCTTACTACCATGACAGATATGGTCTCGAAGCTGATGCGGTGTTACATCTTAACGATGGCCGCTTTGCATTATTCGAGTTTAAATTAGGGGAAAGTGATATTGATGAAGGCGCTAAGCACTTACTTGAATTAGAGCGTTTAATTAAAGAATATAACGCAAAGGAAAAACAAACACCACTACGCTTGCCTGATTTAAAAATTATTATTACCGCGACAAAATATGGTTATAAAAGAGATGACGGGGTTTTAGTGATTCCACTAGGAACACTTAAACCTTAAGCTTATTGTTTTCAAAGTTATGAATAGTCATTTACTCATGTTCTTGAAAAATTAATGAAATAATCCATAGTTTATTAAAAAAGATTATCTATAAATCGCTCTATCAGTGAGCGATTTTGTTATTTGTTTGCTAAAATGTAGATAATTAAAAAGAGGAGCAACTTATTATGAGTGCACTAGAAATTGTATTAGTAAGTTTGTTAGGAGCATTAATTATTTTTGTCGCTATCTATTTATTTGTGGTCCACACAAATGCGATTAATCGTTTAGAAATTTTTGAAGAAGTTAATAAAAATGCTAAACCAGGTAAAATTGTCTTTTTGGGTGATAGTTTAACCGACTTTTTTCCAATTCAAGATTTCTTTCCTGGTGTGAAGATATATAACCGCGGGATTGCTGGCGATACGACGAAAGACATATTAAAACGGATTGATAACGTGGTGGCACTACAGCCCCGCAAGTTATTTTTGCAAATTGGCACAAATGACTTAGCGAAAGCGAGTAGCCCACGAAAGATTATTAATAATGTTAAAAAGATTGTGTCAACGTTTAAAAAGGAAGTATTAAACATCGAAATTATTTGTCTTTCACTCTATCCTGTTTCCCATACAAAGAAATTTTTATCACCGCTTATTGTTGGGTTACGGACGAACAAGAAAATCCAAAAAACAAATGAACTTTTAGTGGAATTATGTGCGGCAGAAGGACTTAAATATTTAGATTTCTATACGCTCTTAAAAGATAAAAAAGGACGGTTAGACCGTCATTATACTGTTGAAGGATTACATATATCGGGTAAAGGCTATGCGGTAATTGCAAAAGCCCTACAAAGCCATTTATAAATATTAACGATAGGGGAAAATTAAACCGCGGAAATGGTCAACGATAAAATCATGCATTTCATCGCTATATAACACATCCATTAATGCGCGGATTTTGCCATTATTTTCTTCACCACGGCGAATTGTTAAAATAAAAGCATAATCCCTGTTTCTTTCCGTTGCGAGAATATTATTATAACTAAGTCCACTTGCATAAGCTTGCGCGCCAGTCATGATGTAAAACGCTTCTGCGGGATGCTTTTGTGCTTCAGGAATTAAGTCAGGATTCATATATTCAACGGTCAGGGCATCACCGATTCGCGGTTTATTGCGCATATTGTTTTTATCAGTCGAAAATTTAAAAGCAAAAACTTCATTGATAAACCGCATGATGCGTTCAAAATCTTCGGCGCGATCACTGATGACAATCTTGTCACCTGGAGTGTAATCGTCAAGTGTTGTTTTAGTCCCAGTGTAGAGACCAAGCGCTGAGATATAAACCCGGCCCGCGCTTGTAAGTTCCGCACGTTTTGAAACGCGGGCATTGTATTTAAGTAAATCATCGGTTTTTTGTGATAAACTAGCGTCCACTCCCCCACTAGATATTGAATTATTCGCTAATGTGGGATTATTAAAAGTGTCAATTTGTAAACGATAGCCTTTTGCTTTTAATGGTGCTTTAGCCGCATTTAAAATTTCGGTATGAATACAACCATTTGTAACGACACGAATTAGTGTTTCAGTTTTACATCCCACAAGGGATAATAATAATAACAGTGGAACAACGATTTTTTTCATAGCATTTCAAAACATTTTTTCCGATATACATTCTTCATTATTTGTATTCGGCGGTTACCTACTTTTTTAAAGGTATCATAACTTAATTAAACCATATTTACCTGATAATACAACCAAAAAGATATAAATTTTTGGAAAATAACCTGAAATTTTCAAAAATAATGATAACGTTAACATTTTATTCTGATTTTAACACTATATTTAGCAAATATAACGAACGACCACTCTACTTTCTTTAACAACGAAGGAAAAGCATTAATGTGTTATGATATTAAAAGCGGGAGGGCAAAATATGGTTAAACAAGAAAACAATTTATTCATCTTAAATAATTTGTACAACGTGCGTGACCTTGGGCACATCGCCACAAAGTATGGGACGAAGACACGGCGTTATAAATATATTCGTGGAACAGCGAAAGGGACAATGACAGAAGCGGAAAAAGCATTCTTTTATAATTTAGGGGTGCGGATTATTGTTGATCTTCGTTACACTAAAGAAATTGATAAAACCCCAAGCCCAATGCGCGATTATCACGATATTGAGTATTACCATGTTGATATGATGGGCGAGTTTTGGCAAATGCGGGAACAAGGTTATCAAGATATGACGGATTTATACATTGACTTACTTGATGACTCGCAAGACAAATTACTCACCATTTTTCGCATCTTTTTAAAACATAAAAATGAAGGGATTTATTTTCACTGTACCGCCGGCAAAGACCGCACTGGTGTCGTCACGATGTTACTGCTTGATTTAGTCGGTGTACCGCATTCAACAATCGTTGAAAATTACAGTGAATCATACTCAAATAACTTAGCAAGACCTGGTTATACATCGATTAAATCTGAATGGCGTCGCTTTATTTTAAGTGAACCCGAATATATGGAACGGACACTTGATCACTTATATACAAAATATGGTGGTAGCAGAGCCTATCTTTCGCACATCGGTTTGCGAGAAGATGAAATAAATGCGTTAGCGGCGACAATTGTCGAGTAATTTAGGTAAAACATTGCAAAAAGCACTTAAAATAAGTACAATAAACTTACAAATATCGCGCTATGAAAAAGGAGATAAGCATGAAAATATTCGCCAATACCGTAGACAATGACACATTAACAATTGTATTATTTTTCGCCTTTCTCCTTTTAGCGGTCGTGATTTATTTAATTGTTTCGAAAAAAGAACCGCCTAAAGAAAAAATGCGGCCCGAAGAACGCGTTTTAAAAATGGTGGAGATGCCACTTGAAGAAAAAGTGGTCGCTTCCGCAGAAGAAGTAAAAATTGAAGAAAAGCAAACAGCAGTAAAAGCGGAACCTAAAAAGGTTGCAGTTAAAAAAGAAGTAAAAGTCAAAACGGCAGAAACTGATGATCAATTTGCCGCGATTAAATATAGTTATTCTTACACTGCACAAGTTAGTTTAGCGCCACAAGCAAGCCGTGAACGTTACTTAAAACTAAAACAAGAAATACTTGCTTACGAAAGTGTTAATAATACGATTTCATGGCGCGAAGAACGCTTTACATTAAGCGGAAAAACAATCATCAAATTTAAACTAATTGGTAATATATTACGGATGTATATCGCCTTAAGTACTGAAGAATTAAGTGAAGTAAACATTAAGATTGATGATGTTAGTCAGTATAAAGAGCATGAAATTACCCCAAGTTTATTACGCATCAGTGGCAACACTGGTGTTAAACGCGCTCTTCAAGCAATTGAATTATTAATGGCGAAGCTTGAACTTAAAAAAGACCCAAAATATAAACCTAGTAATGATGATTTACCAGCAGCGCAAAATACGGACGAACTTTTAGCCGCTGGACTCATTCGAAAGATTTAATCTATGAAAAAAATCGCCTTAGTTTTAGGTGGTGGTGGCGCCAAAGGTTCTTATCAAATTGGTGTATTAAAAGCACTCCACGAGGCTAAAATGTTAAAACGTATCAGAGTGGCAAGTGGCACATCAATTGGCGCCATTCATACACTTTTATTAATGCATGATTTAAGCATTGAAGACATGATCAATGTGTGGCGCAAGTTTACCAATGAGGCGATTTATGGGAAAAATAAATTTAAAGAAACATGGAATGTAAGCGGCTTTTATAATACCAAAGGCATTTTAGAAAAAATCTTACCATTCACTAATGACGAAGCTTTCAAACGCACGAAAATTGAAGGTTATGTTACATTAGCAAAAGTGCCAACGAAAGGCATTTTTGCCAAATTGAACATGAAAAAATATGAAAAGGAAGTTGTGCATCTCAATACAAGCGAAGACCCACTTAAAGCGGTGTTAGCAAGCGCAGCCATCCCGCTTGTCTTTGGTGAAAAAGAGATTGACGGTGTCCGCTATGTTGATGGCGGTTTAGTCGATAATTTTCCTGTAACTCCCGCGCTTATTGCGAACGCTAATATTATTATTTCGGTCGGTTTAGATCCGAAATTAATGCCAACAAAAGTATTGCCGGGTCGGCTCCATATCGACTTTACACCGCTTGAAGAGCTAGGACAATTTCCGAAAGTGTCACTTGATTTTAGCGTAGATAAAACCGAACGATACTTTTATTTAGGATATAATAACGCTAAAGCGCTGATTGCTTATCTTAAACGTGAAAAATATTTTTGGCTTGGCGGGCGGTTAAAATTACGCAAAGGGCGTCTAGTAACGTTGCAAACGTTAACTAAACAAAATTAAGATACGTATATATAGAAATAATGCATTTTTACTGGCATAATAGTCCTATGAATAGAGGACTATTTAAATATTTTAAAGTAGTGTGGAAAGAAGCGATTCTCGCCATCTTTTTTATTTTACTGGAAACAGCTTTAGAAACATTAGTACCCTTTATGGCTAGCCGTGTTGTTGATATTGGGATTGCTAATAATGACGTGCCTTATATTTATAAATGGGGTGCTTTAATGGTTGCTTGTGCGTTTCTTGCCTTTTTTGTTGGTGTGTTTGGCGTTCGTTATGTCGCGCGCACAGGGCAACGCTATGGTGCTGAATTACGTCGTGCTCAATTTGCTAAATTGCAAAGTCTCGATCAAGAAGCGCGGGATAAATTTGCTGTATCATCGCTTATTACCCGTTTAACAAATGATACATACACTATTCAAAATGCCATTATTATTGGAATGCGGGGTATTTTCCGCGCTCCCTTTATGATTACAATGGTGTTAATGTTAAGTTTCAATATGAATTCTAAAGTAGCAATTGTGTTTGCCCTTACTTTACCAATCGTTGCCCTTTTGATGTTTATTATTGTGTTAAGAGTACGTCCGCTTTATGAACGAATGCAGCGTAATTTTGATGAATTAAATCGTACTTTACAAGAAAACTTTCAAGCCATTCGGGTTGTTAAAGCTTATGTTACTGAAGACCAAGAACAAACTAAGTTTAGCGCTATTAATAAGACTTATCGTAAAGTCGCAAGTCGCGCCTTTATGATTGTTTCGTTAAATGGGCCAATTATGCAACTTGGCCTTTATTCGACCATTATTGGTTTATTGCTCGTTGGTGGTAATTTGATTAATACTGGTGGAGCAAAGATTGGGGAAATTCAAGGGTTGCTTACATTTGTATTACAACTATTAAATGCTTTGCTTATGTTAGCGCAGATTTTAATTATGTTTGGACGGACAACTGCTTCCCATAAACGCATTCGGGAAGTGCTTAACACTGACACTAGTCTTGAGTACTTAATTAATGATTTAGAAGTTTCAAGTCAAGCGGCTGTGATTGTTAAAGATGTTAGTTTTAAATACCCAGGCACAAGTGCGGATAACTATGCGCTAAAAAATATTAATTTTACACTTAAAGCGGGTGAAACACTTGGCATTATTGGCCAAACAGGGAGTGGGAAATCAACATTAGTGCATCTTTTAGCACGGTTATACGATGTTAGCGCTGGCGAAATAATTATTGGCGACCATAATGTTAAGGACTATAGTGAAGATAAACTTTTAGCGGCAATTAATATTGTCTTTCAAAATAATGTGCTTTTTAGTGGCTCGATTAAAGATAACCTTGCGTGGGGTAACAATTACGCTAGTGAAGCAGAAATTGCACGTGCTTTAGAAGCAAGTCTCAGTGATGAAATTGTTGCTAAATTAGCAAACGGGTTAAATAGTGAAGTCGGCCAAGCTGGTTCACAACTTTCGGGTGGGCAAAAGCAACGCATCGCTTTAGCGCGTGCGCTTTTAAAACGGCCACAGATTTTAGTGCTTGATGATTCACTCTCGGCTATTGATACGATTAATGAAGCGAAGATTCGGACGAAATTACGAAAACTTTATCCAGAGCTAACACTAATTATTGTGTCACAACGCGTTAGTGCAATTAAAGACGCTGATCATATTTTAGTATTACATGATGGCGAAATCCATGGGCGCGGAACGCATCATACTCTAGTCGAAAATGATGAGATTTATAAAGATATTTACTTAACACAACTAAAGGGAGCAAAGGCATGAAAAAGCAACGTAAGCCACAATATATGAAGCAAACAATGCGCCGGCTCTTTAGTTATTTAATTAAGCGGCCCGTGCCCCTTATTGTCATCGTGCTCCTTGTCGTGTGGAGCGGGTTCACTAATGTGTACG
The DNA here is from genome assembly GCA_002070905.1 of Tenericutes bacterium ADurb.Bin087. Lineage (GTDB taxonomy): Bacteria > Bacillota_I > Bacilli_A > RFN20 > CAG-826 > UBA1361. The sequence goes on along the minus strand of MWEF01000006.1, from coordinate 40,745 downwards.
GGATTTATTTAATGCGTGAAATCGTCGACAAATACGTCTTAAATTTTGATTTAGCGGGGTTAAATAAAGCCTTAATCAAATTAGCGATTATCTTTGGGTCAGGCGCACTTAGTGCCCTCATTTATAATCCGCTGATGGTTAAATATTCGCAAACAGTCATTGCGCAAATTAGAAATGAACTTTTTGCGCATAGTCAAAAATTATCGCTTGCTTATTTTGACAAGACACCGCGTGGTGAAATTATGAACTATTTTACGAATGATGTTGATACACTTAACCAAGCGCTTAATACTGGGTTTACAACCATTATTTATTCGACAGTGACAGGCATCGGCACAATCGTTTTCTTGTTTCTTATTAACTTTTATTTGTCACTGATTGTCGTCTTTTTTATCGCGCTTATGTTTTTTATGGTGCTCCGTAATAGCCAAAAGATGCGTGTTGCTTTTAGTAGTGTTCAAAAACATACCGCTATACTAAATAGTTATGTTGAAGAAATGATGTTAGGACTAAAAGTTTCGGCGATGTTTAGCCATCAAACAGCGGATATGGCGGAATTTAGTAAGCGGAATGATGAATTAACAAAAAGTGGGATTTACGCTAATACACTAGTGCTGCGCAAAACACCGATGATTGTGAGTCTTTCATATTTTAACTATGCAATTAGTGCTATTGCTGGGGCGCTTTTTGTCCTAAATGGGTGGTTAAGTGTTGGGGCACTAGGATCTTATTTAATTTATGTCCGGCAAAGCTCAAATCCATTTAATAACTTTATGACAGAGTTAAATGCGCTCTATAACGGCTTATCAGGAGCTGAACGTATCTTTGCTTTCCTTGATCTTGAAGGAGAAGTAGATGAAGGGAAAGTGCGTCTTGTCAGCGCGGTTGAAATTGATGGCAAGATTGTAGAAACTGAGCACCCAACCCACAGTTTAGCGTGGAAAATACCAACTCAAACAGGGTACACATATGAAATCTTTAAGGGCCGTGTTGATTTTACTGATGTTATTTTTGGCTACAAGAAAGATGAGCGGGTGTTAAATAATATTAGTTTACATGCCGAAAAAGGGGAAAAAGTTGCCCTTGTTGGTTCGACAGGTGCAGGTAAAACAACTATTATTAACTTAATTACGCGCTTTTATGAAATCTATAGCGGAACGATTAATTATGACGGGATTGATATTCGCCATATTAAAAAGAGTGACTTACGGCAATCAGTAAGTGTTGTTATTCAAGATACACATTTATTTACTGGCACTATTTTTGAAAACATTGCTTATCCAAGTCCTGGAGCGACAATGGCCGAAGTTGAACGAGCCGCAAAAATTGCCCACGCTCATGATTTTATTATTAAGCTACCACAAGGGTATGATACTTTGCTTTATGATAATGGCGCGAATCTTTCGAGTGGTCAGCGCCAACTAATCGCGATTGCCCGTGCGGCCATTTTACAACCACCCGTCTTAATCCTTGATGAAGCAACAAGTTCCATTGATACGCGGAGCGAAAGACTAATTGAAAAAGCGATGGACGAATTAATGGAAGATAAAACGGTGTTTGTGATTGCGCATCGCTTAAGTACAATTCGGAATGCCAAAGCAATATTAGTGATGGAAAAAGGGTCGATTATTGAACGCGGTAGTCATGAAGACTTAATTTTAGAAGGTAAAGTTTACTATCAGTTATACACTGGTCAATTTGAATGGACGTAGTTTGCTTCTGTCAATGAAAGCACTTTACTAGGTACAATTTACTTAAAGTGTGTAAATATGTACCTTTTTTTGTTTTATCAATATTAAATTGCAAGACATTTAATGTATAATAGCGTAGAATACTTTAATAGTAGACTATTAAAAGACAGGAAGATATGAAACCAAAAAAACAAAAGAAACACTCCATCTTACATTTGCTAAAAGGACACTTTTGGGGCATGTTTTTCGTTTTGCTGTTAGTCATTTTTCATCGTATTTCTTATTCTTTTGTCCCGCTTTTTACCCAATATATCTTAAAATATTTACAAAATAATGGAGTCGTTACTGGTGTTAACTTACCGCTTTTTGTCATTGAAATCTTTGAAAAAGGTCAAAATGTTTTCGAGGTTTCACTCTATGTTGCACTGACGCTACTTACCTATCAATTATTCCGTTTTAGTTTAATGGTTGTTGAACAAAGACTTAAAGGCCAAGTTCAAGAAAGCATTGCCTTAAAACTGCGTGTTAAACTTTTTGATCATGTCCAATCACTTAGCTACCACTACCACAACAATAGTGATACGGGTGATTTAATTCAACGCGTGACAAGTGACGTTGAAGTGACGACAAACTTTGTGGTAATGCGGATGATGGATGCAGTTGGTTTAGTCTTTACTGTGCTTAGCGGAGCCTATCAAATGTATTATTTAAGTCCGCTTTTAATGTATATCTCCCTTTCCGTTATTCCACTTTACGCTATTTCTTCGTATATTTATTTTAAAAACATTTGGAAACGATATAACGATATTGAAGAAAAAGAAGCGGCAATCTTAACTGTCATTCAGGAAAATGTCCATAACGCTAAAGTCGTGAAAGCTTTTGCCAATGAAAAATATGAAACCGAAAAGTTAGAAGTTAAAAATAAAGCACATAAAAACGCCGTAATTAAAACGAATAAAATTGTCGGCATGTATTGGTCAGCCATGGATTTCTTTGCGCTTAGTCAATATTTTGTCATTACTTTAATTAGTGTGTTTCTGGCTAAAAATGGCCATATGGATGCGGGTAATGCCGCGGCGGCTTTAATGCTTGTGGGGCTCTTAATATGGCCAATTCGTGGGTTAGGACGATTAATTAATGATGTTTCGCACGCTAATGTTGCCTATAAGCGTATTACGACGATCTTAGATGAGCAGAGTGAATTTGTCACCAATGGCGAATTATTACCTGAGATAGCAGGAAAAATTGAATTTAAAAATGTTTCCTTTAAGTTTCCGGGGGACACTAGTTATACATTAGAAAATTTAAACTTCACGATTGAAAATGGTCAAACAGTCGCGATTGTCGGAAGGACAGGGAGCGGCAAAACAACAATTATTAATTTATTAATGCGCATGTATGAATATGAAGGTTTGATTTTAATTGATGGCATTGAACTACGTGATATTGAAAAACATCATTTACGGAAGAGCATGGGGACGGTATTACAAAATCCGTTCCTTTATTCGCGGACGATTCGCGATAATATTAATATTACAGCGCGGAAAGCACCAATGGAAAAGATTATTAACGCCAGTGAAATCGCTACTATTGCTCACGATATTCGTGACTTTGAAAAAGGCTATGATACGATGGTTGGCGAACGCGGCACAACGCTTTCTGGCGGCCAAAAACAACGGGTAGCCATCGCTCGTGTATTAATTAGTGAAAAACCGATTTTAATATTTGACGATGCTTTAAGTGCGGTTGATAGCCGGACTGATACACTAATTCGGCAGGCTTTAAAACAAAAAGAAACGACTGCGACAACGCTTATTATCACGCACCGCATAACAACCGCTAAAGAAGCTGATCAAATTATCGTGCTTAATAATAAGACGGTTGAAGATATTGGCACCCATGATACCCTGGCAAAAGCTGGTGGTTTATATCAAGTGTTGTGGGATATTCAAGGTGATTTAGAAACCGAGTTCTTGGAACTTGTTGCTAAGGAGTGTGTTTAAACAATGAGTAGTGATGTGTTTAGGGAAGAAGAAGCGGTTAAGAAAGTAACTTTTAGTGTTTGGAAACAAATATTAAAGATTATTTTACGGAGTAAAAAAGAATTAGTGTTACTCTTAATTTTTGCCGTGTTTATGTCTTTAGCTGAATCGCTGACGATCCCGCTTAATGCTTATGCGATTAGCAATCTCATTGAAACATATAACGAAAGTGCGTTAGTGCCATTTATTGTATTAAGTTTAGTCCAAATTATTGTCTTCGCCGTTAGTGTGTTTGGTTTTATTTACTTTGGTTCAAAACTTGAAACGAAAGTCAGATATACATTACGCAAAGAGTCATTTAAAAATTTACAAAAATTACCATTTAGTTTCTATGACACGACAAAACAGGGCTGGATTATGGCGCGCATGACAAGTGATACGAACCGTTTAGCGCGCATTGTGTCATGGGGTATTTTAGATCTAACATGGTCAGGATTCTTTATGATTTTCACTATTGTCGTCTTATTTATTAGTGAATGGCGACTCGCATTAGTGTTTGTGTCATTCTTACCAATATTGCTCTTTATCGCGATTATTTTCCGGAAGAAAGTCCTAATTTTAAATCGCAAATCGCGCTTTCATAATAGTCAATTAACAGGATTATTTAATGAATCATTCCTTGGCGCTAAAACAACAAAGAGTTTAGCAATTGAAGAAGAATTAAGTGTCGAATTTGCAAAAGAAGCACGCGTCATGAAAAAAGTGACACTGCAAGCTGTTCTTTATGGGGCGATTTTCTCTAGTTTCCTTTTAGCGGGTAGTTACACGATTGTGGCGTTTGTGATGGCGCTGGGTGGTTATTTTGCGTTGCAAGGATTAGTGACAATGCCAATCCTCTTTATGTTTATTCGTGCAGCGATGAATACATTCGAACCAATTTTAAACTTAACGAATTTTATTAATGAACTGCAAGTTGCCCAAGCGAGTGCCGAACGTGTCTTACAATTAGTAAATGAAAAACCAGCGATTGATGATACACAAGCAGTTAAAGATGTTTATGGTGATTTATTTGACAAGAAAAAAGAAAATTGGGAAGCAATTAAAGGGGATGTTGAATTTAAAGATGTGACATTCTATTACAATCCGAGAGAAATTATTCTCGATAAATTTAATTTAAAAGTTAAAGCTGGACAAACAATCGCGCTTGTTGGGCACACTGGCAGCGGGAAAACAACGATTGTGAATCTCTTTGCGAGATTCTACGAACCACGCGCTGGGGAAATATTAATTGATGGTGTTGATTATCGTAAACGAAGTTTATCATGGCTTCATAGTCGTTTAGGTTATGTTTTACAAATGCCGGAACTTTTCTCCACATCGATTAAAGAAAATATTCGTTACGGGAAACTTGACGCTAGTGATGAAGAAGTAATGGCCGCTAGTAAAGCCGTTGGGCTTGACGAATTTGTGAGTACACTAGAAAAAGGGTACGACACGCATGTTGGGGAAGCGGGTAATCTGTTATCAGTGGGCCAAAAGCAACTCATCTCTTTTGCCCGCGCTATTATTGCTGATCCGCGCATTTTAATTTTAGACGAAGCGACTAGTTCTATCGATAGTGAAGCGGAAGCAAAGATTCAAAAAGCGACGGATGAACTTTTAAAAGGGCGCACTAGTTTTGTTGTGGCGCACCGTTTAAGTACAATTGTCAATAGTGATTTGATTGTAGTGTTACAAAACGGTAAGATTATTGAACAAGGAACACATGCGGAGTTACTTAATAACCGTGGTCATTATTTTGAATTATATCGCAATCAATTTATTGCTGAACGCCGCGAAGAAAAATATCGCGAAATTAAATAGTTATGACACGCACATATATTGTTGAAGGCATGAAAAATGAAAGAGCGGTGCGACGCATTGAACGTGCTTTATTTCGCATTGATGATATAAGTTATGAAATAAACTTTGAACAAAGCACTGTTATCGTCTTTTTTAGCAAAATGGTTGATGATGATAAAGTAATAAGTGCAATTAGTCGTGCGGGCTATCGCGCAATGCGCTTATAAATGCACAATAATTTAAAGATGTGTCATAAAATTATAAATTAAGTTGTCTTTATAAATAAGGCGAGTTTATCAATTAATAAGCATCAATTTGTTTACTTGCTCGAATTATTAGGTATAATGTAGAAGGAAGGAAAAGGATATAAATATGGTATTAGCATCGGAGAAGAAATATTTGTGTTTATTATGCGGGATGATTATTGATAACCCTGATTATTGTGAATATTGTGGAGCAACATCAGAAAACATCGTTCCTTACGAAGAAGAATAAATCTTAAATAAACGACTAAAAAGACATGGGCAAATCCCATGTTTTTTATTAATAATAAAAACATGTTAAAATTAAGTATCTAATAAATGAGGAAAACATTATGAAAATACGTTTTATTAATGCGCTGATTCTGACGATGGAAGAAGAACGCCCGTTATTTTATGGCGAAGTACATGTTGAAGGTAATCGCCTTACCTATGTTGGCCCCGCTGACGAATTTAATGAACCATTTGACCGCATTATTAACGCTGAAGGTAATTTGCTCATGCCTGGCTTTAAAAATGCGCATACGCATTCACCAATGACCTTCTTACGGAGTTACGCTGATGACTTACCGCTTTATGAGTGGTTACACAAGGCCGTGTTCCCACTTGAAGATAAGCTGCAACCTGGTGATCAATATGTGTTAAGTAAGGTGGCATTTGCCGAATATTTAACAAGTGGGGTAACAGCGTGCTTTGATATGTATTATTCACCGCTAGAAACCGCCCAAGCCGCAATTGACGTTGGCTTTAGAGCAGCGCTTGTTGGGACAGTGACAAAATATAAAGAAAGCGTCTGTGAAATGAAAGCTGCGTTCCACACGATTAATAAAATGCATCCGCTTGTTAATTATCACCTTGGGTTCCACGCTGAATATACAAGCACACCCGAAATATTAAAAGAATTAGCGAAAGCCGCTCACGAGCTAAAGGTCCCAATTTGGAGTCACATTAGTGAAACGGAAAACGAAGTCCAAGAATGTATTAAGCGCCACGGTGTGACGCCGGCAGTGTACTTTGATAAATTAGGATTATATAAGTATGGGGGTGGTGGTTTCCACGGTGTCCATTTTACTGATGAAGATTTTGCTGTATATAAAAAACATGGTTTACATATTGTTACTAACCCAAGTTCAAATACAAAGCTTGCAAGTGGAATCGCCCCCATTAATCAGTTCCTTAAAGAAGGCATAAATGTCGCGATTGGCACTGATGGGCCAGCAAGTAATAATGCCCTTGATTTCTTCCGTGAAATGTGGCTTGTGACGGGCTTAGCAAAGCTCCGCGAACAAGACGCGGCGGTTGTGGATGCTTATGACGTGCTTAAAATGGCGACCGTTAATGGCGCAGAAGCAATGGGACTTAATGAGGCAAAATATTTAAGTGTCGGTAGTCTTGCGGATTTAATTATGTTAGATATGCAGCAACCGAATATGCAACCAGTAAATAACATTGAAAAAAATATTGTTTATGCTGGTAGTAAAGTTAATGTGCTTTTAACGATGATTGATGGAAAGATTTTATATGAAGATGGTGAATTTCATCTTGATGAACCAATCAGCGAAATATATCGTAAAGCCCAAGAAATTACGGAACGCTTGAAAAGATAAACACTGATTTTATATTTATAATCACATAGAAAGCCATTAATTTGGCTTTTTTGTTATATTAGTCAATTAATTTGCATAAATAATAAATCATGTTATAATACTAATACATCGCGGAGTAGAGCAGCGGTAGCTCGTCGGGCCCATAATCCGGAGGTCGGAGGTTCAAATCCTCCCTCCGCAACCAAGCATATCAAACAGTATTGATTCACTATCAGTACTGTTTTTATTATAAAATTAGCACAATATTCTGTCTGCATTATTTGTTAAACATCCATTATATTAATTACAAAAAAGATTAGTCTTTGTTAAGCTTATGAATATACGATGAGTAGCATATCAAATTAAACAGATTGAATATTGGCAAGTAAAATTATAAAAATATAACTTATTTACGATTGCTTAATTATTTTACATGTTATAACATGATTTGTTTTGGAAATAAAATATAAAAATTTGTATGGCAATTGTGCTTCGTTTATTGATTTTCACCTTATTACTATCATGCGTAAGGGTTTAATTTGTATAAAGTTGAAAACTAACTACTTTTATATTGATTCAGGAAGATAATTGAAATTTTATCGTCTTATTATTTGCTAAACGACAAGATTATTAGGTAAATAAGTAAGGTATTATTGGGTTCAGGACATAAAATAGTATAATATAAATATGAAATTTGAACGCACACTAGCGATTTGTGTCGATATGAATGGGTGTCCTAATCGCTGTAAGCATTGCTGGTTAGGTGATTTACCTAATCTGATTGTTAATGATAAAACCGCGACAAAGATCGTAAAACTTTTTAAACCATTCTTTGCAAACATTACATTTTATAGTTGGTTACGCGAACCTGATTTCACCGCAGACTATAAGGCAAGATGGCTCAAAGATAATAAACTTTCGACCATTAAACCACAACGCTTTGAACTTGCAAGTTATTATACGATCGTCCGAGATAAAGAATACGCTGAATGGCTTAAAATGATCGGCACAAAAAAAGTGCAACTAACTTTTTTTGGTTTACAAGCGATGACTGATAAATATGTGGGACGGAAAGGGGCATATGAAGAATTAATCGCCGCCACTAAAATCTTAAAGGCTAACGATATTGAAGCGCGGTGGCAAATCTTTATCAATGAAGAAAATAAGGATGACGTTTCACGCTTATTAGATGTTGCCGCGACGCATAATGTTACGGATATATTTGTCCATGAAGGAAGTTGTGATGGTAATAATCGTAAACTCTATGATATTCGGATTAATAAGTCTAATATTCCTGACAAAGTAAAACCTCATTATTTAAATTATGACAACATTCTTTCCGAAGCAGAATGTTATGCGCTTTTAAAAGATGATGATTCTTATTTCGTCCCCAAAAATAAGGACACGATTGTTATTTATATTACGAGTGACTTAAATGTGTACTTTAATTTCACTAATCCAAGTCCTGCGTGGGCAATTGGTAATATTATTGATGATGAAATTAGTGATCTTGTGCGCAAGATTGTCGCGCTTGATGTCCCCGCTTTAAAGTTTGCGCGCAACGTGAAAGTTAGTGAATTAGTAAAGTTATATGGCGACCCCGCTTCTGATAAAGTCTTTTCCATTGATGACTATAAAATGTATTTACTCAATAATTATCTCGACGAGCAATTTAATAACAAAGTGAAGTAATAAATCTTAATATTACTTTACATATTATCGTGTTTATTTAATAATTTCTATGGAAGGAAATTATTATGAACTACGAACTTCTTAAAGCAACTGTCTATTTGTTAGTTGGTGTGGCAATTTTACTTATTGGGATGCGGATGATGTCATCTGGCTTTAAGAAATCAATCGGCAAGAAGATTCGCGATTTCTTTAAACGCACGCAAGATAAGGCAGTGCTAAATATGGGAATTGGGACGGTTGTGACCGCGGCCATTCAATCAAGTGATGCGACAAATGCAATGGTTGTTGGTTTTATTAATACTGGGGCAATGACAATTTATCAAGGTTTATGTATTATGCTTGGTGCTTATATTGGCACGACAGTAACTGGTGTTATTGCGTCTTTCTCCTCCTTAAGTATTTCTATTTATTTCCTGCTATTTACCGTTATTGGCGTCATTATGATGTTTTTTAACAAAGAAATTATCAAAAACATCGGTGAAATTTTAGCAGGACTAGGTCTATTATTTTTTGGCCTTGCCATTATGAAAGACTCGTTTAAAAACGCTGATATTACTAATTTTACAAAGATGCTTTTTAGTTCGATTAATTTTGGTCCGCTCTTATTCTTAGTGGGGCTTGTCGTTACCGCGATTATGGATAGTAGTAGCGCTGTTACTTCGATAGTGATTGCGATGGTCGGTAGCGGAGCGATTGAATTATCATCAGGATTATTTATCGTCTTAGGCGCAACATTAGGGACGGTTGTTACAACTTTACTCGTCGCTATTGGTGGCCATGTAAACGGTAAAAGAGCAGCGTGGATTGCTTTTTCGTTGCGGGCTTTAACGTCTGTTGTGATGGTAATTATTTTGACGTTATTTCGTACCCCTATTACAAATGTCATGACTGCTTTTGCATCAAGGACAAGTGGTGAACTAGCGGTGGCAATCTTTACGGTTATTTATAATATTGTCTTTATGCCTTTATTGCTCCCATTACTTAAACCCGCTATTAATTTATTTAGCAAGCTTATTAAGGAAAAAGAAACGGCCAGTGCCATGGATGGTGTTATTAAATATATTGATAATAAAATGCTTGCTTTCCCCCATGTTGCGACTGGTCAAGTTGAAAAAGAATTGCTCCATATGTATACACTAGCGCTGGAAAATTATGAACGTAGTATTCAAATGATTTTAACTAAAGATTTTGAAGCAGAAAGTAAATTACTCGCGGTTGAGGAGCAAATTGACTATCTCAATGAGCGCATAACGGCATTCTTAATTGAATTATCGAGTCGTGTGCAACCAAGTGAAGAACGGAAGGCGGGCTCTTATTTCCACGTTGTTAATGATATCGAACGGATTGCGGACCATGCGATTAATATTAGTGTGATTGCGCGTGAACTAGCGGACAAAGATTTAGCGTTTTCGGAACTGGCGAAAGCGGAAATTAATAGTTTAAATGCAGTTGTTATGGAGATGTTTACATTGACACGTACCATTTTTGAAACACGTGACGCTAAATTATTAAAAACATTGCATGAATTAGAAGAAAAAGCGGATGCTTATAAAACACTATTCTTTAATAATCACTATGACCGCATTAAAAATAAAAGCTGTGTTTTTGAATTATCGCCATTTTATTCAACGTTTTTAGGCGATTTAGAACGGGTATCTGACCACTTAAATAATATTGGATTTTCCATTGTTAACCCGACTGGTGTTGATCAGTTTATAAAAGCATAAATACTTATTTTTCGCTACAATATGGTAGTGAATGGTCATTATCACTATTAATACTAAGGAGATACTAAGTTGTTTGACGTTAAAAATTATGTCGCTAATCATAATCAAATCGTAAATAAAAAGGATGATGGACGAATTAATCGCCACCATCTTGGAGTGATATTGTGGCGTCTTGGCGTCGCTATAACGCTACTTTTTATTTTACTTTTACTGGCGCGTACCCTTATTTCAATCACTACTATTATCATTTTTATGATAGGGCTCACAATCCTATCCTTTATCTTTCTTATTACACTAGGGACGATTTTAATTATTGATCCGCAGCACTCGCGACACTGGAAAAATTTAATTGATATTTTAGCAAGTCGCGAACAAGCAATGGCACTAATTGATAAGATTGTGACGTATACACCGTTCATTAGCGCGACAATCTTTAGTGTCACTATTTTAGCGTTAATTTTACTCTATACGAGCAAATTACCAGTGCGCCGCTTTCGCTTCGTGAGTGCGATTTTTATCGTCGTCTTTGCGCTTGTTACATTAATATATACCCTTGTAGGAGGCACTGCATGACAAACACTTTAAAATTGCGTGTCCTTAATCCGCAGCACCATAATGTGCTCTATCTTTTTGATGGAAAAAGGGTAAAAGCAAAGGGCGATAATATGGGCCACTTACTTTTTGAATATAAGACGGACGCGGCCGAGGTAGAACTTGTCATTGTTCGTCGAGCCTTATTACGAAGTAAATTATGGTTATTATGGCAATTATTAATGTTTATTGTCGCTATTTTTGGGCTTTTGGATTTACGGATTAAAACATTAAATCAAGAAGCAATTTATCGAACGATCATTAATTTAAATGAGAGTACAGACATTGATTTGCGCTTTGAAACAAGCACAATCCATTCGTTCGTGGAACTTACGACGGAGTCAGTCGTTGAAGAAATACAAAATGCAATAATTTGTGATCCGCTTATTCAAAAGCGTATTAAAATGGTAAAAATATTACGCGTGGTTACGCTTATTACTTTAATCATTATTGCCATCATTATTGCCCTAATTATGAATAAATAATAATTGATTTGAACCATTAAAAAAGTCACACCACAAGATGTGACTTTTCTTTTAGTGAGAATGATATATTAATTACCACTTATTATTGGAACGTTCAAAGAAACCTTGCTCACCATTTAATGTCACAATAGTGTCATCATCAAGCGTAATTGTGCCGTAGTACCTGCCATAGACTTGATGGCATTTCATATAGATAACTTTAAAGTCGTTGTCGCTATAGCGGTCATAAATTGTTTTCATGACGAGATTAATTTTACCGTCTGGCGACTTAATGACCCAGTCCGCCATATAGTCTTGTGTTACATCATTTTCAATATAGAGGCGACCAAGTTTATATGCTTTACCATCAAGGATTAACATATTTTCACTTGCCGCTGCGAGGTTACCAAAGCCATATCCTAAGTTTAGGTTAATCATCCTTCCGTCCGCTAAGTAGTCATTAACTTGTCCCCAGTACCATACTTCACGTAGTGGCCACACCCCGCGGCCCCAATCAAGTAAGCCAAAGTCTACTTTTGGATCAAATTTAAAGGCGATATCGCCCATGCTAAAGCTACCGCTTGCGCGAAGATTGCCAATTTTATAATTGAGATAGAAGTGGTGTTCCGTATCGGAAAATGGCGTATTAATGACCATTGCGTCATGATTTTTTAACCGTTCAAGTGTAACATCAACTTTAAATTCAACCCCTTTATCATTAACCATTGAACCATATAAATGACGAATTCGGCCTTTAGTAATGTAATGGAGATCCACTTTTTTCTTCGCATCAGTGTAATGAACTTCATTATCAATGGATGGATCAGTTGGCATCGTCATACTTTTCGCACCTTTAAAGAGTTTAACAACACTAGCGGAATACGTTTGTGCCCCTTCTAAATCGATTAAATTAATCGCAATATTTTGGGCATAAGCAATGTGGCCAATTGTCAATTGGACAACATAGCGCCCATGCTGAATTTGATAGAAATCCCACTCTTTAAGCCGTAAGGGCTTTTTCACGAGTTTTTTATCAAAGACAAATGCCATATCCGTCGCGTAGCCAAAATTGATATGACGCTTTTTATTATCAAAGATTGGTGTTGGTGCACTGTAAGAGAGTTCTTCCGTTCCTAATTCTTCTTGTGCAGTCGTTACTGCTTCATGAATACGTGTGTCACGGAGCCGCTTATAATACGCTTTACGTAAGAAGATAAGCGGAATAAGCGCTAAAACCATAATCGCTGCTGCGAAGTAGAAGAGCGCTTCAGTGGGGATATACCCCATAACCTTCGTCCCATCTTCAAGCACATCAACAATTGTTTCAATCCCAAAGTGGCGAATGATTGGTTGACTAATACTTGAACCTAACACCATAGGAATTAAGACAAAGAAGATAATGCGTAAGCCTTCAAATTGGCCTTTGCTGCCAACGGGATAGAGTACTTTACTCCACACACCAAGTGTTTGCATAATTAAAATATACCCAGCGCCAACAACGATAACCCCAAGTAATAAGGGCAGGTTGTTAACACTAAACATATTTGCGGCATCATGGAAACCACCGATTAAACCCAAATAGATTAATCCGATGATTGTCATTAAGACCGAAATCAGCGCGACACGTGGACTTTTGCCGCGGTTAATTAAACGGCTACCAGGAATCGTAAAGAGAATTGCAATAATTAAGCCAATCCCTTGAATAACCCCAGCATCACCCGTCGAAAAGCCATAATTAGAAATAAATAAGTTGCCAATATGGACGAAGTAAACATTAAAGCCAATAAAATAAATCGCGCCAAGAATATTAACGAGCACGAGTTCTTTTTGGCTAAAGAAATATTTGAAGTTAAAAGCTTCACTAAATTGGCGCCAAAAGCCACCACGTTTACTTGCTTCTAATTTTGGTGAATCTTTAAGAATAAAAAGCGAGAGTACGCCGATTAAACTAACAAAGCCCCCCATCATACTAAAGAAGGCAATATAACCGAAGTTATCAATTAAAATACCGCCGAGAACTGTGCCAATAATTGTTCCAATTACTGGTTGAACGGCAATGGCGGTGCCGATGGCCCCTTTATTATCATCATCAATAAGATCAGCAGTCCACGCATTAAACCCAGCATCATTCCCCATTGACCCAAAGAAAGACATAATGGTATCAGCAACAACAATCACTGTCGCTAACGCCCAAATGTTCATCGTAAATTTTGTCAGTAAACCTGTTAGACCAAAGGTAATCGTAAAAATACCCCAAATGATGTAACCAATGCTAATGAATGGTTTACGTTTACCCGCACGATCACTAAGTGTCCCAAAAAAGAAGGTCGCAAACGTTGTGGCAATCGCTGAAACCGCCACCATGGCATTAACAATTTGCGGGAAAGGACCAATTTCGGCATACACGAAAGTATTGAACCATTGATTTTCTAAGTTCCAACATAATTGGCCCGCTAAACCGACAAGCCACAATAGCAAAATGTTCTGAAAACGCAGACGCCGTTTTTTAACTTTATTATCCATAAAATTTTCTCCTATCACTATGAATTTTAACTGAAATTTAACAAGATGTAAAACTATTTATTTTTTAACAAAAGAAGAACTAAAAAAACGGACTCCGCAGAATCCGTTTTCGCGCATTGATGGTGGCCCAAGCCGGAATTGAACCGGCGACACGTGGATTTTCAGTCCACTGCTCTACCATCTGAGCTATCGGGCCTTACTGGCGGACCAGACGGGACTCGAACCCGCGATCTTCTGCGTGACAGGCAGACATGTTAACCACTACACTACTGGTCCAGCCTATATACTATAATAAAGTTCGCACTTTTTTGCAAGTATTTCAATACGATGTTTGGAAATTATGATTTAGTTTTCGAAAAATAACATATATTCTTGCTTATTACATGGTAATAAATATTATATTTCCATGTCTCTTCCCTTAAACCTTGTATAATTAAGGTGAACATAGAAACGTAAAAAGCAACAAAATAGGATTATCTTATTCTGGTTAATTTACTTATGAAAAAAGGAGAAATGAAGATGAAGACAAACGTTCCACTTAGTGAATATCCACGAATGATTATGGTTCGTGATTCGTATTTATCACTTAATGGCCTGTGGGAGTATGCAATTCGCGCTAATGATGAAACTGTACCTACAAAGTTTGATGGCGATATAATGGTACCTTTTTCCCCTGAAACACCGCTTTCAGGCGTTAAGCGTCATGTTTCGCCCACTGATGTCCTGTTCTATCGCAAACGCTTTCGCTTACCCAAAGGCTTTCAAAAACAGTTCGTGCTGCTCCATTTCGGCGCCGTTGATCAAATTACAACAGTGTATTTAAATGGGCATAAACTTGGTGTCAATGAAAGTGGGTTTCATCCCTTTTCCTTTGAAATCAGTCAAGCCTTACAAGAAGATAATGAATTAGTGCTCGTAGTCCGTGATTATAGTGACACTAAATATTTTAGTCGCGGGAAACAAAAGATTAAACGTGGGCAAATTTGGTACACACCACAAAGTGGCATTTTTATGCCAGTTTGGCTTGAGAGTATGCCGCAAGATTATATTGAAAGTTTAAAGATAACACCGCGCTATGATGAAAGTTTAGTTGAGATTACTTTAAACACAAATACAACTGAGAAAGAAGCGCTTATTATCTTTGATGGTCAAGAATATAAAGTAAAACCAAATAATGTGTATAAACTTAAAGTAAAAGATTTTATTAGTTGGTCACCAGATAACCCGCATCTTTATCCGTTTGTGGCAAAGTATGGGGATGACGAAGTTTCTTCTTACTTTGCGATGCGTAAAATTAGTGTCGCGCCTGATGAAAATGGGATTAAACGTATCCACTTAAATAATAAAGTGCTCTTTAATACGGGATTACTTGATCAAGGTTATTACCATGAAGGATATTTAACGCCACCTGATGATGCAACACTTGTTAATGAAATTAAAGTTGCCAAAGAAATGGGTTTCAATGTTTTACGTAAACATATCAAAATTGAGTGGGAGCGTTTCTATTATCATTGTGACCGATTAGGAATACTCGTATGGCAAGATTTTGTTAATGGTGGTGAACCATATAACTTTGTAACGGTACACGTGCCTGCTGTCTTAAATATTCACTTTAAAGATACAAATTATAAACGTTTTGCCCGACAAAATGCCCGCGGACGTGAATTATTCTATGATGAAGCAAAACGCACAATAAAACATTTATATAATTATCCTTCGATTGTTTTATGGACGATATTTAATGAAGGGTGGGGTCAATTTGATAGTCATAAATTACTGCCGTTTGTGCTTGAGCTTGATAACACACGACTAATTGATGTTAACTCGGGGTGGCATGATATGGGTTTAGGTGAGTTTCGCAGTCATCACGTATATTTCCGCAAGTATCACTTTAAGAAAGATAAGCAAAATCGCTGTGTCATCTTAAGTGAATTTGGCGGGTATGCCCACCTTATTCCCAATCATTATTTTGGCGTCGCCGATTTTGGTTATAAAAAATTTGATACGAAAGAAGCTTTAGAAAAAGCAGTCGTTAAACTTTATGAAAATGAAATTATCCCGGCGGTTAAAAAAGGTCTTGCGGCAGCGATATACACGCAATTAAGCGACGTTGAGGATGAGTTAAATGGTGTCTTAACTTACGATCGTAAAGTTGTAAAAATTGATCCAAAAGTAATGCGGGCGCTGAATGAAAAACTAATAAAAGCTTAATTATTTTAAAGAAAAGACATTATCTATGCGTTTCGGTTCCTGCCATTTTGCATTGATAATGTCTTTTGAATATTCCATTACAGAATATTTGTAATGCTATTTTATTCCAAATTAGAATATTAAGCAATTAATAAAGTAAAAGCGTTAGACTTTAATTAAAATAAAATCATGTATTGCGAGAAATTAATAACATTGCGTCGTAATCATGGTCTGACCCAGCAACAGCTTGCCGACGCTTTAATGTTGTCACAATCAATGATTTCTAAAATTGAACGTGGGATTACGCGGCTTGATCCCTTACTAGCGATTCGCTTTGCGGATTTTTATAATGTCTCACTTGATTATTTATTTGGGCGTAGTGAAAAACAATTACAAATTAGTGAAAAAGATATTGCAAAATTATCTGAACAAGATAAAAATGAAATGCTCGCCATGATTATTAAATTAATTAACGACAAGAAATAATTATCGATGCTTAATCACGTGAATAAACGTCGCGCGTAAAAACTTTAGCGGCAACGTCTTTTAAGTCAGCGTGCATCCGATTAGTGACAATTAAATCACTTTGCTTTTTAAATGTCGCTAAATTGTTTAATACCATAATACCTTTATAAGTAACGTCACTAATTAACGGCTCATAAATTATCATCTTGATGTTTTGTTCCGCAAGGAGTGTTACAACATCAATGATGGAAGATTCACGCATATTATCAGCATCTTTTTTCATCGTTAAACGATAAATGCCCACAACATAATCATTGTTGCCACTATTTTTGACAATACGGGCGATATAATTAGCAATAAAGGTTTTACGCACACTATTCGCGCTAACGGTCGCGCTAATTAACTCTTCGGGAATCAAACTAAAATGCGCTTTTAGTTGTTTACTATCTTTTGGTAAACAATAGCCACCATAACCAAATGATGGATTATTGTAATGGTTGCCAATCCGTGGATCAAGACTAATTCCTGCAATAATATCTTCCACCGCTAAATCTTTCGTTAGTGCATATGTGTCAATTTCATTAAAGAAGGAAACGCGAAGCGCTAAGTAACTATTAGCGAATAATTTAATTGCTTCAGCTTCTTCGGTGCCTGTAATTAAAAGTGGTACATCGTCAATTGATTTAGTGTATCTGCGAAAGAGATTAGCAATTTGAATGGCAATTTGCCGCTGTTTTGCTTCACTTTTATCATAACCAACAACGATTCGCGCTGGATAATAATTATCAAATAGGGCATGACCTTCGCGTAAAAATTCAGGAACAAAGAAGAGTTTTAATTGCGGATATTTTGCTTGATAAAACTTTGTGGCCCCAACATTAACCGTTGATTTAATGATGACAATCGGATTTGTGTTACTAGCGATAATCTTTTCTAAAGTGACATCAATAGAGCTAAGATCGAAAGTTTGCTTGTCTTCGTCAAAGTGCGTTGGAGTGGCAATAATTACAATGTTAGTGTTTTGAAAAGCAAAGCTTGTATCACTTGTGGCGACAAGTTTTTTACGGGTGAGTGCTCGTGCAAAATCTTCATCCTTGATATGCAAGAGTCCGCGATTAAGACTTGCGACAACTTTTGGATTTGTATCGTAACCAACAACATTAAAATCGTCATTGAAAAGTAGTGCTTGCGCTAAACCAACATATCCTAGGCCAACAACGGTTATTTTATTAATGTGCATAATCTTTCCTTCCTAAATTATAACATTTATCGCATTATTAACTAATGTAGTTGTCCTTTTTGCTTTAAATTCACAATTTATGATACGCTTTTAATATGAAGAATGTTTATACGAATATGTGTATGGTGTACACCCGGGATAAGATTTTAGTACTTAACCGGGTTAAAAATGATTGGCCTGGTCTTACTTTTCCTGGTGGTCACGTCGAAGATAATGAATTATTTACTGAGAGCGTTATTCGCGAAATGAAAGAAGAAACGGGTCTAACGATTAGGAATCCTGAGTATGTCGGACAAATTGTGTGGCCGCTTCCCCACAAAGGGATTAATGACGTCGCCCTTTTATATCGGACGAATGATTTTTCAGGCGAACTTTTAGAAAGTGTTGAAGGGCGTGTCTTTTTCATTAAAAAAAGTGAGCTTGGTAACTACCAACACTCACTTGATTTTGATAAAGTCTTAAAATTAATGTTTAAAGAATAGTAACTTTAGGCTGCGGCTTCGTATGGAATAGTCTTTAGTGCTTCGAGTAAGTTTTCGACTGCCACTTTTAATTCAACGGCCACACCATCAACTTCAAAGGTGCCAAATATTTTAATCTTACCCGCAATATTGCCAATATCAACAATTTTTAACATCACTGATTTTTGGGTTGTAAATAATTCTAAAAAGTTAATAATTTCGGGATTTAAAAATTTGTAAAGGAGTGTCCCTTCTGCCATTGTGTCTTTAACCGCTGTCATTGGCGGCACTAATGTCGCCATTGGAGCCATAAAGATGACAAGCGCGACAAAGGTTAAGCCAAGACTAATCGCAATTCGTGGCAAGACAAGTTTTGCATCTCTTAATTTCCGTGGTAGTAATAAACTAAAAAGCGGATAGGTAATCGCGGAGACAGCAGGAGTTAAAAGTGATAAGGCGGGAATGCCAAAGAATATAACGAGATTTTTAAGGACGATGTCGGTAAACGCAACCGCATAAGCTTCGCTATTACCTGATTCCACACTAACACCGTGAATGATTTGCGCTAAATTCGTATATTCAACATTACTACCATTCACAACACCGCGCAATGGGATTGGAATACTGCCGATATATGGGGCAATAACACCCGCAGTTGAAAATAGCACAATTAAAAGAATCACAAAAATAACACCACGCCACACTGTTTTCCAAAAGCGTTTAAAGATACCGCGGAGTAAAGCGGCAACAACCGCAGTTGCAATGATAATATCAACGACGATGGGGAATTGTGATAAGAAACCAAAGATATAGGAAATTAAATCTAAACCACCAAGCATGTCGGCAATACCCTCAAAAAAGCGGAAGGAATTAAAAAGCTGACTGATTATAATCATAAGATTACCTCCTGATTAAATTATACATAATAAATTATTAAAAAAATATAATTTTATAAAAAAGAGGGATGAACCCTCTTTTCAATTGTCAATTATTATTTCCTAACTATTTGCGTAGGTTGTAGAATGCGCTTAAGCCAGGATAGATTGCACGTTCACCAAGATCATCTTCAATTCTGATTAATTGGTTGTATTTAGCAATCCGGTCAGTGCGGCTCATGGAACCAGTTTTAATTTGACCAGCGTTTAACGCCACTGCTAAGTCGGCAATTGTTGTATCTTCACTTTCACCTGAACGGTGGCTTACCACACAAGTATAACCAGCGCGTTCGGCCATTTGCATGGCGTCTAAGGTTTCCGTTAAGGTCCCAATTTGATTTAATTTAATAAGAATGGAGTTAGCGATGCCTTTTTCAATACCTTCTTTTAAAATAGCGGGGTTTGTGACAAATAAGTCATCACCCACAATTTGAATCTTATGACTTAAGCGATCAGTTAAGACTTTCCACCCAGCCCAGTCACCTTCGGCTAAGCCGTCTTCAATAGAAATAATTGGATACTTTTTACATAATTCTTCGTACCACGCAACCATTTCTTCACTTGTTTTAACGGCACCACCAGATTTCTTAAGCACGTATTTCTTTGTCTTTTCATCAAAGAATTCACTCGCGGCAACGTCAAGAGCTAAGACAAAGTCTTTACCTGGCACGTAGCCTGCTTTTTTAATTGCTTCAACGATGACTTGTAATGGTTCTTCATTACTGCCTAAGTTTGGGGCAAATCCGCCTTCATCACCAACGGCAGTAATATGACCTTTAGCTTTTAAAACTTTCTTTAAGTTATGGAAAACTTCCGCACCCCAGCGTAGTGCTTCACGTAAACTTGGAGCCCCGACAGGCATAATCATATATTCTTGGAAGTCAACACTGCTATCCGCGTGTGCACCACCGTTGATGACATTCATCATTGGGACAGGTAACACTTTGGCATTAACGCCACCGATGTAGTTATATAAACTAACACCAAAATAATCCGCCGCAGCGCGGGCACAAGCTAAACTAACACCAAGTAGTGCGTTTGCGCCTAATTTTTTCTTAAATGGTGTGCCGTCAAGTTCTAATAAAACCTTATCAATTCCGACTTGGTCATCGGCATCCATTCCTTGAATTGCTGGAGCAATAATTTTGTTAACATTTTCAACCGCTGTTAACACTCCTTTGCCGAGATAGCGACTTTTATCACCATCACGTAATTCTAATGCTTCGCGTTCACCAGTACTAGCGCCACTTGGCACAATTGCACGGCCAAACGCACCAGATGCTGTTACAACATCGACTTCGATTGTTGGATTACCACGTGAATCGATAACTTCACGAGCATAAACCTCAATAATTGTTGGCATGTTTTTTCCTCCTCTTTGTAATAAGCCACATATATTATAAACTTTTTCCTATTCACTTTGTAGTAAAAAGTATTAAACGTGATTATTTATCGGTAAACATATCCCGCTATCAATTTACAAAGTAAAAAGATGTGAGTTTGTTATACTTATTACGATGAACACAAAAGAAATTAAAAATGTTGTGGCCGCGCTTATCTTCTATGAGAATAAACTTTTTGCGGCGGCGCGTAGTGATAATGATGAACGTTATGGTAAATATGAATTTCCTGGTGGCAAAATTGAAGTAAATGAATCACCAGCAACAGCAATTGTGCGCGAGATTAAAGAAGAATTAATGATGGATATTACTGTCCATGATTTCTTTATGCATGTTAGTCACGAGTATCCGTGGTTTCAGCTTGAAATGGATGTGTTTATTTGTCAAGTTACGAGTCCAAAATTCACCCTGTTAGTGCATAAAGATGGCGGCTTTTTTACGAAGGAAGAAATATTAAAATTGCCTTTTTTAGGGGCTGATTTACACGTTTTAGCGGAAATTAAAAAGCGCCTTCATTTTTAAAAATAATGCGTTTTTAAATATTCAAAAAGTAATGATGTTGCCCGCCCACGATGACTTATGTCATCTTTTTCTTTAATACTCATTTCGCCAAATGTTTTTTGGCTGTTTGGATGAAAGAAAATCGGATCATACCCAAACCCTTCTTTGCCCCGCTCCTCGTTAATTATCATGCCCTTAACTTCGCCAATAAAGACTTGCGGGAACTTTTCGAGGCCAACAAGCGCAATCGCGCACACAAATTTAGCGCTTTTATCACTATAACCTTCAAGCATTTTAATAATGGCGGCATTTTTTTCACTATATGGTAACCCTTCCATAAAACGTGCGGAATTAACGCCGGGGAAACCATCTAACGCATTGAGACAAAGTCCGCTATCATCTGCGATGACGGGAAGATTCGTAAACTTATGAATTGTTTGCGCTTTAATGACGGCGTTATCTGCAAATGTTTCACCGTCTTCCTTAATCTCTCCATTGAATTTAATATCTGCTAGGCCTAGAACTTCATATGGTGTGCCTTCAAAAAGTGACTTAAATTCTTTAAGTTTATTCGTGTTATGCGTGGCAATGACAATTTGTTTTTTCATAATTTTACTCATTAGTGTTAATCATTACATCAGCTTCTTTATGATGACTATGGCCATTTTCCTTCCAAATAAAATGTAACAAATAATAGATAAGTAAGCCAGTTAGACCAAAAACGACAAAATAAATATAAGGGAAGACAATTGCAATAATGGCAATGGGGAGTCCGCCTTCTTGCATAGCAACACGAATGTCGCCAAGGATCGGCATATTGCGTCTACTAATCCACGGGGAAATAAAGAAACCATCAAAGTCTCCTGGTCCTGGAAACTTCGTCCCGATATAGTGAAATAACACATTCGTAAGTTGGGCAATGACCATAAGGATAAATAAGACAGTGACCGCGCCAAGATAGTGGCGCCACTTTGTGCCAATTTTGTAGGCATTAATTAAGTAAATTGCGACCACAACCATTGTTCCGTGCCACATCATTGTATGGATGGAAATCGAAACGTAGGTGGTAAAAACACCAGTGGCTAAAATCATAACACTTAAGCCACCAATCAAATTAAAAATGGCGATAAAAGAATAAAATGCTTCTTTAATTTTCTTGTTTTTAACAAAGGGCACAATCGGGTATAAAAAGAGGGGAATAGAACAAAATTGCAATGGGAATCCGTACCAATGATAATGATTTAGTCCTTTATATAATTCTAAAAAAATCATTTGTTTATAAAATTCAATGCTTAAGAGTAAAATACCAAGCTGAAACACCGTAAAATCAATTTTGTTAAGTCTGCCAAACATGTAGCGTTTGGTATTTTCTTGATCAGCTTTCACTCCGCTTGAAACAACGATAATGGCCACAATCATCACTGCGAGCCAAGCAAGGTGAAATGGGCCCCACGCTAAATCGTCGGGATTGCCAGAAGGTAAAAAGTTTTCGCCAAATTTCCAACGTTCACCAATCGCGAACATAAAAAACATTGGGGCAAGAATCATTAAATATTTTAATGGCCGTTCGATATACCAGAACTTGCCTTGATGGTAAGTTTGTAAATAGATTTTGAGTAGTAGCATTATCCCAATTACGAGGACAAAGCCCGCTATTAACCCATATCCGACTAAGTTCGACATATATGCTCCTTAAAATGTCTGAAGCCATTATATAATGGATCAACTTTTAATTCTATTAAAAGGACACATAAATGGCAAATAACAATACATTTTTAAAGCAAAAGGTGCTTGATCATTTAAATTCAAAGCATTCATTAATTATTTAAAAGACAAAGACATGATGAAGCGTTTTTTAATATTATTTATTAAATTTTGTTTGTTCAAAGGCACGTTTTGCCCCTAAAATTACTGGACCCATCCCACCAGCATTTTCACTTTGTTGCCCAAGGAAAAGTAAGTTTTTAACGGGTGTAAAATGAGTGGGGGCTTTTTGGTTCCAAATGGGGACAATGCCACCAAAGGAACTCTTTTTCATATGCGTAAAGTGCCGATAATCAACAGGTGTCATTATTTTCATTACTTTAATATGTTTAGATAAATTTGGAATATGTGCTTCGGCAAGCTTTATTAATTTCTTTGCATATTCTTCTTGTTTACTCTCCCAATTAGCGTCTTTTAAAGTATCGGGGGCCACGGTGTAAATTGTAAGTGCGTGACGACCTTCAGGGGCAAAATCGGGGGCGTGGTAGCTAGGAACAAAGAGCAAATAACCATCATCGCCCTCATGGTATATCCCGTTGCGTAATTTATATGTTGCCGCACTTAAATCATACATTCCGTAGCAATAAATTAAAGAACTGCGTAAATATTTAAGTGGATCAATATCAATCCCAAGGTGGAGCATAAAAACACCTTCCATTGGGCGCATTGTATCAAGGATCTTAATGTATTCTTCGGTAAGATGCTCATGGCCCACTAAGTCACTAAAGAAATCTTTCGCAGCACCAACACCAATGACATAATCACCGTTAATAGTTGTGTTATCGTTTAATTTAACACCAATAGCTCTGCCGTTTTCAATCAAGACTTTATCAACAATAGTGTTATAGATGAATTTGCCGCCATGGCTAGTGATAAAAGCGGCAAGTGCTTCGGGTAATTTTTGAACACCACCTTCAATAAAGCAGAACCCCGGATAATATTTTTTGCCTTTTTTGGTTAGCGGGATGCGTAAATCAAACGCTGTTTCTAAGTTAGTAAAAACAGTAAATAAGCCATTGACTTCGGTTGGGTCAGCGCAAAAATCCGCTAAAATAGCGGTAAACACTGTTCTTAATTTTTCATTAGTGAAGAAATGTTTGGTCAGTTCATCAGCGTTCATTTTCATATATTTCTTCACTTTTAAGAAGGCAAGGCCTGTCCGAATTTTAGTCACAATTGTTTGCGGTAAGGTTGTTAGGTAACGTAGCCGCAACACATCATCATAATATTTGTAGTACTTATCAAGTCCTTTTTTATCTTCTGGAAAAAGTTTAGCTAAATAATCACGTCGCCAATAAGGACCTTCATATTTTTCGGGTCTTAATATTTTAAAATCAGGAAAACTATTATCGCGGTCAGCGCGCATCGTTTTTAATGTAATGCCAAGTGTTTTTAGAAATTCATAGACTGGTTCGCCTTCTAACATATCACCGATTAAAAGTGGTCCTTGTTCAAATTTATAACCTTCATGTTCAAGGAGCGCAACAACACCGCCTGGTTTACTATTTTTATCAATAATGATTACTTCATGCCCGTCTTTTGCGGCTAAAGCGCCATAAGTTAAACCCGCTAGTCCCGCGCCGATAATTATTACTTTCATACCATTTACCTCTCTATTATGATTATATAACACTCTTTTATAAAATCGCTATTAAGTCGAGAGCTAAAAGTGTTAGAATGAAAAAGATTATATAGAATGAGGAAAAAATAATGCAAGATACAGTTGTTTTAAAAAAGTCTAATAAGTTAGGCGCCAGGATTTGGATTTGTATTATTATTTTCGGATTAGCAGGACAACTTGCCTGGATGATTGAAAATATGTACTTTGCTGCCTATATTCAAAAAGTTATTACCAAAGATCCATGGGCGACAAGCGCGGCCGTTGCATCAAGCGCTGTTGTTGCTGCTGTGGCGACTATTTTTGGTGGGGCACTAAGTGATAGGCTTGGTAATCGTAAATTCTTCGTTAGTGTTGGTTACATTATTTGGGGCTTTATTACTGCTTCCTTTGCGTTCTTTGGCGACCACCAAATTGATCCTGCCTATGTGATGCGCATCGTTGTCATTTTTGTAATTATGGACTGTGTGATGACGTTTTTTGGGGCAATCTCAAATGATGCTGCTTTCTCGGCGTGGGTCACTGATGTCACGGATATTAGCAATCGCGGATTAGTCGATGTTATTATTTCGATGATGCCAATTGCCGCGTTAATGATTATTTTCGTGGGGTTTGATGGCTTAACGCAAAAAGGAGAGTGGGGTCTTTTCTTTGCCATTCAAGGGATTATGATTGCCCTCATTGGGGTTGCGGGGTTATTTCTCTTTAAAGATTCGCCGCATCTTCGCCCTGATAAGAGCAATACATATTTACATAATGTGTTTTACGGTTTTAAACCAAGTAGTGTTAAAAATCATGGAATGATTTATATTTGTTTAATCGCGATGATGTTTAGTTCTTTATCACTGCAAATTTGGCAACCATATATGATTACGTTATTTGAATATACGCTTGGTATTAAAAATTATGTGATTCCGATTGCGCTGATTGTGGTGCTAAGTGCTGCCCTTTCTGTTTTAGCAGGTAGACTTATGGATAAATATGGAAAAGTTAAGTTTTATTATCCAGTTGTCTTTATTGGTGTCCTCGGCGGGTTACTTTGTTACTTTATTAAGTTTGTCGGTGGTAATTTGCCGCTGACAATGATTATGGTAATTGCGGGTGGGACGCTTATTATGGCAGGTAGTATGATGTGTTCAGGACTTTTCTTTGCTACTTCGCGCGATCATACGCCCGAAGCGAAAGCGGGAGCCTTCCAAGGTATTCGTATGGTTATTGTGATTGCTCTACCAATGGTGTTAGCGTCATTTATTAACCCGTTTGTCATTAATATTTTTGGCGAAGCACCAACGCAAGCGATGATTGATGCGGGGGTCTACCAAATTGGGGATAAAGTATATCCTTTTGAACTCTTCCTTTTTAGCGCCATTATTGCTGTTTTTGTGTTAGTGCCAGCGATTATTTGTAAGAGGCAAGACAAGTCATTTAGAACGAAAAAATTAAAGGAACTTAATTTAATCGAAGACACTAAATAATTAAATCGTTATAAAAAAGACCACCCTCGGGTGGTTTTTTGGTACATGTTCCCAAGTTGTTGGACGAACTTTTTGGTCTAAATTTAGGGAGCATGTTCATCTAAGTTGGAGCGGCTGACGGGAATCGAACCCGCACGGTTAGCTTGGGAAGCTAAAGTTCTACCACTAAACTACAGCCGCATTTTTCCCCATATAAAACTATAACATAAATCGCTTTTTAAGTTCACGAAAAAAGTTAATTCGTAAAATAATGGCTGTACTTAAAAAGATAGCGAGTGCGACACTGATGGAAACAATCATCGCCCAGCCAAGCGGTTCTTGACCACGTAAGACAAAGGCGACGACACTAAATATTATTGAAATAATAATAAAGATTAAAAGTGGGAACACATTTTGTTTTTGCCGCGAAACGTTACTGAAAAATAATATTGCCGTTAAGATTAAACCACCAACAACAACAAGAGATGCAACTTCAATACCAGGCCAATTAGGATAAATCATATAAATAATGACGACGAGAATAGCTACATGAATTGAAGATTTAACAGCAATACTCGTCCGATTATGTTCAATGAGGGTTGGGGTAAACACAAATGACCAAATCATCCACAAACTCCAAATAACGATGACACTCCAAGCAGAGCCTTTCACTAAGTAATTAACGATAGCACTTATGACTGCGGCCAAAATGAAGGCAGGCTTGGCCCAGTAAATAGCGGCACGACGAATATCATGTTTAATCTTTTTCGCGGGATACACGACTTTTACGTTCATAGACAGCACTCCCTTCAATATTTATTGCTAAACCATCCTTAACTAATAGGCGATATATTTCTTCTTCAAAAGATGGATCTTTCGTACTTTTTGTAATCGTTAATGTGGCAATATTGTTATATGTCACTAGCGTCGTAGCAGCGCGATTAACTTCGGGTGGACCAAGCACGAAGTCATAACTTTCAATGTAGTCATTGAAGTGATCTGGCGCACTAATAATCCCTAAATTACTAAACGTTGTTGTAAATATTGCTTCGCCCATAATGCCATAAGCTAGTTTAGCAATCGGATTTTTTAAGAAAAGTGGGAAACCACGCACATCTTTATTCATACGGTGCGCGGAATACATCATTTCACTCATTTTTTCATAACTTGTAACGATTGCAAGTTGATCTTTAACAAGCGGTAAAAGTTCTTCCATCGTTGTAATATCGGTAATCGGCATACGGATACCACCATAAAGCGAGAAATTAGCGAGTGTGCTTGACGGATAATATTTGCGTAAATCAACAGGGACTTGGATGGCAATATCACCATCTTTTGCATCCGTAGCAAAGCGACTTGCTAACAGGATTAATCCAAGAATATAAGCCGTAATTGTCACACCATAACGCTTGGCAACCTTGTATAAGTCAGTAGCGTCAAGACGAAAGTGTAAAATTTGTGTTGGGCGAATGTTTTCGATTTTGCCACTCATTTGCAGGGCGCGTTTTTCTTTAAAACCACTCCGTTTTGTCACAGTAGTGCGTTTAAATTCATTCGCATCTTCTTCCGGTAGTGGCGTAGCGTTAATATCTAAAATACTTGGATGCGTTTGCCCTTCAACACCAAAGAGCCGTAGATAAGTATCAAGTAATGTTTGTAAAAAGACTAATCCGCCACGGCCATCAGTGAGACAATGGAAAAATTCAACACTAACGCGATTTTTATAATATAAAACACGGAATGATTTCGAACCAGTTGTCGCTACTTTAATCGGGCGACATGGTAAATGTTCTTCCTTTTCAATGCCATAGCGTTGTTTATTCGCATCTAAATAGTGCCAGAAAAAGCCTTTTTTTAAGGTAGTGGCAAAGCGCGGAAAGCGTTTAATCGTAAAGGTTAGAGCAATTTGCAAGAGCTGTGGCACAACTTCGTCAAATAGATTTGCCGATAAACGAAACACCGCTTGAAAACCATGTTTCATTGATAAGGGATAAATTTTCGCCGCATCATCAAGCGCATAATATAAAAGTGGGGGACGAGCATAAAATCCCCCAAGATTTTCATTATCAAGCCGGCGCAAAGCTTCAGTGACCGCGACACCAATCGCGTTATAATACATCAGTGCCCCTTCTAAGTCTTTCCGTAATTTCTTCTCTTCACTTAACGTTAAATTCATATGTTGCTTAAAATTCACCATGAAAGCTTTGACAGCCTTAACGTCGCTATCATTTAAGTGATTTAAATATTCGGTAAACTCGTTTACTTTGCGTTTTCTCATAATGATATTAATTATAGCACGATACAATAATCGCCAATTTGCGGATGTTATTGACGTCTTTTACTTTTTCGCTTTAAGTGGATAAATACCGCTGACGGGTAGTGTAAACATAAAGCCCACGACTTGTTTTTTTGAACCAGCAACGATTTCTTGGACAGCTTTAACAGCTTCCGTAACTTTTTCGGGTTCAGGAATAACAGTAAAGATTGTTTTTGAACCTTTTTGGTCGTTTTCTAAAGAGCGCGCAAATGGGCCAGAAAGTAATGAAAGCAAGCCTTCATTTTGCATAATCGCCGCGGCCATTCCTTGTGAATCAATAATTGTCGCTCCACGCACATGGAGATCGAGAAACTTTTCTAAGATCCGATCTAAATAGGATAAGTCATTTAAAACAATAAATAAGATTTGCATAATTACGCTCCTTCCTCAGTTAATTCAATGCCTTCGAGGCTTGATAATTGTTCAAGGCGATCAAGACCTCCAATTTCGCCGGCTTTACTAATTGCAAATTTGGCAAACACTGGTCCCATTGTTTCATACACTAGTACTGATAACATTATAACAGTAGAAATAGCAGAATACATCGGTGCCATTTGTGTAAATACAATCGCCAGTAAGCCAATTGAGACCCCACCTTGCGGTAAAAGGGCAATTCCTAAATACTTTTTGACAGTTGGTTCGGCTTTGACCATGTTGGCACCAACAAAGATGCCAAGCCACTTGCCAAAGCCACGCGCTAAGATATAAACACCTGCAATTAAGAGTAAGAGCGGTGTCGTGCCTAAAATCGCTAAATCTAGTCCTGCACCAGCAAGGGTGAAGAATAGAATATAAAACGGAGTGGCAAAGTCGTTAATCGCATTAAATGTTTTTCCGGGACGTTTAGCAATATTAGCGATCATTGACCCAATCATAATATTAGATAATAGTTGACTAAATGATAAACCATGTGGTTCTAAAAAATAGTTAATTAAATATGTTAATCCGATTGTGCCAAAAACCGCAATTAATGATAAGACTTGCAGGTCGTCACGAATTTTATCAAATTTATTCGCCAAGATTGATAAAAGAAAACCAATTACCATCCCCAGTGCGACCGAACCAAACACTTCAATAAAAGGTTTTAAAATCATCAGCCACACTGGTGGTAAAGGACCAGTAGCAGCTAAGATTTGTGCAAAGGAAATAAAGAAACCAAAGACGACAATCCCGTAAATATCATCAAGGGCGGTAATTGGTAAAATAGCACGTGTGACAGGACCAAATGCACGATATTGGCGAATAACCATTAACGTTGCCGCTGGTGCCGTAGCCGCACTCATTGACGCTAAGATTAAGCCAAAGGCGATGTTTGCGTTACTAAAGGGACTATAACCATCAGGCATAATCGTTTGTGGTTTTGGTAAAAATAACATCGCAAAGAACACGACTAAGACCGCGCCTAATACTTCGGTCGTTGTCATGATAAGAATTGGTTTACCGACCTTTTTAATCGATTTGATACTAAATTCCGCTCCGATGGAAAAGGCGATAAACGCAAGGGCGATTTGGCTAATGAAGTTGAGATTAGCACCATCTTCAACAGTGATAATGCCAGGGAAGCCCTTAAAAATAAGACCAAGTGAAGGTCCAAGTAATAAACCGAAAAGTAAATAACCAGACACGTTTGGTAATTTAAGTTTTCGGGCCACAAGCGATCCAATAAATCCAACGGAAAGTACGATCGCAAGTTTCAGGATTAACACAAAAATTGCATCCATAATATTCTCCTCTCATAAAAATAATTAATGTTCTTAATTACTCCTATGAGGTTAGCTGTCGGGTTCAGGACATTAAGAATATCCTTACAATTATAATTGATTCACCCCAATTAACTATTGGGTCCCCCACTCTTAGGATTCGGAGTCCCTTATATCTTAATAGATATAATACTTTTAGTCAATGCTTTTCTGCGGCTTTTACTAGAAAAAAGTCCGCTTCATGCGGACACTACTTTTTTCGTTGTGATTTTTCGATATAAGAAATCAAATAATGATACAAAGAGTGATGTCAAAACGAGCGTAATTAAAGTGAATACACCAACCTGGGTAAACTCTAGGCCATTACCATCAATAATCGTGATTGAGATAATCATCGCGATAAAAGCAAGCACTAAATAAAATGTTTCGGTTAAAAGTTTAGCGACAAGTAAGTTATTGGCCTTTTTATTAATCAGGCGCATTATTTCTTCGGGTGGTCCTGCTGGGAATTCAGTTACTAACACTAAAAAGACACCAAAAGCAACAATGATTATCCCTAAAAGGGCAATTAGTGCAGTAATAAAGAAACTAGTTGCAAGTGGCGCAAAAGTATCAAACAGTAAACCCCATAAGGAGATTACTAGTGAAACAATAAAGATATTGAACCACGTAAAGATTAGTGCTTTATTTTTTGTAATGAGGAAAAGAACAACGACAGTTAACGTTCCAAACGCTAATGAAGCAACACCGATTGTTGTTTTTAGCGTGCTAAAATCATTGTTGTTAAATAATTGTAAATAGATGCGCGCTAAGTAATAATTCATCGCATCAATTGGTGCTGTTCCAACATTCGTATAAATAATAATTTGCACACCTAGCCCAACAAGAACAATGCCTAAAACATAAATAATCAGTTTGATGATAAATGTTTTATCAATGCGGAATTTTTTTGGTGCTTTTGCTTCTGACATACTTCGTAATTATAACAATTTTAAAACGCTAATACTTGCAATATTACTTGTAACTAAAATAGTCGCAGTGTGAGCTTATGTAAGGGCTCTGCTACTAGAACATGTAAAGTAAATAATTTGGTTATTTTCGGCTAGTTTTTCGAGTAGTGGACGCACAAGTTTAATCTTCTTATCATCAAAATTGACGAATGTATCATCTAAAATCATAAACGGTTTTAAATCTTGGTAGACAAGATTAATAAGTGCAATTCTTACTAAAAAAGAAATGGTGTCTTGACTACCAGCACTATAATAAGCAAAGTCATAATATTCGGTAGAGTTCTCATCTTTTAATTTTATTTCTGAATTGCCATCAAACGCGACAGCATAACCATCAAGTTTAAGTTTCTTAATTAAGTCATTCACATTATTTTCAAGTGGTGTTAAATACCGTGCTGCGAGTTGTTGATTAGCGTGTTTTAACAATTTTTGCGCTACTTCTAATAGAGTGCGATTCATATCATAATTATGCATCGTTTCGCGCAATTCATCGCGGTCAAGTTTATAGTTTTCAAGATTGCTAGCCAAATTTTCATTCGCGTCAATTTGTTGTTCTAAGGTTGTGATTGTTCGAATCAATTGCGCATTTTTGGCATCTACATCATTTTTATTATCTGTAATTTTTTCTTCATCAAGGGTGGCGAAAACTTTAAGGTCCTTATTAATTCTCTCAATATCATAATTTTGTAGTTTCGCTTTAGTGTCATTCAGTTTTTTCGTTAGTTCAAGATGGCGTTCATAATGATTTTTTAGCTTGAAATAGGCAACATGGACATCGCTTACGGAGTTAATTGTGACAGCATATTTTTGATAGACATTAAACACTTGAAGTTTCAAAGTTTCGAATGTTAATTGATTTTGTTTGATGTTTTCGGTTAGTTCGGCAATTTTAAGTTTTAGATTAGTGCCATTATCTTCATGTGCCATAGTCACTAATTCTTGTTCATAGTTTTGCAGTCTTTGTTGTAGTTCACTTATTTCTTTATTTAAGTTTGCGATTTCTTGTTTAAGCTTATTGTTTTTACTATTTACCACAAAGAAATAGATTGCTAACGTAATGATACTTAGCAAAATATCAATAACCGTAAATTTTTTTATTTTGCTTGTGAGCAAATCAACATCAGCATTTAATTTAGTTATTTTTTCACTAATTTCCTTATGTGAGCGCTTAATAACTAAGCTTTCAACATCCGTGCTTTCTGCTTTGGATAAGGATACATTTAAGGTATTAATTTCTGCTTGTGTTTTATCTTTAAATTTATTAAAATCATTCTCTTTTGCCGACAAATCATTGCTTAATGCTTCTAAATACGTTAAATTTATGTCGGCAATATCATTATCACCGAAGATTGTTTTATTTTGTT
Source organism: Tenericutes bacterium ADurb.Bin087 (assembly GCA_002070905.1). GTDB lineage: Bacteria > Bacillota_I > Bacilli_A > RFN20 > CAG-826 > UBA1361. The sequence goes on along the minus strand of MWEF01000006.1, from coordinate 7,968 downwards.
TAATTTGTAAATTGAGGTTAGTTTCTTCTGCTAGTAATTCGTTATAATCATTTAGATCCTTTTCTAGTAACTTTTTATTGGTAATTAATTTTAAATCAGCATCAAGTTTAGCTTTTACTTTATCGTTTTCACTTTTTTGTTTTCTTAACGCGTCTAATTCATTAGTGTTTTCTTTAATTAATTGTTGGGCTTTTTCGGCTTCAAAGACGAGACTATTTATTGCATTAAGTTCGCGGTCAGTTTTATTATAAATAGAATTTTTACGTTGTAAACTAGGCGAAAGTTCTTTAATAAAGTCATCAAGAATGTTATTAGCAGAAGCGTAATCACTATCTTCAGCGGTATGACCAAATAAGCCGCGTAATTTTAAATTGATATCGTCATGAATCTTATCATCAGTGCTATATAAAACTTCTAATTGTTGGATGAAGTTTAATTTTTCGAAGCTATCGCTATTTACTCCAAAGATAATATCACCAAAGTTATCACGTGTAATTTTAGTGTCATTTAATTCATCAATATTTACGTTACGCGCATGGTCTTTAACAACAATACTATCGTTAGTGAGTGATTCACCAAACGTTCGTGTCACAGTGTATGTACGTCCTTTATAAATAAAGGTAAGACTTCCACCATACGTCGTTTTGCCCCATGGTAAATATTTAAAACGCGGTAAGTTTAATCTTTTGCCTTTGCCTTTTGGTGCTTTCATCCCAAAAAACATTGCTTTGATGAAGTGGGCGATTGTTGTTTTACCAAAACTATTATCTTCATTAATAATCGTGAGATTATTTTCAAATTTGAGGGTGTAATTGGTAAATTTACCAAAGCTATTAATATTAATTTCTAATATTCTCATAGTTCAATTTTCCCTCCTTTTAAAGCAGCTAGCCCAAACTCTAATAATTTCTCTTTTTCCTCTGATGTATAGTTAGAACTTTGCACTAAGCGGAAGAATTCGCCGCGCAGCGATACTTCATTTTCAAAATCAATCGTGCTAATGTCTAATTTTGATTCATCTTTTAGTTCAGCATAATAAAACTTGCTTTCTAAATATTCACGCAGTGCATTTTTATCCTTCACTAATTCATAATCATATTTTCCTGTTAGCATTATGCGGACGATGTCATCACTTTTAGTATTTTTAGTCGCGTTATTAATTGCTATTTCAATATCAAGCCGATTATTTAAACCACTGATATCGACATTAATAACGTGGTATGTTCGACTATTATTTTTAATAAATTCACGTTTAAGTAGTCGATTTTGTTCAATTTCTAAAACGAAAAAGCCGCGTTCGCCAAGTTCATCAAAACCGCGTGGCTCTAAAACCCCTGAGTAACCATATATCCCACGTGCATCTAACGCTTTTGCACTAATATCAGGGATATGAATGTCGCCAAGCGCTAAGTAGTCAATGTTTTTACCTTTTAACTTGTTAAAAGGAATTTCAGTTTCTGTGCCATGGAGCATTAAGATGTTGTATTTATTTGGATCAAAATTTAAGTTTTTGATATAGCTGTCACCGTGATAGTTATCAAAGGCTTTAATACATAAGTTATCATACTCGAACGTATTATTTTCACTTGTGACAATTTTAAGGTTTTGGGGTAGCGGGCCTAATTTTTCATGATTTAAAACCGCGGGGTCATCATGGTTACCAGTTAAATATATAAAATCAATTGCGGGGGCACTGTTGATTTTTGTTAAGACTTCACGTAAGGTTGAGAGTTTTAGCTCTTTAGCGTCAAATAAGTCGCCCGCAATCAAAATAACGTTTATTTTGTGATTAACGCCATAATCAATTAAGCGAAAAAAAGCACTTTTTATTTCTCTTTTGCGGCGCTCAGTTTTATCACCACCATAGCGATTCATCTTTGAATCAATATGAATGTCCGCTGTATGGATTATCTTCATAGCTTACCCCCTCTATCTACTCTTATTTAGCTTATTTTACCATTAATACGTACGCTTTATAATGAATGTGGTATTAAAAAATGGGTTGTCTGGCAATATAAAAAAGACATCGTGTGGGCGATGTCTTTAAGATTGTTGCGCCTTTTTATTATGTAACCTTTAAATCTTGTGTTTTATTCTTATAACAAGAAGATTAAAGTTGCAATCCCAAAATAAATTAGTAAGGCAAATAAGTCGTTTAATGTCGAGATAATTGGACCACTAGCAATTGCCGGATCAACCTTCATTTTTTCTAAAATAATCGGAATGAAAACACCAGCAGCGGCGGAGACAAACATCCCACCCATCAGTGAAACGCCAATTGTAAGGGCGAGTAATAACGGGCTATGTGAACCCATATTGATGAAACTTAATATCGCAAAGGAGATTAGAAATCCGCCAAGGCCAACAGCGACACTATTTAATAAACCAATGCTTAATTCTTTACCAATATGTTTTTTCTCATCGTGTTTGCCTGTTAATTCATCTTGATTTAATTTTAAAATCGTTACCGCAATTGATTGCGTTCCAATGTTTCCGGCCATCCCTAAAATCATTGGTTGAAACATAATAAGCGCGATCACTTCGACGAGTGTTTTTTCAAATACTGATAAAAGTGCGGCGATGACTAGGTTTAGTAATACGGAAATAACTAACCATGGCATTCTTTGAAATGAGCGCTTAAAGGCATTTGATGATTCGTTGTAATCACCAACCCCTGTCATTTTATGGATATCTTCTTCATGTTCGCTCACCATGATATCTAACACGTCATCAGCAGTGACAATTCCAATAATATGACGGTTTCCATCTAATACTGGGAGTACATTTTTGGCATAGTTTTCAAACTTTTTATAACCCTCATTAAGTGAGTCATTGAGTGTTAAATAATTGTTAATTGTGTAAGTAATACTATCAAGTGAGTCATCAGCGCGCGCACTAATTAAATCTTTTAAAGTCACACTTCCTATTAAGGCATCATTTTCATCAATAACAAAGATATCATCGACAAAATCGTTGTATTTTGAACTATTTATAATATGTGCAGTGGTGTCTTTAATCGTCGTATTTGCTTTAATTGTGACGAAGTTTGTACTCATAATTGTCGCAATCTTTTCTTGATCATAACTCATTAAGACCTTAAGCGTTACTTGTTTACTTGGCGCTAATAAACTCAAGAGATAGACTTGATAGTCATCTTCAAAACTCGTGATGAATGTTTTTAAATCATCCATTTCAAATGCCTCTAAAAATTGTTTCTTTTGCGCTTCTGGCAATAAACTAAAATAGTGACGGGAAACTGCACTTGGTAATTCGCTAAACACTGCAACTGTTTTATTTAATGCCATTAAACGAATTAAACGCATTTGAGCATCACTTGAGGCATCTTTCATTTTCGCGGCAATGTCATAGGGATGCATTTTCGCTAGTGTTTTCTTTAAGTGGGCATCATTTAAAATCATTAAATCTTTCATTTAAATCACCCCCAATAATAATGTCGCTACCCCAAAATAAATAACGACACTCGTAATATCAATTAGTGTAGTAATAAGCGGGCTAGAAGCAACCGCTGGATCAATTTTCATCTTATCTAAAATAAGCGGGATAAATAAACCAAAGATGGGCCCTGTTGCAACCGTAACCGCGAGCGAAATAAAGACGACAAGTGCAACATTAAATGGCTCCGTAATGCCAATTACTTTCGAAATAATGAAAGAGACAATGCCCGCGACAATGCCAAGACCAATTCCGTTAATAATCCCAGTTAGTATTTCTATCCCACCGTTCTTAAGTGCTTTCTTTGGATTTTTAGTAAGTAATCTTAAGGTAACCGCTAGTGTTTGACTCGCAACGTCCCCACCCGCGTCCAGAATCAGTGGTTGAAAAAGGGCAAGAACAGCGACGGATGTTATTACTTCTTCAAAGCGACTTGTCGCAATTGCAATCGGCATTGATAACACTAAGAGTAAGAGCAGCCATGGTAATCTTTTCGCCGCGGACTTAATAACCCCTTTTGTGCGTGTATCGGGAAGTGCTGATAATTTTTCAAAGTCATCGACTGATTCTTCATGATAAATCTCAATCGCATCATCAATTGTAAGAATACCGATTAAATGTAATTCACCACTAACAACAGCCATCTCATGTAACCCATAATTTTTCATTTTATGAACCGCTTCTTCGATATCATCAGTGGCGAAAGCAAATGGTGTAAATTCAGTAATATCATCAATTAAGGCTGGTGCTTTAGTGCGTACTAAATCGCGTAATTCGACCGTCCCTTTATAATTATTTTCATGATCAACAATAAAGATATGATTAATGACATCGACTTCACCCGCTTTTTGAATAACATTTTTGGTAGCGATTTTAATATCGGTGCCTAAAGTGAGGCTAATATACGCATCAGACATATGGGCACCAACTTTTTCTTCAGTATATTTAAGTACTTCAGTAATACTTTGTTCATTTTCTAAACCATTAATTAATTCAGTTTCATGATCAAGATGAACAATAAGATCGGCAGCATCATCAAGATCAAGCGTATCAATAATCGTCTTTTGTGTAGCTAAATCAAAATCATCAATGACGTCCGCAGCCTCTTTTGGCTCCATGAAAGCAATAATTCGCCCAATTTCGTCTTCAGGCAATAATGTGTAAAATTGCTCCTGCTCAGCGGCAGTGAGTTCGTTTAGCGCTTCCACAATGTCATAAGGGTGCATTTTTTTGACATGTTTCAGCAATGCTTTTTTGTCTTTTTTTCGAATAAATGTCCGCATGGTAATTTCCTCCTTTACATTAATGAGAAGTAAATAAAATGCTCCCACGTTAAGTGAGAGCGCTATAAACAATACGATTAACTATGTTTTCGTAGAGTTTTAGCACTATACAACGTAAACATATAGTTAGCTGCTTTGTGGAGAGCCTTAATTCGACCATCCATGTTCTACCCATTGGTGTCTCTAGACATTTTTGGGCAGCAGCCTATGTTTGCATAGGAGCCTCACCTAACGGATTTTATTTAATCCCACAGCAATAATAACACATATATTATATTTGTCAATCTCCAAATAGTAAAAAGTTAAATTAGTGTGATGATAAAGTTAAATTATGACTTTTTGTTGTGTATTTTTATAATTTAAATTTGATAGAGGCGAACAATATAACTATCTTTAACTACCGCAATGAAATTTCCATATAGGACGACATCTTCATTTTTGTCATTTTCATACATTATAAAATGTGTTGAATATAGATAACCTTCATAATATTTTGGGTCGTAAACATTAAAGGCTTTCAATTTATATTTACCCTCAAGAACTATTTTTTTGGTAGTTATGGTATCACTAATTAATTCTTTATAATCAGTGATATAAGCAGTATATAATCTTGAAATTGCTTTATTAATATCTTTATTAACTGCGACGTAACTTGTCTTTTTAATGAGTAAGTTTGAGATTGGTTCCCGATTATCTTTTATCGTATAAATATCTTCCCTTATAAACTTATGAACAATAAGGAAGATTGCCGCTCCGATAGCATAAGATACTTTCCGTGTTTGCAATAAGTTTTCGGCATTTGTAAGTGTCGCTTTTAATTGCCCAAGCGCTGTTTGATATTTTTCAATATTTAAGCAACTTAATGCCTTTAGTTCGACATATTCGGCACTACCTTCAACTGTTTCAATTGCGGCTTCATAGTTATATTCAGTTGCATAATTTAGGTGTCGATATTTTCTTAAGCGTAAAAATTCTTCATATTTAGCGGCGTTGTAATTATCGAGTAGTTCGTATAAAATCTTATTTTCTTCAGCGCGAATTGTGAGGTTAAGTAGGTTGTACCGATAGTTAATAAGCGCTTCAAACTCATTAGGAAATCGCTTTTCACCATTGCTTAATTGATAAGCATGGAACATTTCATGGACAATTTTTGACGTAATAATATCATAGTCTGGTAGCTCTTTTAAATACCAGATCGCGATGTATTCCCCGTTATAGAAGATCGCGCTATTGCCGATAAATTGTTTTGGTTTTTTGATTTTTTTATTATGAAAATAAGCATATTCATCATCATAAAAAGCAAAAGTTAAACACTTAAACCCTGGCCAAATTTTCGCAAAGTCAATTTGTGCAAGACGGTTATTTACTTCATTTATTATTGCAAAATAATCCATATTCTAAAGTTATTTACCCCCTGATAACTTTTTCCGCTATTTGCATAATTTAATCTATTTATGCTTATCAATAAAAGTGCCAATTATCTTTAAACCTTGGCGTAATTGTACTTCGGGACAAGCAAAGTTTAGACGAATAAATCCGTTGCAATTCTCACCATATCGTTTACCATCGTTAACCATGACGCCTAACTTAAGCAATTCGTCTTGCATTTTTGCACACGGCATCTTTAAAAAGCTAAAATCCAACCATGCGAGATAAGTAGCGCTTTGGTCTGTGACCCCGACAGCGGGATAATTTTTATTAAAATATTCTTTAATAATAGCGTAGTTATTCGCTAAGTATTTATTTTGGGATTCTAACCACGCTTCACTTTCATTGTAAGCAGCTTTTAATGCTGTTAGGCCGAATAAATTACCACAGCTAAAATGTTGACCTTGTAAATATTCTCTAAATTCACTCGCGATTTTTAAATCACGAATGATGATATTCGAAGTTTTTAATCCCGCTAGACCGAATGATTTAGAAACAGAATTAAAGACGATAATCTTATTATAAATGTGAGTAAACATATTTAGTGATGTAAATTTAGAGTCATCTAACATAATATCGCAATGTACTTCATCACTTAAAATAAATACATTATGTTTTTTCGCTAATTCAACAATTCTTTTTAACTCTTCATATGTATGGACACGACCAGTTGGATTTTGCGGGTTACATAATAAAAGTATTTTCTTACGATCAATTTGTGAGGCTAATAATGCAAAATCAATTTCGTAATGATTATTAATCCTAATGAGCGGGTTTTCTATAATATTTAAATTATTATCACGAATAACCATATAGAAAGGATTATACACTGGTGTTTGTACAATGACCCCATCAATATCTTTGTTTAAAAATTTAATGGCATGAAATAATGAAATAACAACACCTGTCGCCGCGATAATATTATCCTTTACGATGTCATAACCATAGCGTCGTTTCGTCCAATTAATCGTGCTCTTAAAATAGTCGTCATCAGGGAAAGTATAGCCATATATTGGATGTTTTGCGCGCTCGACCAGCGCTTTTACAATCGCCTCACTTGTCGCATAATCATTATCGGCAATCGAAAAGGGTAAGACATCATCATCGATTAAATCCCATTTAGCTGAGCTTGTATTTCGTCTTGATATTTGTTGATTAAAATTATTCATATTCAGCACCACCTTGATAATTATAACACCTTACTATTAACTTTTGCGGTTTTATTATTATGATAAGATAATACTTAGAAAGGGAGATAATATGAAAATAATTAATACAGTAAACGCCCCTAAAGCGATTGGACCATACACGCAAGCCATTTTAGTAAATAATACATTATATGTTTCAGGACAACTACCAGTTGAATTAGAAAGTGGCACTAAACTTGATGATGTATATGCGGCAACATTAAAGTGCCTAAGTTATATCCTTGAAATTGTTAGTGCAGCGGGGATGACAAAAACGAACATTGTTAAGTGTAACGTGTACTTAAAAGACTTAGATGATTTTGCAATTATGAATAAGGCATATGGTGAATTTTTTAGTGATCATAAACCAGCACGTGTAGCAATTGAAGTTTCGAAACTACCAAAAGATGTCGTTGTGGAAATTGACTGCATAGCAGCAATATAATACTTTATTAAAAAAACTCCCATAACACGATTCATGGGAGCATGTTCATCTATGAGCCTTCCCCCTTATTTTTGCATAAGAGTTGTTAACCCCTACCATTATATACACAACAAGGTACCTTGTTGCAAATTTTTGAACTGTATTGGACTCATTTTTAGTCTTACAACAATTC
>MWEF01000005.1 GCA_002070905.1 Tenericutes bacterium ADurb.Bin087 | reverse complement strand
GAGATTGTGTGTTTCATTTAAAAATTCCCCCTTTTTATTTTACTCTCTTTGAGCAAAATTTTGGGGGAAGTTTCAAACTATGAGTTATCCTTGCCCCTGACAACGGGAGTTCACAAATAGGAGAAAGATAATATGAACAAACGAAAAAGAAATGTATTTTATTTATTATTTTCGTTCTTCGCGGTTGCGGTTTTAGTGTTCTCTTACGCAAGACACACTGATACTCTTTATCGCGAAACAGAAATGGCGCAAGCTAATATTGTAGCAACGTTAGATGGCACAAATGCGCCAACAACTGAAACAACTTATCAAGCTAGTGTTGTTTCTAATAAAATTCCACACGCTACTTATACTTACACTAAAGTTAAAGCGGCTGCAGGAAGTCATGCGATGTTAGATGTTGATGGTTCTATCACAAAAGACGAAGCAAAAGGTCTTGTTAGTATGAAAATCATCTTTAGCGGAGAATTAAAAGTTAGAACATGGTTTTTATCGACAGATACTGATTATTACGAATACCATATTAAATCCGATTCCGCTACAAGTCTACGTGGTAATTTCTTTAAAATAATTGCTGTCGCTGAAACAACCATTACTAGCGTGACTCTTACTTATTCATGTACAACTGCGAGTGAAAAACCGACTTCTGAACTTGCTAGTTTAGATTTAACAGCACTTACTTATCATTCATTAGTAGGGAAAATGTTTATAAACCCTGATGTTATTGCCCCTGAAGTTAGCCGTTCAAGTCCTGATGCAATGGCTTTTAAATTTGAAATACCTGCAGCATCACCGCTTGAACCGCGTCACGTTAATTATATGGTATATATTGATACTGGTTCTGCTACAGCATCTCGCGGGGACGGAACATCTTGGATATTTTATCTTTATGGCTCTGGAGTACCAGCTTCTATTAATAGAGACTCTGGTGCTACATTTGACGCTTCAAAAACGAAAACAACTATTGTTGGTAAAACGCTATATTTTGCGGTTAAGTATTCTGCGCTTGGTATTAGTAACACTGACCAATATGGAGTCACTTTTGGTTCTAGAAATATTAAAGTTGGTGATCTTCGCGATTGGTTTGTTGATGGTCTCCCGTTTGCCGATGCTTATAAAGCAGAGCACGGAAGTACTTATGCTAATCCCTCAAGCCCAAATTGTTATGTTAGAGTGCTTGCTAATGCTGCGTTTACTTGGACGAAGAAAGATAATAAACTCGTTCCACTTGAAACGTTAGACACTGATGGATATCGAGTAATCGAATCAACCTTTGGTGGTGGCCGCTTTAACGGCGGTATTGCAACAAAGGTTCGTCACGGTGCCACAGGCATTGAGTTTGTGTTTACTGGGCAATATGATTTAACCGGCAACAAAGTAATTGAATTATTTATTGATCTTGGCTTACCAAATACAGGTCAAACCCCGCCTTGGTTTCGTTTAGACTTAAAGTTTGACGGTACTACATCAAACGCCGACCTTTATACTTATTCTATTTCAGGAAAAACCCTGACCGCCACTGTGCTTTATACTGGTCTTGGTATTAGTCCAACTGATCAAATCGGGTTTACTTTTGGAATGTTAAATAATGATGGCGGTAATGGCTCTATTGGTTGGGATGGGTTTGGTTGGTGGAAAGATCCCGCTACCGCAACAATGATTGCCTATAATACTGAGTATGGCAATACCTTTATTCAACCAGAAAATGCTAATCGCTATCTCCGATTGTTATCAGATGATTCAATTACGTTTACAAAAGCGGATTTAACGTTCTATAAATAATATTTAGTGTAATCACTTAAATGAAAAAACGCCCATCCACTGGGCGTTATTTTCTTTTCTGGTGGAGACGCGGAGAGTCGAACTCCGGTCCAAGAACCGTCCCATAAATACTTCTACAGCTTAGAAGATATTATGTTTTAACTCTACTTGTCGATATCTACGAACAACAAGTGAGCGAGCCTATAGTACTTCATCACCGTTTATAGACATCACGATGACTAGCCCCTTTTATGACGCGCGTTAGAGTGTTGGAGCCCCGCTCTAAGTTGCGCTCCTACTAAATGCTAATTAAGCGAAGGAGTATGATAAATTACTGTTGCCAGTTAATTTAAGGTTTGGTAATTACGTCACCACTCGGCTGCTATACTTACCAGACATGTCCCTGTCGAAACCATGCCGTCCCCAGTGCCACTATTATATGACAATATAAAAATAATGCAAGATGAAAATGACACTTAGTTGAAAATTGATTGTAAGTAATATATACTTACATGGATGTAAAATCGAGGTATTACATATGAGTAGAAAATTTAAAGAAAAACCAAAAAAAGTTAAAACAGAAAAAGTTAAACGCGAACCTGATATGCGCAAACGTGCATATTTAGCAATGCTTTTTAATAACCGCGCTGCATTTGATGGCGGGCGTCGTGAACCGTGGTGGGTCGCGGTCCTCTTTTTTATCGCTTCCATTGTTATTGCTTTAGTGCCCGCGATGGTCCAAGTCGGTAAAACTAAAGGCAGTGATATTTTTAAAGGCGCACTCTATCACACTGATGTTGCGTTAACAAAGTTCGTGGAGACATTAGAAGAAAAAGACGCTGATCTTACAGTCGTTACGGAAAACGACGAAAATATTTTTAAGGCTAGCCCTGAATTCATTACTATGGTCGCCACTAACACCTTTGCATTAACTGATGGCGCGACTAATGAAGTTGTTCCTTACTATTCTTTTATACAAAAAAGAACCATTTATACGCGCGGCGAAAATGAAGAAGTAATTACGCAAGAAGTTGATTTTGAATATTTGCGTGTATATTACACTGGTGACATTCAAAGTTCCTTTTTGCTTGATGGCAAAGTATACACTGGTGACAGTTTCTTAGCCCTTAAACTTTTAGCGCTGAGCGAAGAAGATGCTGTCGGGAATGTTACGTCACACTTAATTGTTGGTCGTAAAAATTTATATACCCGTATTTATAATCCAACCGCTATTAATAAACCAGGCACTCCTGCTTTATCTTACGAAGGTAGAACAAGTTCATTACCAGTCGGAATGAATATTCGTGATTTTGGTAAGGTAAGTAAAGACGGGATTAGGCTTGATGCAAGTGATGCTGATTACACTGACAAAGTAGTAGAAAATTTTGGTCATATGCAAGACCTTGGTTATAAAGAAGTTAAGGTGCGAACCTTCTGGTTCCAAACTGGCATTTACGCTGTTATCTTCGCTATTATTGGTCTAGTTATGGGCTTAATTATCTTTATTTCCACTCGTGGCAAAATGAATCCAAATCGCGATGTTAAGTTTGGTGAAGCACTTAAAATCGGTGCATGGTTATTACCCGCTCCTGCTTTAATTACGTTAGTGTTAGGCTTTATCTTACCTGCACAATATTTCCAAATGATCTTCATTATGACGCTTGGGATGCGGAGTGTGTGGCTAACAATGCGGACCTTAAATCCTAATACCCCGCGACAATAAGCTTATCTACATTATTAAAAAAGCACCCTGCTAACTAGCGGGGTGTTTTTGTTCGACTGTTTGTTAATTAAACATTTTTTATGATGTAGTCTAAGATTGCGATAGTTAAATCAACATCACTAACTTTATTGACGGCGACTGTTCGCATATTAGAATTAACTTCAATTACAAGCGGTTTACCAAGGGCATTTAGCATAATGTCCACTCCTGCAAAGTCACCATACACTGCTTTTGTTGCTTCTAGCGCTAGATTTTCAATTTCATGAGAAGCACTTACTAATGAAGCCTTCCCCCCTTGATTAATATTACTTCTAAAATCTTTTTCATTTACTCTTTTTACGGTAAACATTACTTTGTTACCCACAACATTAACGCGGTAGTCAGTTCCTTTTTCACCATTAACAAATGCTTGGGCCATTAGTGGTTTTGTTCCGTGTTTTTCAATAATCTTTTTTAGTTCTTCTTCGTTATGCGCTAAATAGACTTGATCGCCAAATGACCCAAATCGTTCTTTAATAACTAGTGGAAACTTTAAGGCGAGTAATTCTTCTTTATAGGCATCATAATATTCAATAATGTTGCCAAAATAATGCAAGGGAAAAACAAAGAAGCGCGGTTGCGCTATGTTTGCCTTATCAAGCACTGCTGCACTTAAAGCTTTATCATCACACAAATAAATTGTTTTAGGATTATTAAATACTTTAATACCCTTAGTTTCAATCCGCTTTGCTAAATAAATATCCTTGTCCCAAAAAAGACAAAAATCTGGGGTATTATTTTTTATATAACTTAATACATTTTGGTTTTTAACTTCAATTAATTCAAGGTCAGGGAAAGTTTTGGCTTTACTTAAAAATTCATCAGCTTGAATCCGGAACTTTTCACTATTTTGACCAATGTTCGTGACAAAAATGCCCTTAATCGCCATAATCACTCCCGCGCGATATATCATCAATTATAAGTTTTGCGCCTTCAATAACTTCATCAATTTCCACAAGCAAATAATTTTCGTCGTTAAATATTGGTTCATTAAAATCACGAGTAAATAGCACATGTTTTCCTTCGCGCGCAATATTGAAAAACACGTCCATAATCCGTTCATGTTCGCGCGGAAAGCGTTCTAAAATGCGTGTTAATTGCGTATAAAACCATGGCTCAATATAAAATTCGCCCTCTTCAAATATATAACCGCGCGCAAATGGGGTCCGCGGATTATCAACACGTTTTAAATGTTTGAATTCACCATAATTCCATGCGGTGACAAGATTATCATAATCGTAATCATAATGTTTTTTATTTGCCATGTTATTAATACTCCTTACTTGTGATATGTTTCGTTATTTGCAATTTTAAATGCTCTAAATATTTGTTCAAGAAGCATCACTCTAAATAGTTGATGGGGAAAGGTCATTTTACCAAAACTTAAATTAAAATTAGCGCGTTTATATACTTCTTTTCCTAATCCGTATGAACTACCAACAACAAAGACAACCTTGCTTTGTCCAACATCAAAAGCGTTACGTAAATCCGCACTAAAAGTAACCGAATCAAGTCCGTGACCAGCGGGTGATAGTGCATAAACATAGTCACGTTCGCCAATCCGTTTTAAGATTGCTTCCGCCTCTTTATCTAATACCGCTTCAATTTGTGCATCGCTTGCTTTAGCGGGAATTCGCTCTTCCTTAATTTCACTAACTAAAATATCCGCGTATTTACTGATCATTTTAGTATACTCCTCGCTAGCACTTAAAAGCGCCCCTTTACTTTTACCAATAACAATAACATCAATTTTCATTTAGATCACCGGTGATTGGCACATATTGGTTCGCAGTTACAATTGTTAATTTGCTTTGGTCAATGCCATATTTACGCAATACTTTATCTAGCGTTTCAAGCGCTACTTCAGGGGTGTTAGCCTCTTCGCTAAGGTGCGCTAACACAATATGTCTTGTCCGCGGTCCAATAAGTTCCGCTAAATAATGTGCAGCGGCTTCATTTGATAAGTGGCCAGTATCACTTAAGATTCGTTGGATTAAATCAAAAGGCCTATTTGTTTTAAGTAAAAGACCAGGACTATGGTTTGCTTCAAGAATATAAGCATCCGCATTTTTCATTAACTCTAAATTGCGTGTACTGATATAACCAGTATCGGTCATATATACAAGCTTATGGTCTTTCGTTTCAATAATATAACCAACAGAATCACTAACATCATGACTTGTTGGCAGTGGTGTAATTGTAAACTCATTAATTGTAAAGGGGGTGTATGGTGTAACTATTTTATATGGTGCGTCAAAGGGTAGTGTATTAAGCGGTGCATATACATTTCCGTTTGCTACTTTATTAAATTGTGTTGTAATGTGATCACTATGTTTATGAGTGAAAAGCACGGCAAAAACGCGTTCTTTTTGTAAATTAAAGATATTTAAGCGTTCCGTATATTCTTTTAGGCTTATTCCTAAATCAATTAATAATTTTGTCACTGGCCCCTTGATAATCGTTGCGTTACCCTTTGAGCCACTAGCGAGAATGAAGTATTTCATTCGCTATAATTAGATCCTTTTTCTTTTCTTGCGGACGTAAACAGTTTAGTTAACTCTGGACTAGGATTATCAAAACTAGAAATCGCCTTGAAAAATAGTAATGTTGCCACTCCTGTTTCACCGCTTCTATTTTTGGCTAGAATGATATCCACCGGGGAAACATCAAGATTTTTGCTTGGGTCTTTTGACTCTTCAGTAGCTCTCGCAAGTGTTTCATAATAAGATTGGTATGTAGCATCAATCGGTTTAATTGTTCCTTGTTTAACATAATAATCTTCACGATACATTAAAAACACTAAGTCAGCATCTTGTTCTAGACTACCAGATTCACGTAGGTGACTCATCTGCGGCATTTTATCTTTTGTCGCTTCGACAGCACGTGATAGTTGCGATAATGCAATCACCGAAATATTAAGTTCGCGCGCGAGACCTTTTAGCGCCGCACTTATTTCACTAAGTTGAATTTGTCTGCTTTCGACTGGACCACTTGTGGTAATTAAGCCAATATAGTCCACAAAAATAGCGCATAAATCATCATTTTCACGTTTTAACTTTCGCGCTTTAATTAATAGGTCATTAATATTAATCCCTGGCGTTTCATCAATATATAGTTTGACGTGCTTTAAGTTTTCTAATGTTTCATAAACTTTGACGCGTTCTGTTTTGTTAAGATAACCAGTCATAATGTTTTTATGAAGGACACCAGATACTTTTGAAACAAGTCGTTGCATTAATTGTTGATTACCCATCTCAAGCGAGAAAAAACCAACAGCGCGTTCATTAAGTTTGGCCATGTTATACGCTAAACTTAAACCAAACGCTGTTTTTCCTACAGCGGGTCGCGCTGCAATAATAATGTAGTTATCCTCTTGGAAGCCATGTGTAAATTGATCAAGATCACTAAAACCTGTTCTACTACCTGTTAATTTACTACCAGACTTTTGCATTTTTTCAAGGTGGGCTTTTAAGTCCCGTGCGATATCCCCAAGTGACTCAAAGTCCATAATCCGACGTTCTTCCGCAACTTTAGTGACATCGCGTAATAAGTCACTTAAATAGTCATTCACATCACCAACTTTCCCTTGACGATGTTTTTCAATTCCAGTATCCATTACTTTTAAAGCTTTACGTAATAAATCTAAATCACGTAAGCTTAAGCAATAATCCTTAATCGCAGAATAAGTGATTGCTTCTTCGGCAATTGAACTTAAATACTCTAGGCCACCCACAGCGCTAAAGAGCCGCAATTCTTTTAACTTGCCGCTGACGGTCACGATATCAACATTGACACTTTCTTCGTGCAAAAGTTTCATTGCATGGAAAATAGCGCGGTTATTATTATCAATATTTGGAAAATAACTTGCTTCTAAGTGTTGCATCCCCACTTCTAGAGCATCAGGACTTGTAATCATTAACCCTAACACTGTTCGTTCAAGAATTGTGTCATTAGGAATGATGATTGTTTTATCAGTTAGAGTAAAAGGGTTGTTATCAAATTTCATAATTACTCCTTATCTTTGACTAGGACTTTCACTTTTGCAATGACATCTTTGAAAAGTTCAACCTCCACTATTGCGGGCCCCAGTTGGTTTAATGGTTGAAAGTTCACAAACTTGCGCCGATCAACATTAACCTTAAATTGTTCTTTAATCTTTTCTTCCACTTTTTTAGCGGTAATCGCCCCAAAGGCTTTGCCTTTTTCACCAATCGCAAGCACAAAACTAATTTCTTTTTCTTCGAGCTTTTTCTTGTTAACAAGTGCTTCTGCTTGTTGTGCTTTCTCTTCAGCAATAATACGCGCTTGATTTGCTTTTAATTGTGAAATAGTGCGTTCGTTGTAAGGAACGGCAAGTTTTTGAGGAATTAAAAAGTTTGTGGCATAACCATCACTAACATCAATAATTTGATCTTTTTTTCCGACCTTTTTAACATCTTTTAATAAAATAACTTTCATTTTTAGCCTCCCTTCTTGCCGCCAATAACCTTGGCTTGACTTAAGTTTTGATTAATGACATCTTCCAATATTTCTTGGACTTCATCTAAAGTTTTATCCGTAAATACTGTTGCGGCGCTTGCTTGGTGACCACCGCCCCCAACTTTTTCAAGTAAGAATTGGACGTTAATTTCGCCGTTACTGCGACCACTGACTTTAACGACTTTTGGTGCTGTATAACCAATAACAAAGGACGCTTGAATACCTTTAATCCGCATACTTTGATTGGCGACTTTTGATAGTGTTTCTGGTGTCACAATATCTGTTTCATCCGCTTTTAAAAATACAATACCAACACTAAATGTGGTCATGTTAGCCATAATTTTAGTAATAAGGGCATATTCTTCAAAGTTATCTTTTAAGAAATCATCAGCGGTCATCACATCAGCGCCCCAATCTTCTAAAACCATACTTGCGAGAAATGTTCGTGAACCTGTTGTCTTTGTTCTAAAGTAATTTGTATCTAAATAAATGCCCGCAAGCATAAACGTTGCATATTTTGGTGGTAATACAAAGTTTGGAGTATTGCCATAATGTAATAATTCCGTAACGATTTCACACGTTGAACTTGCACTTGTTTCAATATAGTCATAAAGGCGTTGATCGATAAATTCATCCGTGCGGCGGTGGTGATCAATCACAATTACTTTATCCACTCGCTCAAGCAGTTTTGGATGAAGCGTCATTTGGGGCCGTGAGACGTCGGCAATAATTAAAAGTGTCCCCGAATTAACAAGACTAGAACTTCCTTTTTGATCGTCAATTTCTTCAGGCGAAACAAACATTTCATTCATTTCTTGTTTCGTAAACATGCGGTTGACAGCCATTCGCGTTTTTAATTCTGTCAGGTTATGTTCATAAACAATCCGCGCTGGTTGAAATTGAACCTTCGTTCCTTTTTGTGTTTTTTTGACGTAATCAGCCATTGCTTTTAAGCCTAGCGAGGCCCCAAAAGCATCAAGGTCTGTATCCGTATGCGCCATAATTAAGACGTTCTTTGCTTCTCTTATATGGCGGAAGATTGTATCAGCGTACAATCTAATCGCTGTTTTGTTACGTTTTTCCGCTTGTGAAGTAGCGCCACCAATAAACTCGCTTTCTTCACCATAACGCGCGATGACAACTTGGTCACCTCCGCGCGCCATTGCTGTATCAATTGCATTAAGAACAAGTTCATTAAGCTTTAAAACATCGGGGAAGTTATAGGCAAATGCCATTGATAATGAAATATGATAGTCGTGATTAGCGGTCTTATCTTTAATTTTTTGTAAAATTGAAAAATTATCCGCGTACAATTTATCAAAATTTTCTTTATTTAGAATAAGTAAATAGGCATCTTCACGATATTGCTTTAAAAGTACGCCAAAATTAGCGAAATATTCCGTAATCAAATTATTAACGACCCCAAATACTGGGTTAGAGTGTTCGCCTTTAACCACGATATCAACAAAGTTATCAATGACCACTACCCCTAAAACAGGCGCTGTTGCTTGGTTACTATCAAATAAGTATTCAAATTCAGTAATGTCTTTAAATAAGAAGATTCCTGCTTTACTTAAATATTTAACTTCATAGTTCCGTGATTCGATTTCAACTTTAATCGTATCATCAACATTATCAGCCAGCACTTCACTTATCTCGACAAGTCTAATTAACTCTGGTTTCCACGCTAGAATATTTTTATCAATAATTAAAAGACGCCGTTCTTTAAATAATTCACTAGCCCAGGTAACATTAAAATCATTATCAACGACAACAAGGCCAAGCATTCCAAAGTTATATGCTTCTTTTACGTCACCGCCTAGTAAATTCACAAGTTCAAATGTATTCTTTTTTCGTAGTTTATTAATTCTAGCTGTAATGAAAATAAAAACGAGCAAATTAAAGAAAACAACACCAATCGCAATCACGAAAATAACAGCGGGGATAAAGATTTCTTGGATATTAAATAAGTTCAAATAATAGAAAACACTTATTGTGACAAGTAAAAGCGCCTCGATTATGACAAGGATAATTGTTCGTTTACGTAATATAGTAATAGCTTTAATCATAGCAATACCTCGTTTTCTCTTTAGGGTAATTATACAATAAAAAAGGTATGTTTAATACCTTTCATGTCCTATAATATGTATTTTGTTGATAAGTAATAGCGTATTGTTGATAACTGAATAAGTTAAACACCCGCGGCACTAATGTATTCACTGATAAGCTCGATAATTTCACCGAGATGTTTAAAGACAAATGTTAATGGTTTCATTGCCAGTACAATAGCCACAATATTTAATCCAATTCCCATTAATACAAGAATCCAATTTAAACCCCGCAGCTTAAACATCCCAAGAACACCATACACCAAACCAGTAATAACGACAAGCAATGTAAATACAGCAAAATAAGCATTAAACATTAACGCTAGAATCGCGAAAACTAAGGCAATAACTCCAGCAATAATTCCTAAAAAGCGATAATTAAAGACTTTTTGATAGAAACGAAGTTGTTTTCGCAGTTCGCGTTCTGGTAAAAGATAATATCGCCCTTTATAACGATAGCGATCAGTTAAAGTCTTATCGCCTTTTAATTCGCGTCCGTCTTTTCTTTCTTTCGGGTCTTTTATTTCTTTTGGCGCTTTTTTCTTTTTCTTCCGTTTTGCTTTGGTTTCGCCTTCATCCTCATCTAATGGTTCAGCATACTTCTCATCATCAGCGGCGTATTTTAAATCATCTTGCTCGTAAGCTGAATCATCATATAAAGCAACGTCGTTCTTTTTATTTTTTGCCATATTTCATTTCCTATATATACAATTTAGCACAAAAACCATAATGAATAAACAATTTGTTTATTAATCCCTTTATTTTTGCGATTCCACAACCACTTTTTCTTTTTGCTCAAGCAGTGAATTTATTGCTCCTAAAACCGCAAATAGTGGAAATAAGATAATTCCTACTATAAACAAGAGTGTACTAAGCTTATTATAACCCCTTGCCTCTAGTCGCAAATTAACCGCTAAAATACCTTGGAACACAAATATAATTGTTACGGAAAAGAAAACAGTAAAAATAGCATTTATAATTGCAATCGCTAATTGGCTAAGTTCTTTTGTTAACAAAAAGGATAAAACGGCAACAATAACTATACCTACTATATAAGCACTTGCCGATATTTTGGAAATTGAAAATTCTAATCCGTGAAAAGGGCCATATTCCATTTTTTGACGGCAAATATATTTAAGCGTTAAACGAATAAAAATATGCGTCATTAAAACACTAATAAAACTAAATACAATTGTGTGGGTAATAACGCCATTTTTGATAATAACTCCGACATTTTGCGCGTAATTTGATGTTTTATCAAGTTTGAAGAAATTGATAAATACTTCTAAAAAATGATTAAATTCCACATCATAAGCAAAGTGTGGATCTTTTTGAATATAGAAAACAACAACTAATAAAAAACCAAAGAAGATTTCTGCTCCGATAATAATTAATATTTCTTTTAAATGATTTATATTCGTCTTGTTAATAGCGCCATGTAGAAACCCAATTGACATTGAGTAAATCATAAATAGAAAGCCGCGCATAAGACTGCCATGCCCTACAGGTAAAAAATACCCAATAATTGTTCCCACTAGTATCATCAAGATTGCAGGAAATATTCCGTCTTTCATTCTATTACGAATAATAAAAACAGCAAGGGGTACTGGACCTAAAATTGCAAAATAATGGAGCAAGAAAAAATTGCTAGAAAAAGCAAAAAGTCCTAGTGTAATCAAAATAACTAAGGACATTTCTAAATAATATACTTTTGTGTTTTTCATAATTAACTATAATAAAGAACCCCACTAAAGTGAGGCTCTTTTTATTCTTCTTTTCTTAGCTCACGTAATATGGAAGTAATCCCATAAAGCGTGCATTTTTAATTGCGACCGCAAGTTGACGTTGATACTTTGCGGAGGTTCCAGTAACTCTCCGCGGAGTGATTTTTCCGTTTGGAGTAACAAATCTCTTTAGAAGTTCAACATCTTTATAATCTATTTCATTAATTTTATTTTGTTTGAAATAGCAAACTTTACGACGTGGTCTACTTTTACGATATGACATAATAAACTAATCTCCTTTAATAATTTAGAATGGAAGATCATCATCAGATATGTCGATTCCTACTCCTACGTCAGGAGCTTGTTCGGCATCGCTTTGATAACCTGTTCCATCGCTTGTTTCTGATTTGGATTCAAGTAATTGAACCGAATCAGCGATAATATCGACGGTACTTACTTTTTGTCCGGCGTTGTTTACGTAAGAACGTTGTTCAATACGACCATCAATCCCCACTAAATTTCCTTTGCGCGCATATTGAGCGACAAAATCAGCGGTTTGATTCCAACACGACACTCTAAAGAAACTTGTACTGTTTTCTTGATCGCGCGAGAACCGATTGTTAATGGCGATACTAAAGTTGGTAACGGATGCACCAGAAGATGTCTTACGTAATTCTGGGTCGTGGGTAAGACGTCCCACTAAAACTACTCGATTAATCATTGTTATTCCTCCTATTTTTATTATTTAGCGATAACAAGATGACGAATTACATTTTTGTTTAATTTTGATAACCGTTCGAATTCAGCGATTGCCGCAGCATCACTTTCGACATTAACGACTACATAATAACCTTTATGTAATTCATTAATCGGATACGCAAAATCACGTAAACCCCATTTTTCGGTATCAACATCAACAATTTTACCGCCTAAATTGGTAATAATTTGATGGAGACCTTCCATTTCGGCTTTACGTTCTTCTTCACTTAAATCAGCAAGAAGAATATACATGATTTCGTACTTTTTCATAAGCACACCTCCCTTTGGTCTTTTTCGGCTGTTGCTTTCCAACAGCATGGAGTATATTACACGCAGTAATATAGCGTTGTAATTATATTACAATTACTAGCGTTTGTAAAGAATCACCCTATTCGCTAATAATAATTACAATAAAACTTTATTTATTGTCACGCATCGTTGGGAATAAAATAACTTCCCGAACTGATGTTTGGTTAAGTAAAAACATCACTAAGCGGTCAATACCGATGCCGATACCACCCGCTGGTGGCATTCCGTATTCTAAGGCTTCGATGAAGTCTTCATCCATTTCACTAGCCTCTTCGTCGCCTAATTCTCTGGCCTTTAATTGGGCTTTAAAGCGTTCATATTGATCGCGCGGATCATTTAACTCAGTAAAGGCATTCGCTAATTCGTTTGTTTTCACAAATAATTCAAAGCGTTCAGTGTAACGTGGGTCTTCGCTTTTTTTCGCTAGTGGAGAAATTTCGAGTGGATGACCATACACAAATGTTGGTTGAATTAAATCTTCTTCACAAAATTCTTCAAAGAAAGCATTTAAAATGTGGCCAACACCAGTCCAGTGTTTTTCAACATTAATTTCATGTTTTTCGGCGATAGCTTTTGCTTTCTCAAACGATAACACTTGTCGAAAGTCAACTCCTGTTTTTTCTTTAACTAAATCAACCATCGCAACACGGCGAAATGGTTTTCCAACATCAATCACGACGTCACCCCATGATAATTTAGTGCCGCCGGTAACTTTAATTGCGAGTTCTCTTACTAAACTTTCACATAATTCATACATGTCTTCTAAATCAGCGTAAGCTTGGTAAGCTTCAACAGTTGTAAATTCAGGATTATGACGAGTGCTCATGCCTTCATTACGGAAGAGGCGACCAATTTCATAAACCCTTTCGATACCACCCACTAATAAGCGTTTTAGTGGTAATTCCGTGGCAATTCGCAGGTAAAAGTCACGATTAAGCGTGTTGTGATGTGTAATAAATGGTTTAGCGCTAGCGCCACCAAGCACACTATTTAACATGCTTGTCTCAACTTCAACAAAACCACGATCATCCAAGAATTTTTGAATCGCACGAATTATTTTAGGACGAGTTAACGCTACATTTTTTGATGATTCATTCATGATTAAATCAACATAACGGCGACGATAACGCTCTTCAACGTCAGTTAGTCCATGGAACTTCTCTGGAAGTGGACGTAATGCTTTTACAATATGGGTATAAACTTCAACCTTGACTGTAACTTCACCAGTTTTAGTGCGCATAATTGTGCCTTCAACACCAACAATGTCACCAATATCCGCACTTTTAAATAATTCATATGCATCATCGCCAACACCTTGTTTACTAATGAAGGCTTGAATTCTTCCGTTTTGGTCTTGAATTGTGAAGAAACTCGCTTTACCCATAATGCGCATTAACATTATGCGACCCGCGGTTTTAACTTTAATTGCCTTTTCTTCTAATTCTTCTTTAGTAGACTCACCAGCTTTTTCTTTAATTGAAGTGCTCGTATCGGTGCGTACAAACTTTTTTCCAAACGGATCAATACCTTGGGCACTTAATTCTTCTGCTTTAGCGCGTCTTACTAATTCTTGATCACTAAATTCTCTTGCCATAAATAACTCCCTTTAGATGTGGTTATTTTACCACTTTTTGCTTATGTAAGCAAAGCCTGGTCCTTAATCTCCTTAATTATTGCCGCTAAATTAGCTAAAGTTGACATTTTAGTTAATTTTACTCTGAATGTTTTAGTAAACGAGAATCCTTTTATAAAATGATGAGCAATACCGCGCATCACTAGAATTCCCGTGTGCTCGCCTTTTTCTTTGACCATCATGTTCGCTAATGTCCACAAGTAATCAAGTTGTTCATGTAATGTTGGATCAGGTAGCCTTTCACCATTTTTAAAGTATGTTTCAATTTGCGCTGCTAAAAACGGATTCCCAAGTTGACCCCGTGCTAACATTACCGCCTTCGCCCCAGTTATTTCAAGTGCTTTTAGTGCATCGTCAAGTGAATAAATATCGCCACTTACGACAAGTGGTATACTTACTAAATCTTGGATATTATACGCTAAATCGTATCGCGCTTTCCCACCATAAAGTTGTTTTGTGGTCCGCAAATGGATGGCGATTAGACTGACACCCACCGCTTCTAATTTGGGTAATAATTCTTTAAAATTAATGTGCTTTTCATCCCAACCAATTCTGATTTTTACTGTCACAGGTTTGGTACTTGCTTTGACTACGGCTTCGACCATTGAAATTAGCTCATTTGGATGCTTTAACCATGCAGAACCGCCATTATTTCGTGTTACCTTAGGCACTGGGCAACCCAAATTTAAGTCAAGAAAATCATAGTTATCAGTGTATTTTTCAATCTTTTCAATAGCGCTTAAAAGCTTCTCTTTTTCGCCCCCGAAAAGTTGAATTGTTGTTGGTCGTTTTTCCTCTCGTCGTGGTAAGTATTCATATGTTTTTTCATTATTAAAAATAAGGCCGCTATCGCTTATCATTTCGGTATAGCAAAGCGCCACACCAAAGGAGCGCATAAATTCACGATAGGCAAAAGTTGTGATGCCCGCCATCGGTGCTAGTATTGTTTTTCCGTTTATTTCAGTATTTGCAATTTTCCACATTGTTATTAAAAAGCCGAATTGCTTCGGCTCTCGATTTATTACTTCTTATCGTCTTCCGGCTGCTCAACTGCTGGTTTTGGTTCAGTTTTGGGTTTCTCTGTTAATACAACTTCACCAATTGCTGCTTGTTTCGGTTCATCAAGTTTTCGGTCTTTTAAAAGCCGATCAATTTGTTCAGCGGTAATTGTTTCACGGTCTAATAATGTTTCCGCAATAAGGATAACATCATCCTTGTGTTCTTCAATAATCTCGCGGGCTTTATCGTGAGCTTGTTCAATGATTTTCCTTACTTCCTTATCAATTTCAAGTGCTACTTGTTGACTGAAATTCTTTTGACTTGAAGTATAATCACGACCAAGGAAGACACTGCCCGTATCTCTTTCATATTGAATTGGTCCAAGATCACTCATCCCAAATTCAGTAACCATCAGTCGAGCAATTCTTGTCGCAACTTCAATATCGTTTTGTGCACCAGTGGAAACATCATCAAAGAAAATCTCTTCACTTGTGCGACCGCCTAAATAGCCGACGATACGAGCAATTAATTGATTTTTGGTTAGTAAGAAACGATCTTCTTTGGGAGTCATAAGAACATGACCACCGGTTTGGCCGCGCGGAATAATTGTAATTTTTTGTACCTTGTCACTAAATGGATGGTTAAGTCCAATTACAGCGTGACCAGCCTCGTGATATGCAATCACTTTACGTTCGTGTTCATTAAGTTGTCTGCTCGTGCGTGCAGGACCAGCAATGCGGCGATCAATTGCTTCATCAATGTGCCGTAACATAATTTTTTCAGCATTGTCACGAATCGCTAAAATAGCGGCATCGTTTAATACACTTTCAATATCTGCGCCTGAAAAACCGACAGTGCGGCGCGAAATAGCATCAAAGTCAATTGATTCATCGATAACCTTTCCGCGAGCATGAACACCAAAGATAGCTGTTCTACCAGCGCGGTCAGGTAGACTGACTGTAATTTTACGATCAAAGCGTCCAGCGCGTAATAATGCGGGGTCAAGCACGTCATCACGGTTTGTGGCCGCTAGAACAATAATGCCTGAGTTATCACTAAAGCCATCCATCTCAATTAAGAGTTGGTTTAATGTTTGTTCGCGTTCGTCATTTCCGCCGCCTAGACCCGCTCCACGTTGACGACCAACAGCATCTAATTCATCAATAAAGATTAAACAGGGTGCTGTTTTCTTTGCTTGTTGGAACATGTCACGAACTCGTCCAGCACCAACACCGACAAACATTTCAACAAAATCAGAACCCGAAATTGAGTAAAAGGGGACGTTAGCCTCGCCCGCTACTGCTTTTGCTAAAAGGGTTTTTCCTGTTCCTGGAGGCCCAACAAGGAGCACACCTTTTGGTAATTTAGCACCAAATTTTGTATATTTTTTCGGATTACGCAAGTAATCAACAATTTCCATCATCTCTTGTTTTTCCGCATCAGCACCCGCGACGTCGTCAAAAGTCTTTTTAACTTTTGTTTCTAAACGAGCGCGTGAGCGGTTGAATTTCATAGCTTTCGTGTTTGAACTACTAACAGCGCCTGCCATCCGTGAATATAAGAAGAGCATCGCCACAACAATTAACACGAGATATATTAAGTTTGGTCCTATTGTATTCCAAAATGTTCGTTGATATGCATTAACAATAACAATTTTAAAGTCAACAAGTGCTGTTCCATCAGCAGCAAATAATGTTGGTTGTAAGATATTTTCATAGAATGTGCGATCCACTAAAGCAACAAATTTACTTCCATCCGTTAAAATACCTGTAATTTTTGTTGTCGTTTCAGTAGTCACGACTGTTACTGTATCAATTAAACCACCATTAGTTTGTAAATAAGCCGCAAGTTCGGTTTGAAGTAGTGTTTCAGTTTTTGCGTTTCCAGTAAAGAACGCTAACCAAATAACTACACCAATAACAGCGAATAAAAGTAAATAAGGTAAAAGGGTCCGCAGCGAGCGACGCGGCGGGGCGCTTCTAGGATTTGGACGTGGATTTGGATTGCTCATTAAGACCTCCTATGGGTTAAAAGTTAATCGAATGTGTATATGATAAATAAACACTGCAAGTAATTATACAAAGTATAATCATATATTTCAACTTTTGCGGTTTTTATTTAATATTAATTTTAAATAAATCTGTTTCTTTCGGAACATAGTTAGCGCGATAACGCGGAACATAAATAACTTTCCCATCCTTATTAGAGACGATGGGCCAAATTAAGCGATAATGACGCGGCATCTTCATGTCGATAAATAAACGATTAATTGTTTTTTCGTAACCTTTAATATTATATTTTTGATTGACACCTTTTGACGCAATTGTTAAAGGATATTCGCTCTCAGAAATATTAGGAATTACATCGTTTTTGCATAGATTAGCCGTAAATTGCGCGGTTTTTATAGTTTTTGGCGCATCAACGATATAGTTGTAAGGCGCATAATTTTGAGTGTTAATAAATTCAAATTTGTCTTCGTATTTCACTAAATAAAATGTATTATAAACCTTGATCATTGTTGATTTTTTCGTGCTTAAAATGATATCGTTGATTAAATTATTTCTTCCCTTGCTAAACCAATTAGCAATCCCTTCTTTTAAAAATAGCAAATACACAAGGTGTTGTTTTTCTTTTCTATTTAACTTTTTGTAATCCGCGATTAAAACTACATTACCAACAATTAATGATTCAAGATTTTTTGTTAGTAAATAATATTCCTTATTTTGGTCATTAATTTCTTTTAATACTTTTTCTTTTTCTGTTTTTGTCATCTTTTTCACAAAATTATGCCGAATCTTATTGCGTGTATACTTTAGTTCGAGATTAGAACTGTCAGTGGCGTAAGGAACATTATTTTTATTACAATAATGAACTAAATCTGTTTTATAGTAGTTTAATAATGGACGAACAACAGCAAGATTATTTAATGTGATTTCACTTCTAATTCCAAAGTACAATGTTTCACGCTTGCTATTTTTTTGCATCAAATACGTCTCAATTACATCATCGCCGTGGTGCGCTGTTAAGAGGGCATCAAATTTATACTCATCAGCAATTTCTGCAAAAAATTTATAACGTTCTTCCCTTGCTCTTTTTTGAAAATTGCCTTTTATAGCTTTTCCGTCTACCCACTTGATAAAAAAGGCAATATTATGTTTCTTACAATATTGCGTTAGATCTTCTGTCTCTTTCTCGCTTTCTTCGCCCCTTAGCCCATAATTTACGTGGGCAACCGCAAAGTTATAACCATTAGTTAACAATAGCGAAAAAAGCGCCATAGAATCAGGGCCATAGCTGCACGCTAATAAATATTTATGCTCTAGATTTAAGTTAATTTGCATTTTTATTTCTACTTAATAACTCGTAACCCGCTTCTGGATTGCTACGAATTTCTTTTTCATCAATTGATTTTACTTTCACAACAACAATATATGCCCCTAAATAAAGTTCTAAAATATCATCAATCTTAACAACATATGATGGTTTAACGGTCCGTTTATCAACAATCACTTTTCCCGCGCTGCTTATGTCTTTGGCGACCGTTCTTCGTTTAATTAATCTCGTTAATTTTAGAAATTTATCTAGTCTCATCTCTAACTCTCATTGTTTCACGAACAATAGATACAATTGCTTTCACAATTGCGGCATATGCATGAAACCAATCTCCTCTTTTGATTATTCTTAACTTAATTTTACCATCTTGAGTTATAAAACGAATGTTCCTATAGGTGTCACCAATTTGATTGTTTAGTGACACTAATGAACCTTGAATATCTAAAAACGCCGAACCAGGAAGTATGTCAATATACACATCTTCGTCTTTAATTTCTTCGATAAAGTTCGCTCTACTGTTTACAACTAGTTCAACTTGACGTTTTAAAAAGAGTATTTCTAGTGATTGTGGAAGCTTGCCATACATATCAATCACTTTTTGTTCAAAATCCTTTAATTCCTTCATTTTCTTACTTTTCTTAATTTCTAAATAAATGTCGAATTTTTCTGATTTGCTCGCAAAGTCGTCAGGAATATAGGCTTCTAACCCGCTGATATTGATTGTTTTTTCAATCGGATCACTTGTTAGCTTATATTTCTTTTCATTAATAGCGTCCTCAAGCATTTTTAAATACATATCAATCCCAATGCTATCAATAAATCCTGATTGTTCAGCGCCTAAAATATCACCAGCACCCCTAATCATAAGATCCCGCTGGGCAATTTTATATCCGCTTCCCAAATCGGTAAATTCTTGAATTGCCTGCAGCCTTTTTTTGGCATCGTCATTCATTATTTTGTTGCCTTGATATAGTAAATATGCGTATGCTATGCGGTTTCCTCGTCCCACTCTTCCTTTTATTTGATAAAGTTGTGATAATCCAAAAGTGTCTGCGTTTTCAACGATTATTACGTTTGCGTTTGGGACATCAATCCCGTTTTCAATAATAGAAGTGGCCACTAATACGTTAATATCATTGTTATAAAAACTTGTCATAACGTCTTCTATATCATTACGATCCATTTTCCCATGCACAACCCCGATTTTTGCTCTAGGCACTAAACGACTTAACTTATTTGCAACATGATATATCGTGGCAATGCGATTATATAAGTAAAATACTTGCCCACCACGCCCTAATTCGCGTTCCACTAATTCTTTAATCACATAGTCATCGCGCTTAATAACATATGTTTGGATTGGCATTCTTTCTTGCGGAGCGGTATTAATTTGACTCAAACCACGAATCCCTACTAAAGACATTTGTAAAGTCCGCGGAATTGGTGTAGCGCTCAATGTCAAAACATCCACTCTCGTCTTCATTTTTTTAATAATCTCTTTTTGTTCAACACCAAACCTTTGTTCTTCGTCAACAATTAATAAACCAAGATCAACACTTTCAATATCAATATTAAAAAGTGCGTGTGTACCAATTAGAAGATGAATATCACCGGTTTGGAAGTTTTTAATAATTGTTTCTTTTTCTTTTTGGGTGACTAAACGCGAAATCATTGCTATCTTTACACCAAAATTCATAAATCGTTCTTGTGACACTTCATAGTGTTGCCTTGCAAGTAGTGTTGTGGGACATAAAAATAATACTTGCTTCCCTGCACTAATCGCTTTAAAGGCGGCACGTAAGGCGATTTCTGTTTTACCAAATCCGACATCGCCCGAAAGAAGACGATCCATAATAAGCGGCGCTTCCATATCTTGTTTAATTTCACGTAACGCAATTTCTTGATCATAAGTTAATTCATATGGGAAACCGAGTTCAAACTCTTTTTGAAATTCATCGTCGGGCGGAAAAGCAAAGCCTGGTCGCTGATAGCGTACGGCCTGTATTGCTACGAGCTCCGCCGCAATATTCTCAATTTTCTTACTAATCTCAACTTTTGTTCTCTGCCATACTGGCGAACCGATTTTATGAAGACGAGGAGCAACGCCTTCACGACCACTATATTTTCTAATGAGATGAATTTGGTCCATCGGTATTGACAACTCTTCGTTGCCGAAATACTTGATTTTAATATAATCGCCTACAACACCAAATACTTTTAAAGATTCAATTTCCATGAATTGTCCAATTCCGTGGTATTCGTGCACAACGTAGTCGCCCGCTGTCAATTGTTCATGACTACGAATAACTGTTCCCGCCTTAAACCGCGCGTTATATCGCATCTCATTGCGCGTAATGTTAAAGAGTTCTCTACTAGTAAATACTACGGTTTTGCAGGAATTAAGGACAAATCCGTGTGGAAAATAATCGTATGTAATTAAGATTTGCTTTTCATTATTTCTCTCGTCTAAAGTAAAATCTAACGCTAGTTCTTTTAGTAGATTTTTTACTTGCTCTAGTTGGGTGTTGTTATTAATTGAGAAGTATATAAGATAATCGTCGTCATAGTATTTACGCACGATTAAATTAAAATCATCGCGACCTCGCAAGTCTGCCACTGGACTAATACGAAGCACACTTTCGTTGCCATCTTCACTAAACTCGCGCGTTATATATTTTGTATAATTTCCTAATGTATTATATTGTTGATAAAGCTCCGTCTTTGGTAACAAATTAAAACGTCGTGCTTGATCTTTAACATAGTGTTCAGCGTGATTAGAAATAATACCATATGTTGCTAGTAATTGTGGCTCATTTGCAAATACAACATTAGGATTATCAATATATGAAAGGATGTTATATTGAAACAGTGAATAGAGTAGTAAATATTTATTTAGAGTATTGTAATCACCCGCTAAATAATTAGTAATACTTTCATTTAGATTGTTTGTAAACATTTCCTCTTCCGTGACGCTCATTTCTTTCTTTTGTGAATTTAAAAAGTCATGGATACACTTTAGAAACTCTTTCTGTTCATTTGGTAATAATATATTTTCACTAGCAGGAAGGACGATTACTTCGTCGCGTGTTCTAATCGATACTTGTGTACTAACATTAAAGTCGCGGATTGATTCAATTTCATCATCAAAAAATTCAATGCGTGTAGGAAAGTCCTCGTTTACAGTGTATATATCAATAATGTCGCCGCGTTTTGCAAACTGCATTGTTTGCTCAACGTTAGTGACATTTTTGTAACCTAATTCTACTAATTTGGTCGTTAACGCCGACATTTTATGTGTATTTCCAACTTTTAGTTCAATAAATTGTTTGGCAAAATATGTCGGATTAAGCGTTGGTTTTAACGCTGCTGACAGGTTTACTACATAAATATATTTTCGCTTCTTTTCAAGTGAAGAATATAGCGTATAAATTCTTTGTGCTTCAAGTTCTTTTGTGGCCGTTAACACTTCGGTAAAAAGCAAATCGTCATTCGGAAAAAATAATATATCTTCTTGGTCGATAAATGTTTGTAACATTGAAATTGTTTTTTGTGCGTTATATAAGTTATTCGTTAAAATAACGTAATTATCTCTTTTTTTCTTAAAAGCCTCTGCAACTAGGAATGTGGTGCCAATGATTTCAGATGTGACAAAAACCCGTTCTTTCTCGAAGCGGGGGGGTGTATTTTTAGGAAATAACTTCTCAAAAAAATTATTCACTCAGTGTTGGTTTTGGCTCCTTTCGATTATTTTTATTCATAACAGCATTAAAATCTTCATTTAATAAATCACGCATTGCAACACTTGCTTTATTAACGCCTTCCATAAAAACATTTTTATCTTCATCAGTTAATTTTTGTAAAACGTGATCTACTCCTTCGTGTTCGGGTTTTCCAATTCCGATTCGAATTCGTTTAATATCGGTTGTTCCTAAAAGTTCAATAATATTTTGCATCCCTTTATGACCACCTGAAGATCCTTCTTCTTTCAAGCGGATTTGGCCAGGAGAAATATCCATGTCATCATAAATAACATATAATTCATGAACTTCAATTTTAAAAAAATTCATTAGTGACACTACCGCTTGTCCTGAAAGATTCATATATGTTTGTGGTTTAAGTATGTAAATCTTTTCACCATTATATGTAAAGCTTGTAAATAATCCCTTAAAGTCGCTTTTATCAATATCAACCTTTGCCATTTCCGCAAACTTATCCACCGCTAAAAACCCTGCGTTGTGGCGCGTGTTCTCATATTTCTTTCCTGGATTACCTAAACCAACGAATAGTTTCATATTTTTACTGCTAAATTATAACATTTATTGTGCTATTATTTATGATATGAATAGATTCTTCAAACGTTTTGTGCAAGGATTGCTCTTAGGATTTGCCCTAATTACCGCTATTGGTGGTGGTACTATGGCTGTTTTAATTGGCGTATACGACGACCTAATTAATGCTGTTTCTGATTTTCGAAAAAATCCTAGACAATCGCTTAGTTTACTTGTACCGATGGCACTTGGTGGTATTGTGAGTATGGGCGCGTTATTTTATCCAATTAAACTAGCGCTTGAACATTTCCCGTTTCTATCAATTTCTTTCTTCGCTGGTCTAACGCTTGGTGGTTTGCGTATTTTCACTGGCACGATTAGAGGAAATGTTACGTGGAAAAACTTATTATTAACGCTGATGGGCTTCCTTTTTGTCTTTGGTTTAGGAACTTTTACTTGGTTTACGACATTACACGCTGATTTAGTAAACATCAACTTCTTACAAGTTATTTTACTTTTCTTTGTTGCTTTTCTCTCAATGGGTGGTCATGTGTCTGCGGGTATTTCGGGCACATTTATCTTGATTGCTTTTGGATATTATGAAGAATTAATTGATTTTTTAATTCGGATTGTGAAATTTGACTTTGTTAATGTTGGTTTTGATATCGCAGGACTATTCTCTTTTGGTGTTGGTTCAATATTAGGTTTAATTGTCATTGCTAAAATGTATAAATATTTCTTTGCGAAAGATCGCGTTAAAACATATTTTACTATTTTCGGTTTTATCATTGGCTCAATTGTCATTGCTTTCTTTAACGGGAAAATTCGTCCTGAATACGCTAAAGTTGATGGCTTTGATCCTTTAATGTTTGTCCTTTGCGTTGTCGCTGTCTTAGTGGGTGCCGCTCTTTCTTATTTCCTTTTAGGGCTAGCAAATAAAAAGGAAGAGCAAGTTTTAGTTGAAGAAGTTACTGAAAATAGTAATAATAAAGAAGAATAACAATCTATAAAGGAGTAGAACTATGGCGTGGGAAATTAGTTTTTTACGATGGGTTGTGGAGAAAACACAAACACCAATCATTACTTTCTTATTTAAATATTTAACACTCGCCGGCGAAATGGCTGTGATATTTTTTATTATCGCTTTTATTATGATTGGCTTTAAAAAGACAAGAAAAGCTGGATTAATTATTGTTTTTGGTTTAATTTTAGTGTCTGGCTTTAATCTTTGGATTTTTAAACCGCTTGTTAATCGACCACGACCATTTGATGTTCCAGAATTTTCAGTTGATGCATCATGGTTAAACAACTACATGTACAACATCTTTGCACCCCAAAGCAAACTTAACGATTTCTTAGTCCCAGGATCAAAAGCATTTATGTCTGGTCACACATTATCTTCTTTTATCTTCGGATTTACAATTTTAATTCACCATCGCAAATGGGCCGCGCCAGCTTTAATCTTTAGTGCAATAATGTCCTACACTCGCATATATTTTGGTTTCCATTATCCCACTGATGTTTTTTCTGGTATTGTCACTGCGCTCGCTACCGTTTTATTATTTACCTGGTTAGCGAACAAATATGAAGACTGGTTCGTAAAAGTTTGGCGAAAGTTTATTGGTCTTTTTAAAAAGAAGGCGAAAAAAGAAGCACCAGCTGATGACACTGAACCCGAACAAAAAGAAGAAGCACTATGAGATTAGATCGTTTTCTGGCGAAAACACTTGGTGAAAGCCGCACCACTGTTAAAAAATATATTCGTGGTAAAAAGGTAACTATCAATGGTGAAGTTGTTACAAGCGAAGGCTTTCAAGTTGACACTAATAACGATGTCGTTATTTTTAATGGTGACGTTCTTCACTACGAAGAGTTTCAATATTTTTTAATTAACAAACCAGAAGGGTATGTGTGCGCTAATGAAGATAACGTCCACCCTACCATTATTTCTTTTGCACCAGAATTTATCATGTATAACTTGCACACTGTCGGACGCCTAGATAAAGATACAACTGGGGCATTATTATTAACAAATAACGGTAAACTTACACATAAACTTATTAGCCCTAAAAAGCGCGTAAATAAAGTCTATTTAGCAACCACTGATTTACCTATAAAAAGTGAATTAATCGCGCATTTTGCACGTGGAATTAAAATTGATGATGATTTTACAACACTTCCTGCAACTTTAGAAATAGTTGATGTTAATGTTGGGCGCGTCACAGTTGTTGAAGGTAAGTTTCACCAAATTAAACGCATGTTCCAAACGTTTGGTTTAACCGTCACTTTTCTTCATCGTGAACAATTTGCCTCACTTCGTGTTGATGATTTAAAAATTGGTGAATATCGGAAACTAACAAACGAAGAAATTAATTTATTAATCAAAGATTAATTCAATATCTATTTAACGCCATCTTTGTTATAATCTATCATCAGTGGAACTATGACAAAACAAACTGCACCCAAAACAAAAAACAGAGCTAAAACACGTCGAGACGATATTCTAGAAGCAGGCGTTCGTCTTTTTGTGCGTGTCCCTTTTACTGAACTAACAATAGCGGCTGTAGCCCGAGAAGCAAATTGTGGACATAGTCTCGTTTATCACTATTTT
Source organism: Tenericutes bacterium ADurb.Bin087 (assembly GCA_002070905.1). Lineage (GTDB taxonomy): Bacteria > Bacillota_I > Bacilli_A > RFN20 > CAG-826 > UBA1361. The sequence continues at coordinate 43,349 of MWEF01000005.1, read as the reverse complement.
ACTAATATCAATCGATTATATGAAGAATGCGCTAATCACGTTGTCGCTCGCTACAAACCGTTTATTGATCATCTTAAGTCATTAACAATCCCCGCTGAACTTGCACTAGCGGGTTCAATTGCCTTGATTGTAGAAACATTAAAAAAAGAAAAATTATCGGCCTATTGTTTAAGTATGTTACTTTTCACTTATAAACAAGCGCCGCGCAATAAAGCGCTGCTAACAATACGCGAAGATTGGTCAAAACTCTTCTTAAATTTTATTACAGAAGGGCAAAATAATGGTCGTATCATCAACACTTTAAGCGCTCAAGAAATATTAAATGTTTTAAAAGCTATCTTACGCGGTTTAATTGGAACACAAATTATTTCTGGTCCTTCACCAAGCAATATCTTAACAGCTTCCGAAGTTTACTTACCTATTATGAAGGGAATAAACTAGATGTTTAAAATTTATAAGCTTGTTAAGCGCCACTGGTGGCAATTAATAATTATTGTTGTGCTCGTTGCTAGTCAAACACTACTGCAACTACAATTACCAGATTATATTTCAACAATTCAAAGTATTGTTAATAATGTTGGTGAGGCTGGACTATCTCGAGCTGAAATTAATGAAATGTTAAAACATAGCGGGATGATGCTTTTAATTTCACTTGGCATTTTTGCTTTAGCAGCGGGACAAGGATCATTAAATTCTTGGTTTGTTTCTACTCTCGGTAAAGAATTACGAAAAGAAGTATTTAAAAATGTCGAAAGCTTTTCATTAAGTGACATCAATGAATTTGGTACCGCTAGTCTCTTGACTAGATTAATTAATGATTCACGTGCTGTGCAAGACTTTGCATTCATGGTTAATCGTGTTTTCATTATGTCACCAATTTTCCTCATCATTGGTTCAATCAAATTATTAGCGTTAGACCCAATGTACTTTTATGTAATTATCATAATTATTCCATTAATTGTTGTTGTAATGATTATTACCTTTATTGTTGCAAGCCCATTATTTAGCCAAATTCAAGAACGATTAGATTATGTTACGCTCTTATTACGCGAAGGCTTGACTGGTGTTCGCGTTATTCGTGCGTTCAATCAAGAAGAGCGCGAAAAACGTTTCTTTTATGAAGGCAATCGTAAGATGACTGACATTATTATTAAGGTCAGTACTATAATGCAAATTGTTAGTCCGACAATAAGCATCCTATTTAATCTGGTGTTTTTTGGTATATATCTCATTGGTTTTATTATTTTCGATAAAATGCTGCTTGGTATTATCCCTTTTAATATGAATGCTTTTGGTCAAACAATTACAGCGATGATGTATGCACAACACATTATGATGAGCTTTATGATGCTGAGCTTTACTTTCATCATGTTCCCGCGGGTTAACGCAAGCGCAAAACGGATTAATGCTGTATTAAACGTCAAACCTAAAATTGTTGATCCAGAGACACCGCTTGATAAAACATTAATTACTAATGGTGTTGTTCAATTTGAAGACGTTACTTTTACCTTTAGCGATCTTGATCACCCAACCTTAAAGAATATTAATTTTACTGCTGTACCAGGAACAACAACAGCAATTGTTGGTTCAACTGGTTCAGGTAAGAGTTCAATCATAAATTTATTACCGCGTTTTTTTGACGTCAATGTTGGAAAAATTACAATTGATGGTTATGATGTTCGTGACTTTAAATTAAATGATTTACGCGACAAAATCGGCTTCGTTCCACAAACTGCGGTCTTATTTAAAGGTACAATTCGCGACAACTTGCGCTTTGGTAATGATAATGCCACGGATGATGAAATGTGGGAAGCATTGCGTGTTGCGCAGGCTGCTGACTTTGTTTCTAAATTAGAGCTTGGCCTTGATGCACCCGTTGCGCAAGGCGGTAAAAATTTCAGCGGTGGTCAAAAACAACGGCTTGCAATTGCCCGTGCATTAGTAAAGAAACCAAAAGTTTATGTCTTTGATGATTCATTTAGTGCGCTTGATTTTAAAACTGACATTCGCCTCCGAACCGCGCTTCGAAGTTATGCGAAGGACGCGACTATTTTTGTTGTTGCACAACGCGTTAGTTCAATTCTTGACGCTCATCAAATACTAGTCCTTGAGGATGGTCGTGTTGCGGGTATTGGTAAACACGCTGATTTGTTAAAGACGTGTACGGTTTATCAAGAAATCGTTGCGTCACAACTTGATCCCGATGAAATTAAAAAGTCACGCGAACTATTTACTGACTTTGTGCGTGAGGGAGGCTCTGCATAATGGCGCGCGGTAGACACGGACCCAAAATCGAAAAAGCAACTAATGCTAAAAAAGCTTTACGCGGCATTTTACGCGAATTTAAACAATATCGCGTCCGCCTTATCGTTATTTTTGTTTTGCTTACTATTTCAATGTCGGCGAATACAATTATTCCTTTATATTTACGAAATATTTTAGGGGCCTTTTCACCAGAACATCCTCGTTATGGTCGTTATTACTTCGATATTGCTAATCCCAGCCTTGGCCTTGATTGGACAAAAGTATTCGTTGACTTTGGTTTTATGATTGGCCTTATTGTTCTTGCTGTCATCCTTGACACTATCGCACAACTCATCGCGATTCGTATTTCAGGGAAATATGCTTATACTTTGCGTAATAAAATCAGAGAAAAGATTGATCGCCTACCACTTTCATATTTTGATAAACATCCTTATGGTGAATTATTATCAATTGGCACAAATGATGTTGATGCAATCGCACAAACATTAAATAATACAATTGTTACAATCGCACAATCAATTATGCTCTTCATTGCTGTTTTAACAGGGATGCTTATTGTTAACTGGCGTTTAGCATTAGTGGCGCTTGGTATGCTCCCGCTAACACTATTAATTACATTTGTTATTACTAAAAATTCGCAAAGCCAATTCGTTACTTTCCAAAAGAAAACTGGGGAACTAGAAGGAGTGGTTGAGGAAAACTTTGCCGGAATCCAAGTTGTTCAACTCTTCAATCAACAACAAAAACAATTTGATACATTTACAAAACTTAATGATTCGATGGCTAAATCTAATTTCTGGTCACGATGGTTAAGTTCGTTTATCTTCCCATCAATTCGCTTTATTAATAACTTAGGTTTTGTTGGTGTCTTACTTGTCGCTGGTCTTACAAATGATGTTATTAGCCTTGCACCCTTTGTTATTTTCCTTAATAACTTTATGCAACCATTCTTACAAATTGGTCAAATTTCAGCGAATATTCAAACAACACTTGCTGGTGCCGAACGTGTCTTTAATTTACTTGACGCTCCAGAGCAAGAACCTGATGCTGAAGATGCCATTATATCAAACGATGATGTTGTCGGGGAATTTTGTTTCAATAACGTTGATTTTAGTTATAAAGCTGATGTTGAACTGATTAAAAACATGAATTTGCATGTTAAACCAGGCGATACAATCGCTATTGTCGGACCAACGGGCGCCGGAAAGACAACGCTTGTTAATTTGATTATGCGTTTCTATGAAATTAATGCTGGTTCAATTACATTAGATGGCACAGACATTCGTAATTACTCACGGAGTGCTTTACGCCGTAGTGTGGGAATGGTTTTACAAGACACTTGGTTATTTAAAGGATCAGTTAAAAATAATATTCGCTATGGAAATCGCGATGCGACCGACGAAGAAGTGATTGAAGCTGCTAAAGCTGCTCGTGCTCACCATTTTATTACAACACTCCCTGATGAATATGAATTTATTCTAAATGAAGACGGCACGAACATTTCACAAGGTCAACGTCAATTAATTACTATTGCTCGTGCGATTATTTCTAAACCCAAAATTCTTATTCTTGATGAAGCCACAAGTAGTGTTGATACACGGACTGAATACGCCATTCAAAGTGTAATGGATGAAATAATGAAAGGTCGCACGACGTTCATTATCGCCCATCGTTTAAGTACAATTAAAAACGCTAAAAAGATTTTAGTGATGAATAAAGGCGACATCATTGAAACTGGAACACACGAAGAACTTTTAGCGGCTGATGGTTTCTATGCGAGTTTATACAACGCTCAATTCCTCGGTATTGATGATAGTCAAGATTCTATAGATTAATCAATTATTTACAGCAAAAAAGGGTTAATTTACTAGTTAACCCTTTTTATTATGCGCTTTAGAAATATTTTAGTTTCTTATATATACCTTTTAATTTTGGATATAACTTAGCGTATACATCTTTATACAATTTATTATATTGTTTAACGTTTTCAGGGTTAGGTTTAAAGGTTTTTTCAATATGGACCATTGACTTTGTTGCTGCTTCAAGCGAGTCAAAAATTCCCAAATAATAAAAGGTCACAAGTGCAGTTCCAATGGTTGCTGTTTCATAAGTTTGTGTACGACTAACTGGTACGCCAAATATATCCGCGGTTATTTGACATATCGCATCACTTTGCGAACCCCCGCCCGATACCCTAATTTCTTTTACTTTTTTTCGTTGTCTTTTTTCAATACCAACGAGCCCTTCTTTTAATCCAAAAGCAATCCCTTCAATAATCGCGCGATACACATGAATGCGGGTGTGATAATCACTAAACCCAACAATCGCACCACGTGCCTCAGGACGCTTTAGTCCTGGACCCCAATAAGGTTGAAGTACTAACCCTTGTGCCCCAGGCGGAATTTCTAACATTTTTTGATTTAATACTTCTTCGGTCGCTAGTGTTTCTATATGAGCTTCAAGTGTTTCACGAGCACCAAATTGTTTAATAAACCACCCTACCATCCAATAGCCACGATAAATTTGCACTTCCATCTGATAAAGACCGGCGATTGGAGCGCTATAGGCTGGTAAGAAAAGTTCAGGTTCAATATATTTTTTGTTCGGAACTGAAATTGCGCTAGCGGTACCATAAGAAATTGAGGCAATGTCTTTACGTGATGCTCCCGTCCCAAAAGCCTCACTACCTTTATCGGTTCCTGCGGCTATAATTTTTAAACCTTCAGGTAGGCCAGTAGCTTTACTTGCTTCTTTTGAAACGACGCCCATCACTGTCCCTTGCTTAACAATTTTTGCTAATTTCGTGCGTGGTACGCGATAAATATTTTTTAATGCATTGTCACCATACCATTTTCCTTTTTTAAAATGAATTGGAAAGTGGCCTGTTTGATTAGCGACACTGTCAATTAGTTCACCGATTAACTTGTAGTTAATAAACGTTGAAATATTCACATAATATGCTGTTTTTTCCCAAACATCTTTTTCGTTTTCTTGCACCCAAATCGCTGGGGTACGTCTCATATTTAGGTTAACTGTTTCAGCCATGCCAACAACACTAAAAATTAAACGGCGGATAAGTGGTAATTTCTTATCGAGTGCGGCCTGTCGTTGATCAAGCCATAATACCATTGGCCGTGTTGGTTCGTAATTTTTATCAAGGAAGACTGGGCTATCGCGGAAAGTCGTGACGCTCATTGCTATTACTTTTTCTAATAAGTCGCCGTGTTTTTCTTTTAATTTATATGTTGCATCACATAATTCATACCAATAATAGTTTGGATTTTGTTCTGCAAAACCAGGCTCACTACTAAAATAAGCCTCATTGTATTTACTTTTAATGATTGCTTTTATTTCTCCAAATTGATTTACAACAGAAACTCTTAGAGACTGAGTCCCAAAATCAATCGCTAGTACAAGTTTTTCTTTTTTTTCCATATTCGCCGTTTCCTCTAGCATTACTATTTTAGCAAATTATTAGTGTTATCGTCTTTTCTCATCTATTTTCATTGTTTTTGAGTGATTTATTACAATAAACCTTAATATCTATGATATTATAGATAGCGATGGTATGTTAAATACTGCTTAAAAAGGAGGAAGAATATGGCAGAAAAAAGATATGTCTTTGCGTTCAAGTGTAAAGAAGGCGAAAAATTAGGCCGGAATTACTTGGGCGGTAAAGGTGCTAACCTTGCTGAAATGACACGCATTGGCGTTCCTATTCCACAAGGGTTCACCGTCACAACTGAAGCTTGCAACCTTTATTACAATGAAGGTAAAAAATTACCACAATTTGTGATTGATCAAATTTACAAAGCAGTCACAGATTTAGAAAAAGAAACTGGCAAAACATTTGGGGGCAAGAAAAACCCATTACTCGTCAGTGTCCGTTCTGGTGCTCGTGTATCGATGCCTGGGATGATGGATACCGTTTTAAACTTAGGACTTAATGATGAAGTCGCAGAAGTTTTAGCTAAAGAAACGGACAACGCGGCATTTGCCTATGACAGCTATCGTCGTTTCATTTTAATGTACTTCAACGTCGTTAAAGGTAAGCCACGCGCTGAAATGGAAAAAATGCTTGAAGAAACTAAAGTTAAAGCTGGTGTTAAACTTGATAGCGAATTAAAAGCTGAACACTTAAAAGAATTAGTGAAAAAGTTCAAAGCACACTATAAAAAAGTGCTTGGGGAAGAGTTCCCAAGTGACGCTCGTGTCCAATTAATTGAAGCTGTTACCGCTGTTTTCCGTAGTTGGGATAACGAAAGAGCAAACATTTACCGCAGAATGAATCATATTCCTTACGAATGGGGTACTGCTGTTAACGTTCAATCAATGGTTTATGGTAACAAGGGTGATACAAGTGGCACTGGTGTTGCCTTTACCCGTTCGCCATCCACTGGTGACAACCACATCTTCGCTGAATACTTACCAAATGCTCAAGGTGAAGACGTTGTGGCTGGTATTCGTACCCCGCTACCAATTAGTTGGTTAGAAGAAAACATGCCTGAAGTCTACAAACAATTTGTCGACACTCTACATAAATTAGAAAAACATTATCGCGATATGCAAGATATCGAATTTACCGTTGAAGATGGTAAATTATACTTCTTACAAACACGCAGTGGTAAAAGAACGGCCGCTGCGGCACTTAAAATCGCATGTGACTTAATTGATGAAGGTTTAATTACTGAAGAAGAAGCCGTCTTACGTGTTGATCCAAAAGCACTTGATAGCTTACTTCACAAAGGCTTTGATCAAAAAGTCTTAAAAACCAAAAAAGTTATCGCCTCTGGTTTACCAGCTTCTCCAGGTGCCGCAACAGGACGTTTAAGTTTTGACGCCGCTGATGCTGCTGAACGAAAAGAAAAAGGCGAAACCGTCCTTTTAGTTCGTAGTGAAACTTCACCAGAAGACATTGCTGGTATGGTTTCCGCCGCTGGTATTCTTACTTCACGCGGTGGTATGACTAGCCACGCCGCTGTTGTCGCGCGCGGAATGGGAACAACATGTATCGTTGGTGCCCACGACGTCATTATTGATGAAGTTAACCACACAATGAAAGTTGGTGACAAAGTTTACACCACAAAAGACGTTATTAGTATTGATGGGACAACCGGAAACATTTATGAAGGTGAAATTCCGTTAGTCGAACCACAACTCACTGGTTACTTTGGTCGTTTCATGAAATTAGCCGACAAATATCGTCGTCTTGAAGTCCGTGTTAACGCTGATACTCCACTTGATGCCACCCATGGTCGTGACTTTGGGGCAGCAGGTATTGGTTTATGCCGTACCGAACATATGTTCTTTGATGTTAATCGTGTATTCTTTATGCGTAAAATGATTCTTTCTGCGACAAAAGCAGAGCGCGAAGCAGCTTTAGCGCAAATCCTTCCTTACCAAGAAGAAGACTTCTATGGCATCTTTAAAGTGATGAAGGGATTACCTGTTACGGTTCGTTTACTTGACCCTCCGTTACATGAATTCCTACCAACTGAAGAAGCACAAATCGTTGCTTTAGCCAAAGAACTTAAAGTTGATGTCACTATTCTCCATGAACGGATTGAATCACTTTCAGAATTTAACCCAATGATGGGCCACCGTGGTGTTCGCTTAGCCGTTTCTTACCCAGAAATTGCTGTGATGCAAACAAAAGCAATTATCAGCGCCGCCTTACGTGCCCAAAAAGATACTGGTAAAGCTATCCATCCAGAAATCATGATTCCACTTGTGTTAGACGTTAAAGAATATAAATACGTTGAAGAATACGTGCGGAAAACCGCTGATGCATTAATTAAGAAGAGCGGTCAAAAACTTAGTTACCTCGTTGGGACAATGATTGAAATCCCACGGGCAACCTTACTTGCCGACAAGATTGCGAAAGAAGCTGAATTCTTCAGCTTTGGGACAAACGATTTAACACAAATGACGTTTGGCTTTAGCCGTGATGATGCGGCGAAATTTCTTCCAGACTACACTGAAGCTCGTATCTTCGAACAAGATCCATTCCAAACCTTAGACACTGAAGGCGTTGGCCAATTAGTGCGTTTAGGTGTTGAACGTGGTCGCAAGGGCAATCCTGATGTTCATTTAGGTGTCTGTGGCGAACATGGTGGTGATCCAAATTCCATCGAATTCTTTGATAGCGTTGGCTTAGACTATGTCAGTTGTTCACCATATCGTGTACCAATTGCCCGCTTAGCCGCTGCTCAAGCTGCTATCAAACATAAAAAAACTAAATAATAATTAATTGTAATTATCGTTTAGTAAGATTTGAACCCCGTTCTTTGGAGCGGGGTTTTTGTTATTTAAAAAGACGCTCATTACAAGCGTCTTTAGTTATTTTTCCAGCAATTCCTATTTCTTTTTTTGTTTTTCCCGAATTACATTCGCATAGCCTTCTTTGTTTTCTTGCCGCGAACGAGCGATGGCGAGTGTGTCTTTTGGCACATCTTTATTAATGATTGATGCTGCGGCAAGGTAAGAGCCTTCACCAATATGAAGCGGGGCAACTAGGGTGGTGTTTGTACCAATGAAAACGTGTTCGCCAACAATTGTTTTGTATTTATGAACGCCATCATAGTTCGCGGTAATTGCTCCGGCACCAACATTCGTGTGCGCTCCTAATTCGGCATCACCCATATACGCTAAGTGGCTTGCCTTTACACCTTCATGGAATGTTGTGCTTTTAAGTTCCACAAAGTTTCCAATCCGTGATTCATCTTTTACTAAGGCGCTTTGGCGCATTCTCGCAAACGGACCAACTTTAACATTATTACAAATTTCACTATCCACTAAATGGCTGTAAATAATTGTGTTATAGTCACCAACTTTCATATTCTTTAAATATGTATTTGGTCCAATTTCATTAGCGACACCAATATTGCTATTTCCCAAAATAGTCGTGTTAGGACTAATGATTGTATCTTGGCCAATCGTGACATCTGGTCCAATGTATGTGTTATTTGGATCTTCAATCGTCACACCATTTAACATATGCATTAAGTTGATACGTTTTTTTAGTAATTCTGCGGCTTCCGCAAGTTGCGCCCGATCATTCGTGCCAAGCATTTCATCGGGATTAGCAAGCACAAAAGCCCCAACTTTATAGCCTCTTTCTTTAAACAAACCAATAATATCTGTTAAATATAATTCACCTTGTTTGTTGTTTGGTTTTAAATTCTTTAATTCTTGGAATAATTTTTTGTTATTCACAACATACATTCCAGCATTAACTTCACTGATATCACCTTCATTCCCCGTTAAATCTTTTTGTTCCACTATCCGTGTTACTTCGCCATTTGGCGCCCGTAAGACTCTACCATAACCAAAAGGATTATCTGGTTTAGCGGTTAAAATTGTTAAGTCGTTCTTTTCTTTACTGTGGAGATTAAGGAGCCCGCTGATGGATTGTTCGGTAATAAGTGGTACATCACCACTTAATATTAAAGTATCGCCTTTTTCTTTTTCAAGCAGTGGCGCGGTTTGAATAATCGCGTGTCCTGTCCCTTTTTGTTCATGTTGCCAGGCAATTTCAGCTTTACCTTCAACAAGCTTAGAAGTATGATTACCACCAAAACCAACAATTACAACCGTTCGACCAGTAATATGCGGTTTTGCTGCGTCTAATACCCAGTTAATCAGTGGTTTCCCAAGTATTTCAAATCCTACTTTTGATACTTCTTGATTTAATGATTTCATGCGGGTGCCTTTCCCCGCGGCCAAAATAATCGCATTTCTTTTCATACAATTCTCCTATTTAATGACTCTTGTCATCACTGTTTGATAGTTTAGTTTTCGATACTTATCATTAATAAAACGTAATAAATTTCGGTTATCGCTTAACGCAAATATTGTGTTTCCAGTTCCAGCAATGCCATAAGCTTCAATATTTAATTGCTTTAAATCATTTAATACAGCGCGCAGTGCGGGTGTATATTTAATAATTGTTTCACTAAAGTCGTTAAAGAGTACTGAGCCTAACTCGCGTAAAGAACCCTTTTCGGCAACTTCCACAACGTTTGCTAGTTGTTTTGGTAGTGACTCACCATAATCCATAAAATCTTTAACAACATTTTCTTTTTCGTAAATATCAGAATGAATGATTAATAATACATACGGATTATGTTTAAATTTAAAAGGTATTACTTCTTGTTTGTTTAAGTCATACACAGCGGGTTTATTCACTAAGAAATAAGGGACATCTTTCCCGACATTAACCGCTAAATCGTAATATTGCTCAGGTGTTAATTTTAATTTAGCTAAATGTGCCACAGCTTTAATCACAGAAGTAGCGTCACTTGCCCCACTTCCTAAACCGTGACCAGTAGGGATATTTTTATGAATTTTAACCGAAAAGTTTTGTTTATAGTCAAACTTATCACGCATCTTAATTAATGCTTCGTCAATGATTCGTTTTTCTTTGACGTGTAGAGCTTTATTCGTGTAGTGAACAATATCCATAAACGCTGTGTTAAAACCATCGATTGTAATTGTATCGCTAAATTCAATAGGTAAAACTACGCTTTTAATCTCTAAAGCATTTGTCAGTGGATTAAGCGTTGTTTTCACACTTATAGATAAGCGTGCATTTGCAGTTACTATCATATTTATATGATACCAAAATTACGTTATTTTAGGACCTTTTCAATGCTTATTATGCGTTAATGTTGTAAATAACGCTAATAAGAGTTCAGGAGTTAGTGCTTCCGCTCTAATATTTTCATCAATTTGATGTTTCACTAAAGCATTTAAAATATCTTCTTTGTCGTATATGTTTTTTAAGTTGTTATATAGTGTCTTCCGTCTATTAAGGAAGGCGGTGTTTAAAAACGCATACAATTCACGCACAGGAATATCGCTTTTTTCGCGTGTAAAAGAAAATACTGCGGAATCAACATGCGGAACAGGGTAAAATTTATCAGCGCTCACTACTAGTTTTTGTTCAATATCACCAAGCAAACTTAATAACACGCGTAGCGGGCTATATGCTTTTGTTCTTGGTTTTGCTAATAATCGATCCTTTACATCAATTTGAGTCATAAATACAAACTTTTTAAGGTTTTCTGCTTCTAATAACACCTTTTCAATTATTTTTGTGGTGATGTAATACGGAATATTACTAATAACAGCTTTTGTTTCACGTGGAACATTATAATCAAGGAAGTCTTTTTCAATAATATTAAGATGTGGATACTTTGCTCTTAATACACGCACAAAACCTTTATCGATTTCAATTGCAGTGAAATTAATAGTCTTTAAAAGTAGCTCTTTTGTTAATGCGCCAAGCCCTGGCCCAACTTCAATTACATCAGTGTAACAAGGCTCTAAAAAACTCACAATCTTCCGTGCGATATCTTTGTCCACTAAAAAATTTTGTCCTTTTCTTTTTTGTGGAGACAAGTTTTCCTTTGCTAATAATGTAACTATTTCTTCCTTATTCATAGAGCGCCTCTTTTAAATCTTCATAATTTATATTAAGTAATTGAATTTGCAATAACATGTTTTTAAGACTGCTCACTAATAGATGAAACTTTTTAGCAATCTTTATTTTTTTAACTTTTGAATTTGGTCCTGCGAGTCCTAAATATAATAGTTTAGGATACGTAACATCAGAAGAAGTGACAAATTTCTTGTTGATAAATGGCAAAACATATTCTTTTAATAAATGTAACGGAACATTCTCAACACCAACAGTATTATTTTTAATACTATCTTTTTTTAATATATTTAGTGTCTTTGCGCTTGGAATGTGTGTTCGTAATATATTAGCAATATTTTGTCCTGGACCATCTGGATCAGTTAAGATAATAACGTCATGAAGTGCGGCTAAAGCTTGTAGATGTCTAATAGTTTCACGTGGAACACTTGTTCCTTCTGTCCTTACTACGTAAGTATAATCTAGCTTTTTTAACCTTTCTTCATCATGTTTTCCTTCCACGACAAAGATACAATTTAACAAGATTTTACCACTCATAATTTAAATAACGTCTTAGCGTTCTTTGTCGTAAACTCTTCGACTTTCTCGACAGAAACATTACGAATCGTTGCTATAGCCTCGGCAATAAGTGGAATATTTGCGCTTTCATTTAGTTTGCCGCGATATGGATGTGGTGTTAAATATGGCGCATCTGTCTCAAGCAGAAGTCGCTCTTCACTTACAACGCTTGCTACTTCTTTTGGTTCGCGAGCGTTCAAAAAGGTTACTGGTCCACCAAGGCTTATATACATTCCTAAATCCATAAAGCGTAACGCCATTTCTTTTGAGCCACTATAAGAATGCATGATTCCCTGATATTTCGGTGTATTATTTTTTAAAACTTCGTACGTATCATTTGTTGCGTCTCGCATATGGATGAGCACTGGTTTTCGATATTTATTCGCTAATTCAATTTGCATAACAAAAAAATCATGTTCAATCGCGCGTTCTTTTTCATCTTTAATCCAGTGATAATCTAATCCAATTTCTCCTAAAGCGATTACTTTAGGATGGGTGAGCAATTTTTCAAGTTCTTTTAAATCGCTCTTTGGTGTTTTAACAGCATCGACGGGGTGAATACCTACTGCCGCATACACATTATTAAATCTTTCAGCAATTGTAATTGCTTTCTTGCTTGATTTAACGTCCCAGGCAACAATCAAAAGATAGTTAACGCCCGCCTTTTTAGCGCGTTCCACATATCCTTCAATATCATTTTCATATCTTCTGTCATTTAGATGACAATGCGTATCAAAAAACATCGTTATTTACCAACACAAAAACGTGAAAAGATTTCTTTACTTAAATCATTATCAACGTTTTCGCCTAATATTTCTTTAATTGTGAAGAAAGCTTGTTGTAAGGATACGCTAACAAGATCAATCGCAACTTCATCAATCGCTTCTTGTTTAGCAGTTTCTAGTTCTTCATAAGCTTTTCGGAGTAATGCGAGTTGCCGCGCATTATTCAAACTTGGGCGTAAGTAACTTTCTTCATCAACACCCACAACTTTCGCAATTGCTTTTTCTAATGCCCCGATATCATTAGTGAGCGCGGAGATATAAAGTCGACTCGGATCTTTCTTGCTTACTAAATCACCTTTGTTATACACCGTTATAACTTTCTTGTCCTTAATTAAATCGGCGAATTCATCTTCTTTGCCTACATTTTCTGCGTCTTTTACATATATTACTAAATCGGCTTCGGCAATTGACTTCTTTGTTTTTTCAATTCCAATGCTTTCAATTTTATCAACGCTTTCTCTAATTCCCGCTGTGTCTAAAAGCAGAAGTCGGAGCCCGTGTAAGTTAATTTCGCCTTCCACGACATCACGCGTTGTGCCCGCAATATCGGTAACAATCGCTTTATCTTCTTTAAGTAATGCATTTAATAATGATGATTTTCCTACATTAGGAGCACCAACAATTGCAACTTTAATTCCTTCTTTAATAATTTGGCCTTGTCTGCCTTGATTAATTAATTTCTTAATCTCCGCATTTATATAATCAACTTCACTAATCACAAGCGCATAACTTGCTTCTTCAATGTCGCGATATTCAGGATAATCAATGTTAACTTCAATTAAACTCATCACGTCCGCGATTCTTTCGCGAATTGGATACACAACTTTACTTGTTTCGCCAACGAGTGAAAGAAGTGATAATTTCTTTGCTTCTTTAGTCGTCGCGGTAATCATGTCGTTAACAGCTTCCGCTTGCACTAAGTCAAGCTTACCATTTAAATACGCGCGATTAGTAAACTCCCCACGGCCCGCGAGTCGTGCGCCATTTTTAATCATTAATTCGATAATCTCATTCGCGATAAGCATGCTCCCGTGGCAACTAATTTCGACAACATCTTCACCAGTAAAAGAATGCGGTCCTTTAAAACAAAAGGCAATGACTTCGTCCACAAGTTCTTCGTCGTCAAAAAGTTTGCCATATACCATTGCGTTTTTATTTAATTTAGTTAAGTCTTTAGTAAAACTTTTTGTGACAATATTAAAAGCCTCAGGTCCTGAGAGCCGAATAATGGCAAGGGCACCCATCATCGGTGGAGTAGCTAGTGCAACAATCGTATCTAACATAATGTAATTTTACCATACCTTAATATAATTAATATAATGACGCCTTTGTAATTAAATGATTAATTGTACTTTGACTGCGGTTTTGTCGTCTTTACAATCTCTTTACAATTTATCTGTTTAATTGTACAATTTATGCATATATGTCTTAAAAGAAAAATGATTTTTGGGAGACGTTATTGTTAAGTTACACAAAATTCTCTAAATTTGTATCGTGCACTAATAATTAGCGGCATTTCTTTGTTTTTGTTTCTAAAGTAATTTATAGCCAAGGGGGTTAAAAATGGACACGATTGTTGTAAGTAAAAATAAAATTCGATTAAATAAAATTAAGACTTTTTTCCAAAAGCCCCAAAACACTATCCTTGTTGTGTTTGCTGTTTTTTTATCAATAGCGACGTTTGTACCAATTTTAATTTTGTTGTTTGACACAATCAAGGTTCACCCTGGAAGCATTGATTCGGTTTTGACCGGTAAAACTTCAGGTGTCACGCTTTTTAACTGGAAAACACTCTTTACTGACGACCTTGCTAAACAAAACTTTTGGATTCCACTGGCTAATAGTTTAATTTTATCGGTCTTTTCTTGTGCGGGTGCCATATTGTTTGGTGGTACAGTTGCTTATTTAGTAACGAGAACAAACCTCAAATTTAAGCGTTTTATTAGCACTGTTTTTATTTTCCCATACATCATGCCACAATGGACGCTTGCGGTTATTTGGCAAAACTTATTTAAAAGTAATGCTGTTACACGCACTGGCGATGGCTTACTCGCGTATTTATTTGGGATTAATATGCCGCTTTGGTGGTCGCAAGGATTATTCCCGTCAATCGTTATATTATCAATTCACTACGCTCCTTTCGCGTATTTATTAATCGGTGCCATCTTTAAAAATATGGATTCAAACCTTGAAGAAGCCGCTGTTATTTTAAATACACCAAAACACAAAATTTTCTCTAAAATTACATTGCCAATGATTTTCCCGGCGGTATTATCAACAATCCTTTTAGTGTTTGGTAGTTCAATGGGTTCTTATCCTGTACCGCACTATTTAAAATTAACGACTTTATCCACAAAATACGTGCAATTAAAAGTTGATCGCATTGGTCAAGCTAGTATTATCGGGGTAATAATGATGCTCTTTGGTGTTGCTATTTTATTTATTAACCAATTAAACACTAAGAGTCGGAAGAGTTATACAACCGTTACTGGTAAAAGCGGGCAAGTTAGCAAAGTTGATCTTGGACGGTTCCCAAAATACGCTATCGGTGTTGTCTTGGTTATACTCACCGCGCTCACAAGTATCTATCCGCTTATCTCTTTTGCGTTTGAAACATTCTTGCCCAATCCTGGCGATTATAGTTTCTTAAATACATGGAACACTGATAACCTAACCCTCAAATGGTGGATTCACAACGATTCCACAGACGTTGGATTATATGGTCAACATGGTATTTTATTTAACTCCATGATTTGGAATGGGTTTAAAGGGACTTTCACCATTGCGCTCTTTATTTCCATTTTCGCTGGAACATTTGGGCTTTTAATTGGCTACGCTGTTAGTAAAAATAGAAGAAGTAAATTTTCCAACTACGTAAATAACGTTGCGTTCTTACCTTACTTATTACCGTCGCTTGCGATGGGTATTGCCTTCTTCTTATTTGGGGCAGCGATCGGTATTTATGGTACATATTTATTAGTTATTATTGCGGGGATAATCAAATATATTCCTTTTGCATCACGAAGCTCACTCAACTCAATGATGCAATTAAGTAATGAAATTGAAGAAGCGGCATTAATTCAAAATGCACCATGGCACAAACGAATGACAAAAATTATTATTCCAATTCAAAAGGGGGCAATTTTATCTGGTTATCTTTTACCGTTTATTACCGCTGTTAGAGAATTAACGCTATTCATGCTCTTAGTGAATCAAACAAAGTTAAGCACAACAATGTTATCTTACTTTGATGAAATGGGACTATATGCTTTTTCAAGTGGTATTAATATGATGATTATTTTATTCATTTTAGTTATTAATTTCGCCATTAACAAATTAACGGGCGCCAGTTTAGATAAGGGATTAGGAGGATCTTAATATGCCAGAAATTATTTTAACAAATGTAACTAAAAGGTGGGGCAACTTCTATGCGGTAGACGACCTCAGTCTCACAATTGACAATAACGCATTCGTCACTTTATTAGGGCCTAGCGGCTGCGGAAAAACAACAACGCTCCGCATGATTGCCGGATTAGAAACGCCCACAAGCGGTAAAATCACGATTGATGGTGAAGTTGTCTTTGACTCCGCAGCGGGCATTAATATTCCCGCAAATAAAAGAAAGGTTGGGTTCTTGTTCCAAAACTATGCGCTTTGGCCAAACATGACTGTTTACCAAAATATTTCGTTTGGGTTAAAAAACATTAAAGAATCAATGCCTGTTTATGATGTTGATCTTAAAAAATGGCATGAGATTAAACGATTATTAGAAAAAGCTAATGATGTTGTTGTGCTCATTAATGATTCTTTCGATATTACTAATCGTTTAGATAAAAAGGTTGCAGAAGTTAAAATCATTGACAAATTTGATACATATATTGATGTTGCTAAAGAAATACTTACCTATAAATTAAATGAAGTGTCTTCACTTGAAAATGCGGTCAAAGATAATAACGCAGCACTTGATAAAAAAATAAATAATAAAAAAGCCACTTACCACGCTAAAGGCATCGCTATTGGTGAAAATTTTGAACTAATAAAAGATGGTGTAGTCGTGACTAAAGTGCGGCGCCTTACAAAAGACGAGATTGATTTAAAAGTGCGGCGTGTCGCACGTATTGTTAAAATCGGAATGTTTATGGATCGCTATCCAAACGAACTATCTGGTGGTCAACAACAAAGGGTGGCGATTGCTAGAACTTTAGCGCCCGAGCCAAAAGTATTATTTATGGACGAACCATTATCAAACTTAGACGCTAAGTTACGACTCGAAATGAGAAGTGAGTTGCAGCGCTTGCACGTTGATACGCACGCGACTATAGTTTACGTTACGCACGATCAATTAGAAGCAATGACTTTAGCGAGTAAAATTTGCTTAATGGATAATGGTCTTTTACAACAATATGATAAGCCGCTAACAATCTATGAACGCCCACACAACATTTTTGTTGCTGACTTTGTTGGTAACCCATCGATTAACTTTATTGAGGCAATAGGAGAAGTTAAAGACGGGAAAGTCAACCTTTCAATTTGGGAAGATACACAAAAACTAACTTTTATCCCTAACGAAAAAATAAACTATAAATCATGGATTGTTAAAACCGAAAAAGATATTGAAGACAATAAAAAAGTATACAAAGTTGAAAAGGCAAATAAGGACTCTCTCTTTAAATATCACGTGCAAAAAACGGATGAACTTGATTTACACCACGTTGAAAAAAATATAACCGATAACGATTTTGTACTCGGGGTTAGACCTGAATTTGTCCAAATTAAAAAAGATGGGAAATTTAAAGGCACTGTTTATTCATCAATGCCTTCTGGCATGGAAACAATTGTGAAGATTGATGTCGGTGGTTTCATCTTAACCTCCGTTGTTTTTGGTAATATTGACTTCACGATTGGTGAAGATATTAGTTTTGACTTCTCATCAAAAGCTATCGTGCTCTTCAACCGTAAGAATCAACGCTTTATTACTACGGGCGCTCTAGAGTAGCGGCGATAATAATAACACTAAAAACTAAGGGCCCCAGCGGCCCTTTTTACCACATAAAAAAGGCTAGGTTTTTAGTCCTAGCCAGTTGCTTGTTACAAAGCGATATTTAATCGTTTTTGTTATTTATTATTGGAAACCTTCAAGTCTTCTAATCCATTCGCCAACGGTGAACGAAACTTTAGCAGCGTATTCGTGGTTTTCAACGATGAGACGGCCTTGACCAGCGGTTTTGCCAATCCACCATTCATAACCTTTGTCATTGATGGCTGGATATAGTAATTCGCCAGTTTCTCTGTCGTAACCATCTTGTGTGTGGTCTTGGTTAATTGTTGGGTTTGCACTATAGCCACCAACGTCTTTACCCCATGGGTGGAAGCCCTCAACAGTTGTTACCATGTAAGCAATGAATGCCATTGCGGTCCATGGAAGCGGACTCTTTTGGGTAACTTGTAAGTAGTGTTTGTATGCATAACCACCAAAGCCTTTAAAACCATCTTGGTAAGCAGCAATGGTAATGTTGTTTTTGGAAACTTCTTCAGATTCTTGAACTGATCTTAATTTTGAATACACTAATAATCCGGTTTGTCCGACTGCTGATTTCTTTACGAGTTCGTTACAAATTGGACCATCGTCATTCATGACATTCATTTTCTTGACCCATTCTTGAATCCACGCTAAGGAATAGTGCGCATTTGCTGATAATTTATGTTTTTTAGCTTCTTCTTTTAGGGCGTCAGCTTTTGGTTGGAAGTACGCTTTTTCTTCCGCTGTTAAAGCGTCAAATGCTTCCTTCACATATGCAACATATTGTTCTTGCGTGAGCATTAAAAGTGCGTTAAATCCAATTGGTTCTGATTGGAGACCCATAAACATTGGGCTTTCACCTTCGCGGACGAAGTGCCAAACGTTTTTATATTCTTTGGTCCCTAAATTATTGAACATAAACACTTTGCTTAATGTTTGTAGTGTTAAGGGTTCTCCGTTCATGGCAACGTTTACCCCTTCTGTTTCTTTCCAAGCTTTAGGGATAAAGTTGTATAAAATGCCCGTATCAATCATTTTAGACTTTACTTGACTGCCATCTTGAATTAACGTCATTGAGAATTGTGGCGATAATGAGTTGCTGTCTGCTTCAAGCATCGTAAAGATGGTGTTTTCTTTTGGCTGTGACCATTCAATCGTACCGCCATAGTCAGCGTGTCTTTCTTTCATCATTGCGACAAATGATTCGCCTGCGGTTTTACCGCGACTTGAGTTACCAAGTCCTTTTAAGACACTGTTTTTGGACTCTTCATAAGCTTTTTCATAGAGTTCGTCTAATGATAATTTCTCTGCTTGGCTTATGAGTTTTTCAATCTCACTTTTTGGCTTACATGATGTCACGGAAATACCCAGTAACATGACACCAAAAAGGGCAAATATCTTTTTCATATTATTCTCCTTTCAGATATTTATACATTCATTCTACATTTAAAATTTACAATTGTAAAGAAAATGTAAATATTATTGATTTTATGTAAAATATCATTAATAAAAAGCCGAGTTTTTCACTCGACTTTCATTGTTTTTATTCGTCTTTGGGCTCTTTTGGCGCTTTTTCTTTTTTATCTTGTTTTTTATAACGGATAACTATTTGTCGCTCTTTACCCGCACCAATTGATTCGGTTGTCACGTTTCGGTATTCACTTAAGGCATTATGAATCGCACGGCGTTCATCACTTGGCATTGGATCAAGGGTCGCATCTTGCTTGGAACGCGCAACATCACCTGCAACTTTTCTAGCTAGGCCAGTAACTCTCCGATAACGATCATTCTTATAATTATTAATATCTAATAAAACGCGAATCCGTTTTTTAAATTTAACAGTCATTGCGACTTGGATGATTTCGTTTAACGCCAGTAATGTCTTACCACCTTTACCAATTAGAATTGAGTTGTGGTTTGTGCTCATTTCAATTTTAATGACCTCGCCATCTAAACTTGTGTTAAATTCAGGCGTAAAACCTAATGACTCCACTACTAAACGTAAATAGTTTTCAGCATATTCAATATAATCAGTCGTTTCATAAACACTGATTTTTATGGAACTTTTAAAAAGCCCTTTCTTTTCTTCAAGAATGTCATAGACAAGGTCTTTTGCTTGAATTCCAATATCTTCACTTGCAAGCGCTAATACTTCATCAAGATTTTTTGCTTCAAATATACGCATTATTGTTTCCTTCCTTTCATCACGTAATGAACAATCACTGTTTGCACAATTGAGATAATCGCTCCGATAAACCAATACACACCCATTGCGGCAGGAAGTGTAAATGACATAAAGACAATCATTAAGAACATAATATTCATCATCATTTTTGATTGTCGTTGTTGTTTATCAGCGGCTGGATTAGCGGTTGTTTTATCAATTTCTTTTGTTTTGCTTTTGTTGAGCCATGTTGATAACTTTGTACTCACAAATTGCGTCGCGGTCATTAATATAAAGAGCACCCACGCTGTCCACCATCCGCCCTGGAACCAACCATTAATCATTGATTGACCAAGCTGGGCACTTAAGTTTAGTCCAAGCACACTATCGCTTGCTAAACTAGCAGAACCAGTCATTGCACCCCACACCCCAATAAAGATTGGGAATTGAACAAACATTACAAGCAGTGAACCAAGCGGATTAATGCCGTGTTTCTTATATAAAGCCATTTGTGCTTGGGCGAGCGCTTGTCTTTCATATTGATTCGTGTTGGAGTTAGGATATTTTTGTTGAATCTTCGCCAGTTCTGGTTGTAAGGCTTGCATTTTTTGGGCCCCAATTGTTTGCTTAAGTGTTGCTAAAATAAGCAAACCTCTAACAATGATTGTTGTAAGTAAAATGGCCCAGATTTGACCCCATCCACCAGCGCCAAATGAAAATGTCAAATATTCAAGTAAGGCCGCTACGGGATAAACAATTAATCCCTCGATAACGCCTTTTTTCCATGCTGCTTTCCACGTCTTAGCTTCTACTGGAACCTTATTATCTTCTGGTCCATATTCACCATCATAAAGGGCGATACACGCGCGATTTGCCTTAATTTTGTTATAAACTTGTGTTTTGTAGAAATTTGCAAAATCACGGTCAGGAACATTTTCATAACCGATTTCTGCGCCAATTTCTTTATTCCAAATTGTCCAGTTAACCCAAAGTTCACTGCCGCCAGCGGTAATGACTGTTGCGCCTTTTGTCCCTAAAAATTTTAAGTAACCGTTTTGTTTTAAGGCGGCAGCGTTAAGTTCTGCGCCTACTAAACCTTTTTCGTTATTAAAATTAGCAATCGCAAAGTCTAACACTTTTTGATCGAGCTTTTCATAATATTCTAGGGTTGGAGTTGCAAACCCTTGACTTTGCGCGTCTAAAATAATTTTGTGAAGCACTTTGTTATGTACTTTTGTTTCAGTACCATCAACTATTTCTGTCACTAATCCTGGTTCCTGATTATAGAGCATATAACCAATATCTTTCGCAGAACAGAAGCTCGCGGTACATGAAGAGAGCACAAAAAGCCCGGCGACTAGTGCGCCTAGTTTTATAATCCGTTTTTTATTCTTTTTCATGTTAATCTCCGTTATTGTCGAATATTTTCGCAATTGCATTTACTAAATCACCGAAGGATGAATTATTGATTTCCTTTTTCGCCACAATGATAAAGTCACCGGTATGAGTTTTGATATACGGTCTAACAATTGCTTTGATTTGTCTTTTTATTTTATTGCGGGTGACAGCATTACCAATTTTCTTGCTAACCGCGACACCAACACGTAAAGTTTCGAGTTCGTTAGGAGTAAAGTAACCATAGCAAAGCGGGGTTTTAGTGAGCACTCCATTTTTTATAATTGCCTGGAACTGCTCGTTTTTTAAGATCCGATGCTCCCTTTTCACGACTCTCCTCAAAAGTAGTCAAATTAGACCGTTAAAGATTCACGGCCTTTGGCACGTCGATTACGAAGAACTCGGCGACCACCTGGTGTCGCCATTCTTGCCCGGAACCCGTGAAGACGAGCCCGTCTTAATTTACTTGGTTGATACGTACGTTTCATAATATTTCTCCTCATTCAATCCAACATAAAGTTGTTCGCGATTAATTTTAGTGGTTTACATAGTAAAAGTCAACCAATGACTATTAAACGTAACTGAGTAATTAATTCTTTCAACAACAAAAGGGAGCAGGATAACATTAATTTTAACCTTATTTTCTTCCTTTTTTGCTTGTTTTTGTTTCGTTGTTTGAAAAATATCCACTTTTGTGTGGAAAAAGCATATGGAAGTGTTTAATAAGTTAAAAAGCGCGATTATACGACACTAAAACACTGTGGATAATTTTTAACAATTGTGAATAACCGCAATAAAAGTCCACATTATCCACAAGGAAAAAGTTTTCCACAACACTTTCCACGCTATAATTTTGTGGATTTGGTGGATAACTGCATAAAATCGCATTTTTATTCAAGGCAAATTGTGGACAAAAAAATCTATACTCCTTATTGCTTTATTTTTATCACAATTATGTTAAATTATTGCTAAAGATTGCGGAGGCAAATAGTTTATGAATAGGTCAATATCTGAAATCACCCAGATTTGGGATCGGACGCTGATTAAGCTCCAAGAAAAAATCCAAGATCGAAAGGTTTATGGGGCGTTCTTCCCTGATACTTATATCCACTCTATCAATAATGGTGTTATTACCGTTATTGCTAACTCAGGGTTTTCAAAAACGATGTTAAACACGAATTATCGTGATGTTATAGAAGAAACACTTGCCGAAATTACGCAATCTAATTATCAAGTTACCTTTATTGAAAAAAGTGAAATACCACGTGTTAGTGAAATTATTAGTGAAAAGAAAGAAACGTTTTTTAAAAACGCTAAAGTTAATCCTAATTTAACATTTGATAATTTTGTTGTTGGCAATACAAGTAATTTAGAGGCTTTTCAAGCTTCGGTTGTCGTCGCTAATTCACCAGGTAAATTATATAACCCGCTTTTTCTCTATAGCGCTTCTGGTTTAGGAAAAACCCACCTTTTACACGCAATTGGTAATCACGTTAAGCAAAATTCGCCAAATCTTAAAGTTCTATACATTACCGCTGATGAATTTACTGACGAATTTATCCGTTTTGTCCGCGATAATCCAGGTGGCTCACTCAAAGACTTTTTCCGCACCGTTGATGTTTTATTAATGGATGATGTGCAATTTTTAGCGGATAAGAAATCAACAAGCGAAACTTTTTTCCATCTTTTTAACTTATTAGTGGGGTCTGGCAAACAAATTGTGCTCACTAGTGATCGACACCCAAGCGAACTAAAAGGAATCGAAGAACGATTAGTGACACGTTTCAACTCTGGGTTACAAATAAGTATCTCAACACCAGACTTAGAAACAAGAAAAGACATCTTAAGAATGAAAATTTCATTAAATAATTTAAATATTGATGATTTCGACGAAGAAGTTATCACTTTCTTTGCGGAAAACTTTACTAACAACGTCCGTGAACTTGAAGGTGCACTTAATCGCTTACTATTTTATGTTGTAAGTATCGCGCCAACTAAACACGTCACAATGGAAGTTGCACTTAATAGTGTTCAATCTTTAATCAATGTGAAAGATGCCGTTACAAAATTAAGTGAAACAAAAATAATTAACGTTGTCGCTGATTACTACAACCTTACTCCCGCGCTTTTAATTGGTCGCAATCGCACGAGCCAAGTCGCACTTGCGCGGCACATTGGAATGTACTTAACGCGCGAGATTTTAGACCTTCCGTTTGCGCGCATTGGCAAGGCCTTTGGGGGAAAAGACCACAGCACTGTGATTAACGCTATCACAAAAGTGGAAAAAGAGTTGAAAGAAGATCCCGCTTTAATTCAAGCAATAAATGAAATAAAAGAGCGTTTACAATAGATTTATATAATAAAGAATTTGCTTCTGTGTTAAAATTAGACAAAGTGAAAAAGCTTTCTCTTGGCGTTATCCACAGTCTCCACAGCCCTTATTATTATCATTAAATATGAAAGGAATTAAATAGTATTATGAAATTCAAGATCAATCGTGAACAATTTCTAAAAGGCTTATCGATTGCCTCAAGACCGACATTAGCGAAGTCACCAATCCCCATTTTAGGAAACATTTTATTATCATTAGATGAAACAGGATTAACACTGCTTGGGTCAAGTAATGAACTGGCAATTCGCACCCACATCCCAATGCGTGTTAATGACCTTGAAGTGATTCGCATGTTCTTACCTGGAGAAACATTAATCTCAAGTAAAACACTTAACGAATCGATAAGAAAAATGGAAGGGAATGAAATTGATGTCGAAATTATTGACCGTACCATCGCACAAATTAGTGATGGGCGCACAGAATATCGACTTGGTGCGATTGATTCAAAAGACTATCCTGATATTGATTTAAGTCAAGATGGCACGATTTTTGAAATAGGCGCTAAAGACTTTGTTAAACTCGTTGATCAAACATCCTTTGCCGCGAGTGTAAGAGAACAACGCCCAATCTTAACGGCGCTAAACTTAAACGCCATCAACGGTACTTTAACCGCCGTGGCCACTGATAGTGCGCGGCTCGCCAATAAAGTTGTCACCTTAAAAGATAACGTGTCCTTTGTCGCTAATGTGCCCGCTAGAATTATGAACGAAATCGCTAAATTACTTGAATCAATGGTCGGCGTTGAAACAATCGAAGTTAGCGCTTCAGCGAATAAAATTAATTTCATGTTTGATGATACACTCGTCGTTTCGCGGCTTGTCGCCGGTGAATATCCACCAACACGGAGCATTATTCCAAAAACACACGCGAGTTTCTTAGAAGCGAACGCGAATGAACTTTTAAAAGCGATGGATCGTGTATCAATTTTGTACGCTGCGGAAAAAGATAACATTGTGAAACTATCCTTAAGTCCAGAAAGCGTTGTCGTGTCGGCGCGTTCAAACTTCAGTGCCGAAAGTGCCCGCGAAGAAGTTGCGCTTTGTAAATATGTTGGTGAACCGCTTGAAATTTCATTTAACTACACACTCGTTAGTTCGGCAATTAAAGCAACAGGCGCTGAAGATGTGACCATTGGATTTAATGGTGGACATAAACCATTTAGCATCAGAGTCGCCACTGATGATTCACTTGTGTTAATTGTAACACCAGTACGAACCTAACTAAATTAGAGCCATTTAGAGCGAAAAATAATGTAAATTAGAGTAAATCCTCGCAAAATCAGCAAAAGTCGTTCTAGGGGCATAAAAATTAGTGTATTCAAGGGAATATTTATATTCCCTTTTCTTTTTTATGATATAATACTTTCAGAGCGGCAAGGAGAACGCGGTAGTGGAAACAAAACCTTATCTAACTTTACAACAAGCATTAAAGAAATATGGCCTTGTGCAAACAGGGGGCCATGCGAAGTTTGTGATTCAAAATGGTGAAGTAAAAGTTGATGAAGTTGTGGAAACAAGACGTGGTCGCAAGCTTTATGGCGGCGAGACAATAACGTACTTAAAACAAAAGGTAGTCGTTGAAGATGTTAATTAGTGATCTTGAATTATTAAATTATCGCAACTACCCAAAACTTAACGTCATCTTCACCAGCGGACTTAATGTCATTGTTGGCGATAATGGTGCTGGTAAGACAAATGTCGTTGAAGCAATTCATCTCTTTGCCTTCGCTAAGAGCTTTCGTACAAACGAGACGAAAGCACTAATTAGGCACGAAGCCCCGAAAGCAATTATTAGCGCAACGGTTCACATTCCTAGTCGCACAGACATTAGCATTGAACTAAATCCGCGTAGTAAAAGGGTGCTGATAAATGGGAAAGTGTTGCCTAAGGTGTCGCAATTAAGTCGCTATGTTCGAACAACAACTTTCGAACCAGAAGATGTACTATTCTTCGACGCTAGTCCGACGAAAAGAAGAAGGTTTCTTGATTCAAACTTAAGTAGTGGGGATGAAGTATATCTAACAACGCTTGTGCGGTATGAAAAAATCCTAAAAGAAAGAAATGCACTATTAAAAGAAAACGAAAACGATGAAGCACTTGACATCATTGACAAACTCTTTGTTGAATTAGCGAAAACGATAGTGGAAAAGCGCACAAAGTTTATTCGCGAATTAAATAAAACAGTAAACGAAGTGCTCTTAAAATTAAGTGATGAACGGCTAAATGTACGCTTAATGTATGAATCATCGCTCGGAAGCGTCGCCAATATTGAGAAAAACGGGCTCAAAAATTTAAAAGAAGCGCGCACTAAAGAAAGTGTATTAGAAAGTACAACACTTGGGCCGCATCGCGATGACTTAATTGCCACAATTAACGGACACGCCGTTAAAGAACACGCTTCGCAAGGACAAAAACGCTTAATTGTAATTGCCTTAGCGTTAGCACCATACTTTTTAGAGAAAGACTTGCACAAAAAACCGATTATTATTCTTGATGATGTCTTAAGTGAATTAGACAAAGGGCATCAAGAACGATTAATAGAGTTATTACTCACCTGCACTCAAGCATTTATTACCGCAACACAATATGACAACCACGCTCATGCGATTTATGAAGTAACAGCAGAGCGCGAATTAAGGAGGATCATCTAATGAGTGATGAGAAAAAGCATAAAATAGTAGATGAAGAATTAGAACAAGCTAAACAAGAAATGCGTGCCCGCGAAAGCTACACCGCTGAAGACATCCAAGTGTTAGAAGGACTGCAAGCTGTGCGGCAACGGCCAGGGATGTATATCGGCACAACAGGCCTTCCTGGGCTCCACCATCTAGTGTGGGAAATTGTTGATAACGCCGTTGACGAAGCGTTAGCGGGGTTCTGTACAACAATTGATGTTTCAATTAACACAGACGGGTCTGTAACAGTTGCTGATAATGGCCGCGGAATGCCGACAGGCATTGTTTCACAAACCGGAAAAACAGCAGTGGAAACAATCTTTACGGTACTGCACGCTGGTGGTAAATTCGGAAAAGGTGCTTATCAAGTCGCTGGTGGTCTCCACGGCGTTGGTGCGGCGGTTGTCAATGCACTTAGTGAACGAGTGGAAGTTAACGTCTTTAAAGATGGTGAAGAATATTATTTAGCGTTTAATAATGGCGGTCACACTGAAGGCGAATTAAAAAAAGTAGGACCAACGAAAAAACGCGGAACAAGAGTAACCTTTAAACCTGATCCACTTATCTTTACTGAATCAGTGGAATTTGATTATAAAACAATTAGCACCAGACTACGACAAATGGCTTATTTAAATCGCGGTATTCGCATTAATGTTGAAGACCGTCGTGGCGAAGAACTTAAACGTGAAGAATTTTATTATGAAGGCGGTATTGCCGAATACGTAGGGCATATTAATAAAAACCGTACACCAATTACACCAGATGTTATTTTTATTGAAGGCAAGGGCGACGTTGAAATAGCTGGTCAAAAAAGTCACATTTTAGTGGAAGTAGCGATTCAATACACTACTGAATATAAAGAAACAATTTTCTCGTTTGCGAATAACATTCAAACAATTGATGGCGGTACACATGAGCAAGGTTTCCGACTTGCGGTCGGGCGTGTGTTTAATAATTACGCCAAAGAAGCAAAGATTCATAAGAACGAAGATGATCGTTTCACTTATGAAGACGTTGTAGAAGGAATGACAGCGATTATTTCAGTTAAGCATCCAAACCCACAATTTGAAGGGCAAACAAAAGGCAAACTAGGAAACACCGATACACGCGCTGTTGTTAGTCAGGTGTTGGGTGAAAAATTAGAAGAATACTTACTTGAAAATCCCAATGAAGCAAAACTCATTTTAGATAAAATTTCGCTCTCTTCCAAAGCGCGCAGAGCGGCCACGTTAGCGCGTGAAGGTGTGCGTCGTAAAGATGGAATTGAATTTACAACATTACCTGGTAAACTTGCTGATTGTAGCAGTCGGAATCCAGAAGAAAGTGAACTATTTATCGTTGAAGGTAATAGTGCGGGCGGTAGTGCGAAAAACGGTCGTAATCGCCACACACAAGCAATATTACCACTACGCGGAAAAATCTTAAACGTGCAAAAAGCGCAAGAAACTAGAATCTATGAAAACGCCGAAATTGGGAACATGATTCAAGCAATTGGCGCAGGAATTGCCGAAGAATTCGACATAACTAAAGCACGATATCACAAAATTATTATTATGACAGATGCGGATGTTGATGGTAGTCATATTCGTGTTTTACTTCTAACATTCTTTAATCGGTTTATGCGTCCACTTATTCAAAATGGCTTTGTTTATATTGCCCAACCACCGCTTTATAAAGTTGAATATCGGGGCAAACAATATTATTGCTATAACGATGAACAATTAGAAGAATTAAAAAAAGATTTAGATTTACGGCCAGGTTATCCATTCCAACGCTATAAAGGGTTAGGGGAAATGGATGCACATCAATTGTGGGAAACAACAATGGATCCCGCGAACCGTAAATTACTAAAAGTACATATTGAAGACGCGATTGAAGCTGATCAAGTGTTTGAAGATTTAATGGGCGAAAAGGTTGAACCACGCAAAGAGTTTATTAATGAAAACGCGCTCTTTGTGAAAAACCTTGACGTATAAGGAGGACACCATGGTAGAAGATAATATTAAAGATATGCTTGAACAAGAAAAGCATGAATTAGAAGGTATCGACAGTGGAGTCCATCCTGTTGATGTCGTTGATGAAGTTCGTAAATCATTTTTAGATTATGCAATGTCGGTTATTGTTAGCCGGGCGATTCCTGATGTAAGAGATGGATTTAAACCAGTACATCGGCGGATAGTGTATGGGATGTATGAATCAGGAATGACACCTGATAAACCATTTAAGAAAAGTGCACGGATTGTTGGGGATGTCATGGGTAAATATCACCCACATGGTGACCAAGCAATTTATTCAACGTTAGTAAGAATGGCGCAACCATTTAGTTTACGCTACCCACTGGTTGATGGTCACGGTAACTTTGGTAGCATTGACGGCGACGAAGCTGCGGCGATGCGTTATACCGAAGCGCGGATGGAAAAAGTTGCGACCGAAATGGTGCGTGACATCAACTTAAATACTGTTGATTTTGGTGGAAACTATGACGGCAGTGAAAAAGAACCAGAAGTATTACCGTCACGCTTTCCAAACTTAATTGTTAACGGGAGTGATGGGATTGCGGTTGGGATGGCAACTTATATGGTGCCCCACAATTTAAGTGAAACAATTGACGCGATTAACTTAGTGGCTAAAAACCCTGATGTTACACCGCGGCAAATTTTTGAAAGCGGGATGCATGGTCCAGACTTTCCAACAGGCGCAAGTATTTTGGGAAGGAAAGGTATTTTAGATTATTTTGAAACTGGTGAAGGTAGTATTATCGTTCGCGCTAAAACACACTTTGAAACAAAGGGTGACAGAACTTGGATTATTATTGACGAGATACCATATAAATTAAATAAAGCTGCGGAAATTGAAAAAATTGCTGGTTTAGTGCGTGATAAAGAAATTGATGGTATTACTGATATTCGCGACGAATCAAATAAAGAAGGGATTCGGGTTGTCATTGAATTACGCCGCGATGTCGTGCCTGAAGTAGTCTTAAATAACTTACTCAAACAAACGAGATTACAAACATCATATAAAATTACGAATTTATGTTTAGTTAATAAAGCACCACGAATTTTAAATATGAAGGAACTCCTCGTTGAATATTTAAACTTCCAAGTCGAGATTATTCGCAGACGCACGGAATATCAACTTGCGCAAGCCGAAGCACGCGACCATATTGTCGAAGGGCTTTTAATGGCGACGGATAACATCGACGAGATTGTTGCCATCATTAAAAGCAGTGAATCTGGTGAAGACGCAAGTCTGAAGCTTATAGAAAGATTTGGGTTTAGCGAAATTCAAACACGCGAAGTTTTAAGTATGACATTACGGCGCTTAACTGGACTTGAAATTGATAAATTAAATAAAGAACGTGAGCAACTTCTCGCTAACATTGAAAAATATCGCTTTATTTTAAGTGCGCGTGAACATATGATTGACGTCGTACTTGAAGAGTTAGAAGAAATTAAAGTGCGCTATGGCGATGAACGACGCACCGAGATTAGTGATGATCTCGCAGATATTGATAACGAAGACTTAATTCCTGTTGAAGATATCGTGGTGATGCTCACAAACCAAGGCTATATTAAACGCGTTGATCCTGAAGAATTTAGAACGATTAAACGCGGCGGCGTTGGTGTAAAAGGGATGCGGACGAAAGAAGAAGAAATCGTTGACATTATCTTGCACACAAATACGCACACCGATGTCTTGTTCTTTACAAGTAAAGGAAAGGTATACCGCAAACGCGGTTATCAAATTCCACAATATCGCCGCGAAGGAAAAGGCTTACCAGTTATTAATCTTTTAAATATTGAAAAAGAAGAAGCGGTTCGCGCAATTGTATCGACTGATACGTATGATGAAGATCATTATCTCTTATACGTAACACGTAACGGCGTCACAAAACGCACAACTTTAGCAGAATTTGCGCGCATCAACGTCAGTGGTAAAATAGCCATTGATTTACGCGATGATGATGAATTAATGGATGTAAAAATTACTGATGGTACGGCAATAATTGGCATTGGCTCAAGCAATGGTAAAATGGCTAGCTTCTACGAAACTGATGTCCGCGCCATGGGCAGAACGGCGGCAGGTGTTCGCGGCATCAGGCTTGATGAAGGAGCTTATGTTGTTGGTGTAACAACTAGTTTAGAAGGCGCTTTAATCTTTGCGCTTACGACAAAAGGATATGGTAAATTAACACCAGCGAACGATTATCGTTTAACAAAGCGTGGTTCAAAAGGTGTTATTACGATTAAAGAAAGTAAGCGCACTGGTACACTTGCTGGCGTTCGCGCGATTAAAGGTGACGAAGATTTATTTGTCACAACTGCAAGCGGGATGGTTGTGCGCACAAACTTTAAAGAAATAAGCACGACAAGCCGCAATACAATGGGTGTTCGTGTGATTCGCTTACGCCCAGACGACGTTG
Organism: Tenericutes bacterium ADurb.Bin087; assembly: GCA_002070905.1. GTDB lineage: Bacteria > Bacillota_I > Bacilli_A > RFN20 > CAG-826 > UBA1361. The sequence goes on along the minus strand of MWEF01000005.1, from coordinate 12,231 downwards.
TAAGTTCCTTTGCAGTTGTCGAAAAAGGCATCGCCTTTGATGAAGACGACCATGAAGGTGAAGAGGAAAGTAAGCACGAAGAATAAGTATGAAAATATTAATCTCGTTTCCGCATAAAAAGATTGATGTCTTCTTTGAAGGGGCTATGCTTGAATATCAAATAAAAAAAGCATGCCAAAAAGACGATGTCACAGTTGTGACTAAATTTAGCACCGATATTGATATCGCTAATTTTATTAATTTAAATAGTCAGTCTTCTAAAGTAATAAGACAAGCAATCGCTGAAAGCATCCCAACACTTTTATGGATGTTCTTCGCTAATAATGATACTTATGCACGGGTTATTGAAGCGAGAAAAGATGGTGAATTATATATTCCGCTGTCACGACTTGAATTAATTAATATGATGGACGGCGTTGTTGTTCCCACTCAAGAAGCGCGTGTTATTTTACGAAAGCTTGGCGTTAAAATTCCTATCTTTGTAATTTATGGAGCGGTCGATACGAGACGGATTGATGAGTTAAAATCGAGCAAAACTGATGTATTTCGTCGTTATTTCCGTATTAGTGATAATCAAAAGTATGCGATAACAGTGACAAATATTAAAGCGCGAGAACACATTGAACAACTTAATGACCTAGCCGCTGCTGTACCTAACTATAACTTTTATGCATTCATCAGTGGCGGAACTTCATTGCTTGATAAAGTGCGTTTAAAAACTATGAATCAACTTACATCGCCAAATTTAATCGTTAGTAAACTCATTCCCGAAGACGTGTATCGTATGGGCGTAATCGGCGCAAGTTACTTTATTGATTTGGGTTATGACAAAATGAATGTGATGACAATCTTTGAACCGATGTACCTAAAAGTTCCGCTCATCTTACGTAAAAATGTCATATTTAAAGAAATAATTGATGAAACAAAAGCATATATTGTTAATGATTATAATGGGGCGGCCTATTTAATTAGAACAGAAGCAGAAACAGACGCAATAACCGAAAAAGCGTATGAATATACACAAAATTATAACGCGGCGGCATTTAATGAAGCGATTTATAATTTATTTTATAAGATATACACTCGCTAATACGTTAAAACTTGATAAAATAAATGTGTTCGGTGAAGAGACTAGTAATAATTCACAGCTTCACAGTGACTCGCTGATAGTGAAAAAGCGAGAAGTTAAGAGTTATGAATTCCACCTCGGAGAACAAAAGCCTAACCGCTTCGTTTGTCGCGTTAAGACAATAATGAGAATACATCCGTGTATCAAACTTAGGTGGCACCACGTTAAAGACGTCCTAAACAAGGGCGTTTTATTTTATTTAAGAAAGGAGCGTGCATTATGTTAGATATTAATTTAATTAGAAATGAGGCCGCGAAGGTAAAAACTTTACTTGCAAGAAAGGGTTGGGATTTTGATTCAGAACCGATTTTATCGCGCGATGAAAAGCGACGTAAACTTCGTGTTGAAGTTGAAGAAACAAAAGCAAAACTCAACAAATTAAGCGCTAGTGTACCAGTTGTTAAAAAGGCTGGAGGCGATATTGAGTCTGTTTTTGCCGAAGTAAAAGCACTAAAAGCGGAAAACGAAGCCAAAGAAAAAGAATTAAAAATACTTGATGACGAAGTCTTTAATTTACTCGCGGAATTACCAAATTTACCTGATGAAGACTTGCTTCCTGGTGCCAAAGAAAATAACAAAGTCGTTTATACTTTTGGCAAACAACCACAATTTAACTTCCGAGTTAAAGATCATGTTGAACTCTGTGAAACTTTGGGGCTTATCGATTATAAAAGAGCGGCTAAAATTTCAGGGAGTGGGACATGGATTTACACAAAAGCGGGTGCACTCCTTGAATGGGCACTGTTAAATTTCTTTATTAGTGAGCATTTAAAAGCGGGATACGACATGATATTACCACCGCACTTATTAAATTATGAAAGTGGTTTTACTGCGGGCCAGTTTCCCAAATTTAAAGCAGATGTCTTCTGGTTAGAAGGCACAGAGCCGCGGAAGTTTTTACTACCAACATCAGAAACAGCGCTCGTTAATTTCCATCGTGATGAAATTTTAAAGGCAGAAGAGTTACCTAAGAAATATTTTTCATATACGCCATGTTATCGTAGTGAAGCCGGTAGTTATCGCACTGAAGAGCGCGGGATGATTCGCGGTTATCAGTTTAATAAAGTTGAAATTTTCCAATACACTAAAGCCGAGAATTCACCAAAGGCATTTGAAGAAATGGTCAAGCACGCTGCAGGACTCGTGGAAAAGTTAGGCTTACATTTCCAAATTAGTAAACTTGCTGCAGGCGATTGTTCCCATTCAATGGCAAGAACTTATGATATTGAAGTATATATTCCGTCAATGGGTATTTATAAAGAAGTAAGTAGTGTTAGTAACGCTAGAGACTATCAAGCGCGACGCGGAATGGCACGTTATCGTGATAAAGAAACGAATGTTGTGAAGTATTTACACACATTAAACGGGTCAGGGTTAGCAACTTCACGTTTAATCCCAGCAATTGTGGAGCAATTCCAACAAGCGGACGGCAGTGTGTTAGTTCCCGAAGTGTTACAAGCGTTTGTGGGCGCAAAAGTTTTACATCCTAACGCGTAGTTGCTATAATGAAGGTGCCATCGCGATGGTTATTCTTCGAACCAGGTCAGGACGGGAACGTAGCAGCCTTAAGATTACTTAATCATGTGCGGTGGTTTTTAAATTTAAAAGATGAATAAAGAAGAAAAATATATGAAGCTAGCGCTTAAAGAAGCGCATAAAGCTGCGGCAATTGATGAAGTGCCAGTTGGAGCAGTTGTCGTATGTGATGGTAAAGTCATTGCTAGAGGTTTTAATAAGCGTGAAATTAATAATGATCCGCTTGGTCACGCTGAAATGATTGCCATCCGTAAGGCAAGTAAAAAACTTAATAATTGGCGGCTCATCAATTGTGAACTCTATGTTACCGTTGAACCATGCGCAATGTGTGCGGGCGCAATAATGTGGAGTCGCTTAAAAAAAGTTGTGTATGGCACGAGTGATCCAAAAGGTGGAGCGATGGGCGAAATATTTAATCTTTTTGATGAAAAAATAGTTAACCATGTTCCTGAAATAAAAAGTGGGGTGCTCGCTAGTGAATGTAAGGAACTAATTCAGACCTTTTTCCGCAAGAAACGCCAATTATAAATATAATGTAAATAATAATGTCTTTATCTTGAAAAGATAAATAAAAAGTTAGACAATGTATAAAGTAAAATCCGAAAGGAGATATTTATGCTTGTCCTCAAAGATATTTATAAAGATTATTATGTAGCCAAAAAGCCGCTGCATGTTTTAAAAGGATTAAACCTTACTTTTCCGAAACAACAATTTGTGACAATTTTAGGTCCATCAGGCTGTGGTAAAACAACACTATTAAACCTAATTGGTGGTCTTGATAAATATACATCGGGTGATTTAATCATTGAAGGTAAATCGACAAAAGAATTTAAAGATAAAGATTGGGATGCTTATCGTAACCATCGTGTCGGGTTTGTGTTCCAAAGCTATAATTTAATTCCGCATTTAAGCGTAATTGAAAACGTCGAAATTTCTTTAACACTTTCTGGTATGGGAAGTGCAGAGCGGCGCGAAAAAGCAAAACAAGCATTACTTAGTGTTGACCTTGAGAGTGAATTATATAAAAAACCAAATCAACTTTCCGGCGGTCAGCTCCAAAGAGTAGCAATCGCCCGCGCGCTTGTTAATGACCCATCAATCGTTTTAGCGGATGAACCAACTGGCGCATTAGATAGTAAAACAAGCGATCAAGTAATTAATATTCTTAAAGAAATTAGTAAAACACGACTTGTTATTATGGTTACGCATAACGAAGATATTGCTAAACGTTTTAGCGACCGGATTATTCGAATGTTAGATGGCAGAATTATTAGTGACACTGATGAAGAACAAGGAAAGAAGAAACGCCAAATAAAAGAACCAACAGAAATGGAAAAAAATAAAGGTACAGCAATGTCCTTTGTAACTGCCCTTAAAAATAGTTACAAAAACATCTTAACGAAAAAAGGGCGAACTGTGCTTACAGCCCTCGCGGGATCGTTAGGAATAATTGGCATCGGACTAGTGGCGGCGGTAAGTAACGGATTCCAAAATTATATCAATCGTTTAGAACGCGACACCATGGCAAATTATCCAATTGCCGTTTTTGCGCAAACAATGGACATGCAAGCTGGTATCAAGCGCCCCGATAAAACAACGGAATATCCTGAAGGCGAAGAAATTATTGTTTATAACGAGAATGATAATCAAACGACACGTATAACAATTACAAATAATCGCATTACTTCAGAATTCTTAGATTTAGTGGACGGGTTGAAAAAAGATGGACTTGCATCGAGTACGATGGTTAACTATCCAACCCAAATGCAAATTTTAGCGAAACCTCCCACTGATAGTGCTAGAACGGTACAATGGCCTTATTACGTAAGCGTGACTCCGCTACCATTTGGGGTATTTACACAACTGCCAGGCGATGAAGCCTATATTACAGAATTTTATGATGTAATCGGGAAGGATTCTAAATTTGCGACCGAACGTAATGAAATTATGTTTGTGCTTGATAAGTATAATAGAATTTCGGTTCAAGCTTTAGAACGGATGGGGATTGTTGATAATTCTGCTACGCTGGAAAAATTAAATTTTGATGATATTATTGGGCTTGAATTTAAAATGGTCCATAATAACGAAATATATAAGAAAGCACCAGGCAATATTGATGATTATGTTGTGACAGATTTCATGGGGAACGCACGGACAATTGAAAAATATCGCTTCCAAAATCCGCAACAATTATATGATGACCCCGCAGTTGGTGAAATGCTTAAAATTACTGGCATTTTGCGGCCCAAACCTGAAATTAAGTTTGAAATGTTAGCGCCAGGAATGGTCTATACACAAGCATTAAATCAATATATGCATGACACAAATAAGCATAACGATATTGCTAAAGCGCAAGTGAATAATATTGTAATTCGGAACCCAAATGTTACGGCCGAAAATATTACGACGGCAATAGAGTTTTATAATGCTGCTACTGATTGGTCGGGGGCAAAACCACTAACACCAACAACAATTCGTGTTGATAAGTATTTAAGCAATTTAAAAATCTATGGCGTTGATTTTACTGATATCAGCACGGAGAACACCATTTATGAAACACTCCTCACCGAATTTTTAAATGCAACGTATTCACCAGTTGAGTCGATAGCGATTTTTGCTAAAGATAGCGAGACTAAAAAACAAATTAAAGCGCGGATTGATGAATATAATAACATTCGTACAGACGAGAAAGATAAAATTGTTATTTTTGATGCTGTGGAATTTATAACTGATTCGCTTGGAACAATGGTGGATATTGTTTCTATCGTATTAATTGTATTTACAAGTATCTCCCTAGTTGTTTCAGGCTTCTTAATTGGAATTATTACTTACGTTAGTGTGATTGAAAGAACAAAAGAAATAGGGATACTGCGCGCTATTGGTGCACGAAAAAAAGATATATCCAGGCTCTTTAACGCTGAAACGTTTATTATTGGTCTGCTCGCGGGGATAATTGGGGTTGGAACAACATATTTGCTTTCGTTACCGATTAACCTGATTCTTAATAATTTATTCCCCGAACAAAATATTGGGCAAATAGCGTTTTTAGCCCCACTTGCCGCTGTTGCGCTTATTGTGTTTAATATCTTGTTAACAGTCACCGCTGGCCTTATTCCAAGTAAGATTGCAGCAAACAAAGATCCAGTTGTAGCACTTCGCACTGAATAGCGAATAGAAAGGACGCATTATGGAGGAATTTGTTAGAGAAAAGAAAAAAAGACCGGGCACGGCGACAACAATCATTAAAAAAAGCGAAATCAAAGTTGATGAAGTTATTCGCTATAGTCCAAATTATGACGAAGGTCTAAGTACTCAGCAAGTTAATGCCCGAAAAGCGGCAAAGATGACGAATGAAAAACCAAATAAAGGTGTAAAGTCAATCTTTTCAATTTTGATGCGTAATTTCTTTTCCTTCTTTAACGTGTTACTCTACGCGATTGGGGCAGCGCTTATTTATATTAAAGAATGGCAGAGCTTATTATTTCTTGTCATTCTCTTCTCAAATATTTTGATTGGACTTATTCAAGACTTCCGCGCACGTAAAACATTAAAAAAATTGTTAATTATTAATGAACAAAAAGTTACTGTTGTCCGTGATAGCATTGAAATACAAATCCCGGCCGAAGATGTAGTGTTAGACGACATTATTAAATTGAAATTAGGTGATCAAATTGCCGCGGATGGTGTTGTTGTCCATGGGGCAGTTGGTGTTAATGAATCACTATTAACAGGCGAACCAAATATTATTCATAAACGGAAAGATGACCGCGTTTTGTCGGGATCTTTTGTCACAACCGGAACTTGTTACTATATCGTCGATACAATTGGTAAATTAGGTTATGCTCAAAAGTTACAACTGCGCGCAAAAGTATTTAAACGTCCAACCTCAGAATTATTAAACTCAATTAATTCGTTGTTTAAAGTGATTGGTTTTATAGTGATTGCTATGACATTACTGTTAGTGTTTAATGCTTTTTATCAAGGATCAACCTTTGAAGATAGTGTGCGCTCTATCGCTGGTTCACTTGTCGCGATGATTCCCACAGGGATGTATTTATTAACGAGTATGACGCTGGCGGTCGGTGTTGTGCGACTTGGTGCGAAGAAGACACTTGTTAACGAAATGTATTCAATTGAAATGCTCGCGCGAGTTAATGTCCTTTGTTTAGATAAAACAGGAACGATCACTGACGGAACAATGAAAGTAAATGAAGTAGTGCCCTTGAAAGGCGCAAAAGATATTAATCTTAATGTTGTCGTTGCTTCGGTTTTAAACGCAACAAAAGATGAAAACGCTACAGCGGTGGCGTTAAGGAATCATTTTAAAGCGCGGAAATATATGGAATACACAAAAGTATTACCATTTAATAGTGAGTCGAAATGTAGCGGGGCTATTTTAGAAGGGAAAACATATATCATCGGTGCATCAAGCATGGTGCTTGGTCCTAAAGCAAAAGACCAAATCGAAAAAATTGAAAGCATATATCTAGAACGCGGGTTACGTGTGCTTGTGCTTGCATCATCGCGCAAACCATTTATTGCTAATAAACTACCAATTGATATGGCGCCATTAGCGCTAATTGTTATTCAAGATAATATTCGCGCTGAAGCGGGAGAAGTCATTAAGCTCTTCCAAGACGCGGGCGTTGAAGTAAAAATTATTTCGGGTGATGATCCAATTAGTGTTAGTGAAATAGCGCGCCAAGTTGGGATTAATAATGCTGAAAATATATTAGATTTTTCTAAAATCGACGATCCAAGTCATCATTCACTCGAAGACTTTACGATTTATGGGCGCGTTAAACCAGAACAAAAAGAAGGAATTATTACTAAGTTACAGAGTGATGGTAAAGTCGTAGCGATGATTGGTGATGGTGTTAATGACGTATTAGCGCTTAAAGCTGCACAATGTTCAATTGCGATGGGCGCTGGTAGTCCTGCAGCGCGCGGGGTCAGCCATTTAGTGCTACTTGATAATAATTTTGATGTTTTGCCTTCAATTGTGGATGAAGGACGAAGGGCAATTAATAACTTACAAAAGACATGGTCACTATTCCTTGTTAAAACACTCTTTGCTATTCTTTTCTCGTTTATGTTTGTAACCGCTGGACTATTAGGACCAAAAGGATCAGGAATTAGATATCCATTTGAACCTAAACACCTCTACTTATGGGAATTATTATCACTTGGTATGCCTGCTTTCTTCTTGTCAATGCAACCAAACAAAGAAAGAGTTCGCGGAACATTTATGGATAACGTCATCAGTCGTAGTGTGCCTGCAGGGCTCTTGATGGTCGCAGGAGCGTTCTTACTTTACATCAGTAAAAATTTTGGTGAGATGTTTGGGGCAGCAATTAGCGACACATCAGTCGAGATGATTACAATGTCTATTCTCACCATTACCTTTTTGTCGTTTGTCATTTTATATCGCAACTCATTACCATTTAATCGTTATCGATTGACATTGTTCTTAATATTAACCTTTTTAGCAATTGGCGCGGTTGTCCTTGATAACACAGTTGGTATAACGTTTACTGAGAAATATTTTTTAGAAATAAATATTGCAAGTTTAGAACCAATTCATTACGCAATATTAGTACCAATTAATTTAATACTTACAATAATTTACGTATTAGTAGATAATAAAATTGTCAAGAAATTAAGGAGGGAATCATAAATGAAAATACGTATTAGTCAAGAAGTAGCGTATGCTTTAGCAAACAATTTACCAGTTGTAGCGCTTGAATCAACAATTATAAGTCACGGAATGCCTTATCCGCAAAACGTGGAAATAGCAATTAAAGTTGAAGAAATAGTCCGCGCTAACGGGGCACTTCCTGCAACAATTGCCATCATTGGTGGCGACGTCGTTGTGGGATTAGATGAAGATGAAATTGAAGAACTTGGACAACGCAAAGACGTCCTTAAAGTATCACGTCGCGATTTAGGTTACGCTATGGCGACAAAGAAGTGGGGCGCAACAACAGTAGCGGCCACGATGGTTATCGCGGCAAAAGTTGGTATCAAAGTGTTTGTCACTGGTGGTGTTGGCGGGGTGCACCGCGGCGCTAGTGAATCATTTGATATTTCGAGTGATCTTGATGAACTTGCAAGAACAAATATTGCCGTAGTGTGCGCGGGTCCAAAAGCAATTCTAGATATTGAAAAAACACTTGAGTATTTAGAAACAAAAGGTGTCCCTGTTTTAGGTTATAAAACCGACAAAATGCCAGTATTTTACACAACAAGTCCCTCATTAAACGTTTTGTATCGTGTTGATACTTCAAGCGAAATTGCTTCCATTATTAACGCTAGTCATGCATTAGGCCTAGAAAGCGGAATCTTAGTTGTTAATCCAATTCCCAAAGAAGAAGCGATGCCTTATAAAGACATTGAGAAAGTTATTGACGAAGCAATTGACGATATGAAAAAAGTAGGTGTTAAAGGAAAGGAAGAAACACCATATCTCCTTTCTAGAATAAATGAATTAACAAAAGGAAAGAGCCAAATAGCAAACGAAGCCCTAATCATTAATAACGCTAAATTAGGTGCCTCAATTGCTAAACATATTTGTCGGGAGTTATATGAAGACTAAAGCACGGTTAGGCACTTCTTTGAAAAAGTTTATGGCGAGTAAAGCGCTTGACGATATCAGTGTGATTAATATTACCCAAGACTGTAAAGTTAATCGCCAAACCTTTTATTATCATTTTCGGAATATTTATGATTTATTAACGTGGGTGTTTTTAAATGAAGAAATAGAAAAACCATCTAATGATGAATTAGAAGAAGCAATCTTTATTGTACTTCGTTACGTAAAACATAATGAAGCACTGATTGAAAACACATTAGCAAGCGCGGCAAAAGATTTAGTGCGAGAGTTTTTGTTTAACTATTTATATAATGTGTGCTTAACTTATATTAATAAAAAGGACCCGTTTGAAAAATTAACATTAAACGAGCGGAAATTATTGGCGAGAGTGTACGGTGCAGGCATTGCCAGTAGTGTCATTTCATGGATTGAAGGCGAATACTTATTCCCCGAACATGAATTTGTGATGAATTTAGTGACCTTCTTTAACGATTTCCCGCTTGATGCCATTAATTATAAAGGGAGAGGTTATGCATAGTTTTAATTTAAAGATTCAAACCGAACTTATTTTCGGCAATAGCCGTCATAAAGAAGCAGGCACAGTTATTAAGCGTTACGGTAAAAAGAATGTAATTATTCTTTATGGTGAAAAATATGCGATTAGAAGCGGACTTTTAGAAGTTGTTACCACTGCGCTTGATGACGAAGGGATTGATTATGTACTCTATGGCGGGATAACACCGAATCCAGAAGTAAAGTACGTGCGTGAAGCGAAAGCCATCGCTAAAGAATACGGGGTTGACCTTATTTTAGCGGTTGGTGGCGGTAGTGTTATTGACGTTGCTAAGTCGTTAGCGGTGAATTTTTATTATGAAGGTGACGCGTTAGATTTTAGTAGACGCAGCGTTAAACCAAAGAAAGCATTACCACTTGGTGTGATTTTAACACACGCTTCCGCGGGTAGTGAAATGTCGGCAAGCTGTGTGATTAGTGATTCAGCGACAAACTTTAAACAAGGGTTTAGAACCGATTTAGTGCGGCCAATATTTGCTATTACGAATCCAGAATTAACATATAGCTTATCGATGTATCAAACAGCGGTCGGTATTGTTGATACATTTATGCATTCACTTGAACGTTATTTTAATCAAAGCGAAAGGATTGAGCTTGCGGACCGTTTCGCCGAAGCAATATTCATTACGTTGCGTGAATGTGCAGAAACATTAATTGCTAATCCGCTTGACGAAGTAGCGCGGGCGAATTTAATGCTAACGAGCACCTTTAGTCATAACGATGTAACGAGTATGGGCAAGAAAGCAAACTTAGTGGTGCATACTTTAGAACATGCACTTAGCGCACTTTATCCAAGTATTGCCCATGGCCACGGGTTAGCGGTGCTTTATCCCGCCTGGCTTTTTGTCTATTTTGAAGAATTAAAAGCGAAACTTGATCGTTTTGCACGTGTAGTATTTCATCTGCACGATAAAGATATAGATACGAACGCAAAAAACGGTATCCTAGCGCTTAAAGATTTATTTATGCGGTTAGGGTTAACCACAACATTATCAAGTTTGGGTGTTAAACGTGAAGATATTCCCGTTTTAGCGGACATTGTGACTGAAAACGGGAAGAAAGAGTTGTATCACGATCAAAAAAGTCTTACTAAAGATGATATAATCAAACTCTATGAAAGTTGTTTTTAAAATTATTGGAGGATAAATATGAAAAAAGAAGACTTACTTAGCATATTAGTGTATTTAGTAATGTTAATAATTGCCCTTTTTATTGGGCTACGAATTATTCAACCGGCGCTTGACGCTCTTGATTTAGTGACAGATTTACAAAGATACGGATTTGCGATATTAACAATTCTTGTGGGCATTATTATTAATGTCATTTTATTTGAATTAGGACATGTCTTTGGTGCCCTTTTGGGTGGCTATAGTGTCATCAGTGTAAATATCCTTGGGATTGCTTATTACAAAACAAAAAGTGGGTGGAAGTTTGGCTTTAGACGTTATGAAGGATTAACAGGCGAAACGAAAATTATCGCTAAAAGCGATAAAACAAAACCGCGGCTCTATTTATTTGGCCCAACAATTATGGTGCTTTTAGAATTTGTAATTGCCATTGTGATCTTCTTATTAACAAAGAATAATCAACCAATACACCACCAAGTATTAATCGTCGCAGGTATTGGTGCGATGCTCCTTGTGTATAACATTATGCCTTTTAAACTTGATAACTTCACAGATGGTTATTACATCGTTCTTTTAGGTAAAAAAGTGAACGTTGAAGCATATAACGAATTAATTAGAATTGAGTCACTCGTTTATAACAATGAAAAAGTAACAGATATTAAAGAGTTTGATGAAGTGACAACAATGACCGCCCGGCTTAGCTTATATCGCTTATATCAATTAATTGATGAAAAAGCATGGAACGACGCTTTAGCGCTGATTGATGATTTAGAAAAGAACGCAAGCAAAGTTGAACATGAATTTATTGCGCGAATTAGAGCGCAAAAACTATACATCTATTTATTAACGAAAGCAAGCGAAGCATCTTCTGCCTACTGGTTTGATGAATTAACCGCTGCGGATCGTAAATTTATTAGTAATGACTTAACGATTGAAACAATGCGTGTTTATTTACTTTATAGTGGTTTAGTTACCAAGAGCCAAAGCGAATGTGCTTTTGTTTTAAGTCGTGCACCAAAAGCGCTGCGCGCGCGATTAAATGATTTCCGTAAAGAAGAAGAGATTGCGCTTTTTACCGAAGCATATGAAAAAGTAGTCATTCTTCCTGGAAATGAAAATTTAAAATTACCCGTCCTTAAATAAAATAAAAACACCAGCACAAACTTAAGTTATAAGTAACCGCTGGTGTTTTTTAATTAGGCTCAATTAAATAGAACGTGGACACTTTTTTTAAATTCCACGCTGCATTTAATAGCTTTGGTCACTTGAACACA
>MWEF01000004.1 GCA_002070905.1 Tenericutes bacterium ADurb.Bin087 | reverse complement strand
AGTAATCTCTGGCCTGGTGACGATAGCGCAGTGGACACACCTGTTCCCATCTCGAACACAGAAGTTAAGCACTGCATCGGCGATGGTACCCATTAGGGGAGAGTAGCAAGTTGCCAGGTTTTTTTATGCCCTTATGCGGATAAAGTAGTGAAGATACGTAAACAATTACACTATTCGTTCATTTAAAGTTGTTATATTTATGCAGTAAATATAACTAAATGTAACAAAAAAGCACTTCCGATTAGCCGATTTTGTTGAGTGAACGTTCATGTTATAGTATAATATCACTACGAGGCAAACCTCATATCCTTTTTCGAAAGCCTCGTAACAACTATTATGGAAACAAAAAACAAAACTCCATTTGGCGGAATTACGATTAGTGAAGAAGCAATCGCTAGCGCGGCCATTGATGCGGCGACGTCGTGTTATGGCGTAATTGGGATTGCTAATCAACCACCGAAGTCACGACTTCGTGAACTTTTTAATGTTGATCCAGAGCCTGGTGTCGTTGTTAAAAAAATAAGCGGCAGCTGGCATGTTTCCTTATATTTAAATGTGATGTACGGATTAAAACTGACCGAAATTATTACGTCTGTGCAAGACCAAGTCAAATATTCGTTAGAGAAGACTTTTGACATTAAATTTAAAGCAATTAATATCTATATTGTCGGCGTTGAGGAACGCTAAAGAGGAGTTTGTGGAATGAAAGAAATTAATGGAATTACTTTGAAGGAAATGTTCATCTCCGGGGCAAACCACTTATATAATAATTACCCGGCGATTGATGCTTTGAACGTTTTCCCTGTGCCGGATGGCGATACAGGACTTAACATGAATTTAACCGTCTCTAGTGGGGCGAAAGAAATATCAAACTTAAATGATACGAATGTCTATCGGATTGCCCGTGCCTTTAGTAAAGGGCTCTTAATGGGCGCGCGCGGTAATAGTGGCGTGATTACAAGTCAAATTTTCCGTGGGTTCGCTAATGGACTCGAAGGTAAAGAAACAATGAACGCTGTTGACCTCGGCGAAGCGATGTTAGTCGGTAAAGATGTCGCTTATAAAGCGGTGATGCGTCCTGTTGAAGGTACAATGCTCACAGTTATTCGTGAAGCCGCGGAAGTATTAAATGAAAAGGCGCAACCTGATTGGTCAATTGTTAAAGCACTTGAAGTCATGGTCGCGGAAGCCAAAGCTAGTCTTGAACGCACCCCTGATTTACTCCCAGTCTTAAAAGAAGTTGGTGTCGTCGATAGTGGTGGGGCTGGTGTTGTCGCCATTTTAGAAGGAATGCTTGCCGCAATTACCACTGGCATTATCCAAAAAGAAAGTGCAACCGCGACGGAAGTTGTTGCACCGCAATACGAAATGGCGGGCGCGAAGATTACAGGTGAAGAAGAATACGGTTACTGTACGGAATTTATCTTACGGATTGGCGCTGGTGAAGAAGTAAAGAAGACATTTAATGAAAAACGTTTCGCTGGTGTCTTAAATTCACAAGGTGATTCGATTGTGATGGTCCGCGATGAAGATATCTTAAAAGTACATATTCACACCTTAAGACCAGGAACTACACTAAATTACGCCCAACAATTTGGGGAATTTGTGACCTTAAAAATCGAAAATATGACGGAGCAACATACGCACTTAAGTGATCATGGTCAAGACTACTTTAACACTAATCCACAAGTGACTAGTGCAAGCATGGCAATGAAGGAATATGGTCTCATTGCTGTTGCTAGCGGTGAAGGACTAAGTGATTTATTTAAAGAATATCGGGTTGATTACGTTGTAAAAGGCGGACAAACGATGAATCCGTCCACTGAAGACTTTTTAGCGGCGATTAAAAAAGTGCACGCTAAGACCGTTTTCATTCTGCCAAATAACGGCAACATCATTTTAGCAGCAAGCCAAGCTGCCGACGTCACTAATGAAGAAGGTGTCGTTAATGTTCAAGTCATTCCAAGTAAAACGATTCCCCAAGGTTTAGTAGCGGCAATGAACTTTAACCCTGAAGTTGACACTGAAAATAACGTTGAAATAATGACTGAAGCACTAGATGCTGTCGAAACTGGACAAATTACATTTGCGATTAAAGATACATCAATTGATGGTGTTGAAGTTAAAAAAGATTATTATATGGGCTTACAAGGTAAAAAGATTCTTTGTTCCTTGCCTGATAAATTTGATGCGCTCCGTGAACTGCTTGCGGGGATGATTGATGACTTAACCGCAATTGTGACGATAATTTATGGGGAAGATGTTGAAGCAGAAGCCGCGGAAGAATTACTTGCGGAATTAGAAGAAAAATATTCGGCAGTTGACTTTGAATTAGTTAATGGTGGTCAACCGGTATATTCATTTATCGTCGGTCTCGAGTAGAGGTAGCGATGGCTAAAATCAGTAATTCATCACGAATTATTAATGCACTAGCAAAATATGACATCCACACATTTAGGGATGTCATTTTTCATTTACCGCGCCGTTATTTAGATATGTCCTACACGGATGAATTTAAGATGAACACTAATGAAAAAGTGACACTTAAATTAAAAGTAACAAGTGCGCCCGTTTTAATTAAGCCGCAGAAAGTAGCAATTATTCGCTTCACCGCTGTTAGTGAACTTGGCGCCAATTATAAAATTGTTGCCTACAATCAACGCTATATATTAAACGCAGTTAAAGTAGGTAATATAATCACAGTTTATGGCACGATTAATTTACGGTTTTTAGAATTAACAGTTATTAAACTATTTCCGCGAGTGTTAAGCACTGAGGAACAGTTTAGTCCACTCTATTCTTTACCAAGTGAAGTTGGGAATCATGAGTTTATTAAAATCGTGCAAAAAGCACTTAAAATGGAAAGCGTTACTTCGCGTGTTCCGCGTCCTTTAGCTGACAAAAACGGCTTAATTTCACTAAATGATGCCTTAAAACGTGTCCATAAACCGCGTGATTTAAATGATGTCTTTGATGGACTGAGGGCACTAAAGTATGAAGAAGGATTAGACTATTTTATTAAGCTTTTACTAATTAAGCGGGCGAATAGTGAATTAATAAATTCGAAGAAAACAATTGTGGATTTAAAAGCGGCAAATGAATTTGTTAAAAGGCTCCCCTTTAAATTAACGAAAGATCAACTTACCGCTGTGCGTGAAATAGGGTATGACATGAATAAAGAAACACTGATGTATCGCTTACTACAAGGCGACGTCGGTAGTGGTAAAACCGTTGTGAGTTTTGTCGCGCTTTATATTAATTATTTGCGTGGTGCCCAAGGTGTCTTACTCGCGCCAACGGAAAGTCTAGCGAAACAGCATTATGAAACGCTACTTACATTCTTTAAAGATTTTGGACTCCGAATAGAATTATTAATTGGTGCTTTAGCACCAAGCGTCAAAACTAAATTAAAAGAAGACATCCAACAAGGCGAAGTTGATATTATTGTTGGCACCCACGCTTTATTTAGTGAAGATGTCCTTTATCCTAAACTTGAACTTGTGGTAATTGATGAACAACATAAATTCGGCGTTAATCAGCGGAATATGCTTTTAAATAAAGGTGAAAAGGCTGATTTACTCTTACTTAGCGCTACACCAATTCCGCGCACGCTAGCCAATGTAATTTATGGCGATATGGACATTTCGACAATTGAAAGTTTCCCACATACTGGGCGGCAAGTTAATACCATTATTACAAGTAGCGCTCCTAAAAATGTGATACCGCTTATTGAAAAGACACTCGCAGAAGGTAGACAAGTTTATATCATCGCTCCCAAGATTAGTTTTGGCGATAAAACTAACGTTTTAACGCTTTACGAGCGTTTTTCGGCGCGCTACCCTCATTTAGTCGGGGTCCTTCACGGTCAACTTACAAGCGAAGAAAAAGATGCGGCGCTCTTAAACTTCAAAAGTGGCGTAACACCAATCTTAGTGTCAACGACAGTTGTGGAAGTTGGGATTGATGTTAAAAGTGCAGGGCTCATGATAATTTACGAACCGCATAGTTTTGGGCTTAGTTCCTTACATCAACTCCGGGGCAGGATTGGACGTGATGGGAAAAGTGCGACACTTTGTTTAGTGAGTGATGAAGAAGACAATTATAAACTTGAAGAATTTGCGAGAGAAGATAATGGCTTCAAAATAGCGGAGTTAGATCTCACACTCCGTGGTCCAGGTGAATTAACGGGTGAGAAACAAAGCGGGATGCCTGGCTTTATGTATATTAATGTTATTAAAGATTTAAAACTAATTACTAAGATTAAAGAAGATGCCTTAGAAGTTATTAATAACCCGACAAATCCGCATTATTTTCCGCTTTTAAAGCTTATTAATGAATCTCTAACTAAAGAATAATTTAAGTTGCTATTGCCTATTTGTGCAAGAACATCACTTTTAGTCAATAGGATTTTTACCACTTTTTGTTTTAAAACTAAAAGCAAGAAAAGACGATATTTTATTGTCATTATAAATATTACTTTTGATTTCACTTTCAAGACTTGAAAAAAATGTTAAAGTTGAAAGTGTAGAGCTTTAAACGGCTTAGTTTATATAAAAGGGTGATTATGGTAAAATAACTTTGGTTATTTTTAATGAGGAGATAACGACGATGAAACTTGTAATAGAAATGATGGGTGGCGATTACGGATTTGAAAGCACAATTCCAGCGCTGATCCAATTTAAAAAAGATTATCCTGAAGTTGAACTTTTTGCTGTTGGTCGCAAAGAAGACCTAGCGCCAGTCGCGGATTACGCAACGATTGTTGATGCGCGCGATGTTGTTAAAATTGATGCGACACCACTTGAAGTCTTACGTGCAAAAGAAAGTTCGCTCTTAAAAGCAATTAATACGGTCTTAGAAGCAAAGGCTGATGCGCTTATTAGTGCAGGTGGGACAGGCCCTTATTTAAGTGCGGCGACGCTAAAACTTAAATTAATTGAAGGCGTGGAACGGGCAGCCATTTTAGCTCCCTTCCCAACGAAAGTGAAAGGCAAACAAGTTGCGATTCTTGATATTGGCGCGAGTAATGAAAATACCGCAAGTCACTTATATCAATTTGCCTTAATGGGGCAACAATACGCTAAAGCGGTGTTTGGAGTAGAAGAACCGAAAACATATTTATTAAGTAACGGCACTGAAGACACGAAAGGTTCACCCCTAGTGCTTGAAGCTTTTAAACTCTGTAAAGAAAAAGCGTTGCCTTATTTTATGGGCCAAATGGAAGCGCGGGATGCGTTAAATGGTGAGGCTGATGTTGTCGTTGCGGATGGCTTTACTGGGAACGTGTTACTTAAATCAATTGAAGGGACCGCTAAAGTATTAATGGATAGTGTAAAAGGCGCTTTTAAACGGAACTTATTTTCTAAATTAGGGTACTTATTTGCCAGAAAAGGTTTTAAAAATATGGCGGAAACCTTTGATTATAAAAATACCGGTGGGGCGATTTTAATTGGTGTTAATAACGTTGTTGTTAAAGCGCATGGTAATAGTGATCCGCGTGGCTTTTATAGCGCCATCCTTGTTGGTTATAAGATGGCCAAAGCCGACATTGTGCATAAAGTACGTGAAGGGTTACAAAATGTCGAAACTAAATAGTCTTTTTCGTAAATTAGGGATTACGCCACAAAACGCGGCGCTATTTGAAGAAGCGTTAACGCATTCTAGTTATAAAACAAAAGATAAAGCCGCTCATGACTATGAAAGGCTTGAATTTTTAGGTGACGCGGTTTTAAATATGCTGATTGCTAGTGCGATTTATAAAAGTCATCCTGATAAAAAACAAGGTGAATTAACAAATATGCGTAAAAACTTTGTGCGCACGCAAACGCTTGCTAGTTTAGGACGCAAATTAGAATTAGAGCGCTATATTAGAACAGGTAAATCAATTACAGCGCAAGATTTATATAGTAATGATAAATATTTTGAAGATGTCTTTGAAGCATTAATTGGGGCAATGTATCTTGATCAAGGGTTAAAAGTAACGGAAGACTTTATTTTAAGACTATTAGGCACTGCAATTGAAAAATATGACTTTAATCAAATTTTTGATTACATTAGCACACTGCAAGAATTTATGCAGGCTGATAAAAGAGGATTACCGCAATATATTACTGAACCTTCTGGTTACGATAATAAAGAAGAAGCCTTTATTTCAACAGTGACCTATGACGGGATTATTCTTGGCTATGGTTACGGTGCAAACAGTAAAGAGGCCGAACAAAATGCGGCCAAGAATGCATTAGAAAAGGTGGCGCGTTAAAATGGGATTAATTTCATTTTTAAAAAAGAAATTTAGCGGAAAGAAAAACGAAACGACCGATAAATATGTTGTTGGTTTAGAAAAAAGCAAGGCTAATTTTTCTAGTAAACTTAAACGTCTAGCGAAGCGCTATGAGAAAGTAACCGAAGAATATTATGAACATTTACTTGAAATTTTAATTGGCGCTGATGTTGGTGTTACTTTAACTTACGAAATTATTGAAGCAACAAAAGCGGAAGCATTACTCAATAACTTAACTAATCCTGAGGCAATTAATGATCTCTTAGTTGATAAGATGTTTATTGGCTACTTAAAGCAAGGGGAAGATATTGTCAACGAAATTCAGTTTGTAGAAGATGGTCCAACCGTATTACTTGTAGTGGGCGTTAATGGCAGTGGGAAAACAACATCAATTGCTAAACTAGCGCATCGCTATAAAAAAGCGGGTAAAAAGGTTTTACTAGTAGCAGGCGATACATTCCGTGCTGGGGCGGTCGCCCAACTTGAAGTATGGGCAAAGCGGCTTGATGTGCCAATTGTGACGGGAAGACCTAACGCTGACCCCGCAAGCGTCGCTTATGACGGGATTGCAGAAGGCAAAAAAATAAACGCTGATTTAATTATTGTTGACACTGCGGGCCGCTTACAAACAAAAGTGAACTTAATGGCGGAATTAAGCAAGATTCGTCGGGTAATTGGTAAAGAAATAGAAAATGCACCGCATGAAGTATTCTTAATTATTGATGCCACAACTGGGCAAAACGGAGTGCTGCAAGCTAAAGCTTTTGCCGAAGCAACAGGTCTTACTGGTGTAGTAATTACAAAGATGGATGGCACAAGTAAGGGCGGAATAATTCTAGCGATTAGAGATGAAATTGGTGTGCCAGTGCGCTTTATTGGATTAGGCGAAAAAATGGAAGACTTAGATGAATTTGATTTAGAAAAATATTTATATGGCTTATGCTTGGGGGAGGACGAATAATGGTTGTTATTTCAATACTTAGTTTAGTGGTGTCTTTTCTAGTCTTTGTGGGTGTACGCTTTGCCGTATATTCCCTTAACCCTTCAAATTATTTATTCGCCGATATTTTAATTATTATCATTGGTAGTTTTATTGTAAGTCTTATCTTTGCCATTCGGCAATTTAGATATATGGGAAGAGATAAATGGCGCTCACAATTCTTTCACAGTTTTGTGCTCCGTACCTTTTTAATTAATTTTGCGATTATCTTTATAATTTCATTACTGTGGCCTTGGTGATAAAAATGGACGAATTAAAAGAATATATGTATATCAATGAGTTATTACTAATTTACGGTAAAACGCTCACTGAGCGGCAACTAAAGATTATGGAAGATTACTATAAATACAATCTTGGTGTGCAAGAAATCGCGGAAGAATTAAATATCACTAAAGCTGCGGTAAGTGATGCGCTTAAAGTATCAACGAGGCATTTAGAAAATTTAGAAAGTATTGTTGGGCATTACGCTTACCGCCAAAAAGTTAAAGCACTGCACGAGGAAATTAAAAACACTTCAACATTAAAAGAAGTCAAAGAACTCTTAAGTAAGGAGGAAGATGATGGCATTTGAATCATTAACCGAACGATTTAGTAAAATTCTGAAAAAAGTCCGTGGTCAATCGCGTCTCACTGAAAAAAATATGGATGAGATGCTCCAAGAAGTACGGATTGCCCTATTTGAAGCGGACGTTAATTTTAAAGTTGTCAAAGAATTTGTGAATAATATTAAAGAAAAAGCACTGGGGACGAAAGTCTATGACACACTTAACCCCGGTCAAATGGTCGTGAAGATTGTTAACGATGAATTAGTGGAACTTTTAGGGAGCACTGATACTGAACTAATTTTTGAAAACAATAAACCAACAATTATTATGCTTGTTGGTCTCCAGGGGACTGGTAAGACAACGACCGCTGGTAAGTTAGCGCTGCATTTTAAAAAGAAAATGAATAAAAGCGTGTTACTTGCCGCTGCTGACGTTTATCGTCCTGCCGCGATTGATCAACTTGATACACTTGCGAAACAAGTTGGCGTTGATATTGTTAATTTAGGTGATAAAGTTAGTCCTGTTGAAATTGCGAAGGCCGCAAAGAAGAAAGCATATGATGATCGATACGATGTCTTAATTATTGACACAGCCGGGCGCTTAACAATTGATGAAACATTAATGACTGAATTAAAGCTGATGAAAGAAGCAGTGACACCAACGGAAATCTTATTACTTGTTGACGCCATGAGCGGGCAAGACGCGGTAAATACTGCTTTATCCTTTAATGAGAAGTTAGGTCTTACTGGAGCCATTATGTCGAAACTTGATAGCGACGCCCGTGGTGGAGCGGCTTTATCAATTAAACATTTAACTGGTGTGCCAATTAAATTTGCTGGTGTTGGTGAAACGCTTGAAGATTTAGATATTTTTTATCCCGACCGGATGGCGGACCGTATCCTTGGGATGGGGGATGTTTTAACGCTCGTTGAAAAAGCACAGCAACAACTTGATGAAAAGACAGTGAAAAAAACAACGCGCAAGATTATGGAAGGCGAGTTTGACTTAAATGATATGCTTGAACAAATGAAACAAGTGCAAAAATTAGGAAAACTCGGGGGGATTTTAAAATTAATCCCAGGAATGCCTAAAATTACCCCTGAACAACAAGAACTCGCCGAACGCGAAATGAAACTATTTGAAGTTATTATTAATTCAATGACACCTGAAGAGAGAAGTAATCCTGCTATTTTGCGTAATAGCCGTAAAGTAAGAATCGCTAAAGGCAGTGGCACTAGTAATCAAGAAATTAATAAAGTAATTAAGAAATATGAACAAATGAAACAAATGATAAAACAGATGAAAGGATATAAAAAAGGCGGACCAATGCCGCCAGGATTCCCAGGGATGGGAAGGTAAGAAAATACGCTTTTCATTTTCATCAACAAAATCTACTTCAAAATCATTTGCGGAATATTTAAGTACAATAGTTTCCTGACATCTTACTTTCAAATCTTTTAAAGGTTTTATTAATTTAACGATGTCTAATTCATTCATTTTAATTAATGTTATTTATAATGAGATTAATACGCGCCACTAATAAAAAAAGCTTAACTGAATAATACGTATTATGCGTAAATATAAAAATGCTTATTAATATCGATGACGATTTAGAAAAAATAATTACCTTTATACCCGAAGTTTTTTAGCGCAAACGGAATGTTTTTCTTATTGATATCGAATAGTTTAGTTTTAGATGATGATTTAACTTCTTTTAAAACACCATAATCAATAAATTTATTTAAAGTTTTAAGCGCACCTTGTTTTGTCATCGAGACATTGATCATCTTTAAAAAATCAGCGTGTGTAAAGACACCTTTATAAGAAATTAAGATTTTTTTAATATAGTTAAGCTCAGTTGATGTAAGAATATTACCAGTGTTTTTAGTTACTTGCGTTATATGTTTTAAATTCTGATAGCAAATAATATAGTCAAGCGAAATACTAAGAAGATATTTTAAAAAGTAAGTCAAATCGTTATGTGAATCTCGAGTTAATTCAATTGCTCTGTAGTATTCACTTTTAGTTTGATTAATTGCTTCAGAAATAATAGGGGGAAAAAGATTAGCGCCACTTAATAAATATACCCAGTATGAGACCATCCGTGCTGTGCGCCCATTATAATCAAAATAAGGGTGAATATAAAGGATGTAATAATGGCAAAAATGCGGTAACAAAAAGACATTATTTTTATCTTTACTATTTAGTGTCTCATTAACATAAGTAAATAAAGCATTCATCGATGGCTCGATTTGCTCATAGGGACACCCATGATAGCGCGATATTTCGACGGAGTCATGACGGTAATAATCGCCAGGCCGTAATTTATCTTCTTCATCTAAAGTGTTTTTACTTAATAAAGTGTAAAGTTTAAACAAATTCTCTTTATTAAATTCTCTTAATTCGTGTACAAAATCAATACCGGCCTTCATATTTTTGATGATGATGTCATTTTTATCTTTAACTGGTGCATTATTTTCTAAAAGTTCTTTTAATCTTTTGCGCGTAGTGGGTACATTTTCGACGTTTAATGATCCTTCAATTTCTGAATAGATCCGCGATTCAATAAAGTCTCTCGAAAAACGATTTGACAATTCTTGAACTTCATTGGCTAGGAAAATAAAGTCATTTAATAATGTCTTTAAATCATTCCCGAAACAGTAATATAAACACTTAGAATTAAACGCTGGTAGCGGTAATAAAGAAATTAGTCCGTCCTCTAATGAGGCTATCGATTCTTTATATTCAATTAATTGCTTATATTCAAATGGTGAAATATAAGTACCAGCTTCATTACCATATTGTAACTCTTGCGCGGTATAGTATTTTTCATTAAATTGCTTTGCTAAAATTGCATGTAGTTTTTCTTTGTTCATGGCTATATTATAAACCTTAACGTCAACCTTGTAAATAGATAATCGTAAACTTTTCCGTAAACCTTTTTACTATCAATCATATTATCTATTTTTTAGGAGATGAAGCAAAGGCATTACTTCCTACCTTTCTTCTAAACCCATCGAATTCGACGGGGTTAAAACTAGTATTATTAAGCGTCTCCCATAAACCTAAAAACTCAATAGTATCCTTCCATCTCATAGAGTTACGAAAGACATCGTTTGATTCCTAATTTTTATAATTTGCTAGCATGTGTTGCCATAGTTTACATAATTAAATAAATAATCGTTTAGACAATTAACTTTTGATTAAAGAAAAAAATAGTGGGACGAAAACCTATATTTTTTACCGCTATTTTACTGCAAATTTATTACAGGCATTTATTCCGGATTTTTCAGAGGTTTTATTCCGTGTTTTTCAAAAGTATTAATACCTATTTTGTAAATTTATAAATTATCTCTTTTATAAAGTTTTCTTTTTTACTAAGTTTTGTTTTTCGTGAAGCGTGATCCTTTTTCAATAGCGTCTTTTTCCCATTCACCAATAACATCGTCATCAATTTCTTTAAGCAGTTTTTTAATTTCGTTATCTTTTGTAATCTTTTTAAATAAATCAGGGCGTCTTTCGCGGGTGATGCGTAAGCTTTCTTTTAGTCTCCATTTACGAATCGCCGCGTGATTACCAGAATACAAAATAGTGGGAACAGTATAACCTCTAAAGTCATATGGTTCTGTATATTGCGGATATTCAAGTAAATGATAATCAAAGCTTTCAACATCTAAACTTTCGGTGCTAATTACTTCATCAAGTAAGCGAATAACAGCGTCACTAATGACCATCGCCCCAAGTTCACCGCCCGTTAAGATATAATCCCCGATTGATATTTCTTCATCGATGAAGTGATTTACTCTTTCATCAATACCTTCGTAATGGCCACAGACAAAGATTAAATGTTCTTTTTGGCTAAGCGCTGTTGCTTTCATATTAGTGAGTACATTGCCGCGTGGGGATAGGAGCATTTTATGACCAGGGTCAACACTTTCGAGTGCTTTCACAATTGGTTCAGCTTGGAGAATCATCCCTGCTCCGCCACCAACAGGTGGAGTATCAACCCGATTCCATTTATTATCCGCGAAGTCACGAATATTAATAATATCAAAAGTTACATGGCCTTGAAGTCTAGCTTTTTTGATAATTGATGTTTCAAGAAAATTCGTAAACATTTCGGGAAATAATGTTAATATTGTAATCTTCATAACATACCCTCAATTGGCCGAAATACTATTGTTTTGCTCGCTAAATCAGTGGAAATGATGAATTCTTCGATATACGGAATTAGAATATTACTACCGTCTTCCCTTTCTACTCTTAATGTGTGATAAGCAGCGTATTCAAGTATTTCAATAACTTTGCCGATAAGCGTTTTATCTTCTAAAATAACTTTCATTCCTAAAAGGTCATCAAAGAAAAAGTAACCTTCTTCAAGGGTGACACCTTTTTTATTGATGAACAAAAATCCCTTTAAATAATTTTCTGCAATGCTTATGTCATCAATTTCTGCAAAGCTAACAATTAATAATCCTTTTTGTTCACGAACACTCTGAATTGTTAATGTTTCGATGTTAGAAGTAGTATTATTCTTCACTAATACTTTATTACCAACTTCAAAACGTTCTCCAATAAAAGAAGTCGTGGGTTTAATTTTAAGTGCACCCTTTAGTGCATGTGTTTCAACAATATAACCAATTTTTAAATAATCTCTGTTCATAATTTCATTATATCAATTTAAAAAAACTCTCGAGTGAGAGTTATTTATTTTCGTCTAGTGCTTCAAAACGTAAGAAGACATGCTCTTCGTCAAGTTTACCGGCAACAGACACCACTTCACGTAAGGCATTAGCGATAACACCGCGCCGCCCAATTAAGACAGCAATGTCATCACTTTCCGCAAAAATGTTAACAATGATACGATTGCCTTCGTTAGTTTGACGAATAAGCAAGGCTTGTTCGTTTTTCACTAATGGGGAAATAATCGTGCGCACTAATGCTTCATAGTCACGCATAATTATTTACCTGACTTTTTGGATTTTAAAAATTCTTCGTTAATGCCTTGTGCACGAAATAAAGCTTTAACGGTTGCGCTTGGTTGCGCCCCATTTCCTAACCATTTAAGCGCTAATTCACGATCGATAATGGCGGCTTTGAAGTCTTGTTTTGGATCATAATGTCCAATTTGTTCAATAATGCGGCCATCACGGGCATAACGACTATCAGCGGCAACAATCCGGTAGTGTGGATCATGAGTGCGGCCAACACGTGTTAATCTAATTTTAACTGCCATATAAATAATCCTCCTTTTGATATCGTCATAAGTTTAGCGCATCTAATTATATAGTCAAGCAATTTTACTTAACATCAGTTAAATTATTATGTATGGCTTTTATTTTTGTTAAAATTGACTAAAATAGTAATAATGAAAAACAAGGAGTGATTTATGAAAAATCTACTAAATAAGCTGTTCAAGTTTGAAGCAAGAAAAGCAAACTTAACAAGTGAAATTTTAGGAGGATTAGTCACCTTTTTAGCGATGATTTATATTCTCCCAACAAACGCTGGTATCTTAAGTGACATGGGTATGGACGCGAGCGGGGTCTTTGTTGCCACTGCAATCGTTAGTGCGATTGTTAGTCTTGTGATGGGGCTTTATGGTAATTTTCCAATCGTCCTAAGTGCAGGGATGGGGGTTAACGCTTACTTAGCTTACGTGGTTTATGGTGCTTTAGGTTCTTGGCAAGCCGCCTTACTAGTGATGTTCTTTGCGGGTATCGTTTTTGCCGCGATTAGTCTTTCCCCATTACGCAAGATGATGATTGATGCAATTCCTAATGACATCAAATATATTATTAGTGCAGGACTAGGTGCTTTTATTGCTTTTGTCGGCTTTAAAAGCAGTGGTTTTATTGTTGCTAGTCCCGCAACTTTAGTGTCACTTGGAAACTTACGCAATCCAATGGTGTTATTATCTTTATTTGGTGTTTTACTTGTTGTTATCTTCATGTTTTCCCGCAATAAACGCTTAAATCAGCTCGCAATCCCAATTGCGATGGTGATTGTTGTTGTTGTTTCTGTGGCAGTGTGGAATATTTTTTCGTTACCTGAAGTAACTGAAACTGGACGTCCCATTGCCTTCCATTTTACAAACATTAAAAATATGTTTACTGACCCTGCTTCATGGGGTGGCCAAGGCTTTGAAAAAGTCGTCTTCAAGATTTTTGATAAAGAAACATGGGGCACAGCTTTAAGTAATCCGTCAACATACGCTTTTATCTTTTCACTTATACTCGTTAATCTCTTTGATACGACGGCAACAATTTTAGCAATTGGCCGTGGTGCGGGAATTATTGATGCTGACGGTAAAATGGTTGGTGGCCATAAAGTAGTGGCCGCTGATGCTTTTGGTGCGGTTATTTGCGCGCCACTTGGGACAAGTACTGTAACTTCCTTTTCCGAAAGCGGGATTGCTGTTGAAATGGGGGCTAAAACTGGGTTAGCGGCAGTTGTTGCTGGCTTTATGTTCTTACTTAGTGCTTTTATTTATCCAATCTTTTATATCTTTACCGAACCAGCAGTGACAAGCATGGCGCTTATCACCGTTGGCGGCTTAATCTTTGTTGGCAACTTAAAAGATGTGAATTTTGAAGACCGCATTATTGGTTTTACCGCTTTCTTTACGATTATGCTTATTTTACTTACTTATTCAATTAGTGATGGGTTAGGGTTAGGGCTTATTGTGTACGTCATTATGATGCTAGTCAGTAGACGCGGTAAGGAAGTAAAAATACCAATGTATGTAGTGGCAGGTGTCTTTGTTATCTACTTTATCCTTAAAGCTTTTGTTTAAACAGTAGTTTAATGAATAGTTAGAGCCCACTTTAAGAACGAGTGGGCTTTTTAAATTATTTTAGTGATTACTCTTTACATAAGAGTAGTCTTTTGGTATATTAATGGAGCGCAAAGTCGCTGTGGTCCGCTGCCAAAAGGTAAGAACACGAAAAAAATATTGCAGGAAGGAGCGAGTTGTTCATGAATAAAAATTTAGTTAATGAAATTAACGCTTCTCAACTTCGTACCGATCTTCCCGAATTCACTAGTGGTGATACTGTTAAAATCGCTGTTAAAATTCGTGAAGGCGATAAAGAACGGATTCAATTTTTTGAAGGCGTGGTCATTGCTATGCAAGGGGCAGGCGTTAACCACACATTCACAGTCCGCAAGATGTCAAGTGGTATTGGTGTTGAGCGTGTTTTCTTCACCCATTCACCAGTCATTGATAGTATTGAAGTACTCCGTCGTGGGCATGTCCGTCGGAACAAAATTTACTACATTCGTAAATTATCTGGTCGTAAAGCCCGGATTAAAGAGAAGAAATAAGTTACAACGACGCAAGAATGAAAGCCAGGAAACTGGCTTTTTTTCACACTAAATTACGTATTATGAGCGGAAATAAGTAGCAAAATGTACATTTGATGTACATTTCGTTATATAATAATTGTATGGTCAAAGAAGAAATACTTGTTAACGAAGAAATAACTGCTGAAGAAATAAATCGTAAAAATAAGCCGCGACTACGGAGAGCACTTAGTGTAGCGTGGACCATTTTACTAGTCGTTGCAATCGTCGTTTCTATTTTTGTGACTTATGTTGATTTAACATACACGCCAGTTTATGTTGACGGGCCAAGTATGCAACCAACACTAAATGACTTTCATCAACGCTATTTTGAGTTTGGTTTAATGGATGAAAGACCAAAAGCGCGGAACAATATTAAACGCGGTGATATCGTTGTATTTCGTCGTAATAGCATCAATATTATTAAACGTGTCATTGCTTTACCACTAGAAACAATTCAAATTATAGATAATCCAACAGGGGACGAAGTTTATATTACACTACCTGAAGCAACGGAGAATTTTAAACTTGATGAGCCTTACTTATCAACAAGTAATCGTTATACAACCGCAACATATTTAAATGATAGTACGCCAAAATATGAAAACGGACTTAAAGATCCATTAACATTAGAAGAAAATTCCTATTATTTAATGGGTGATAACCGCGCAAATTCAAGTGATTCACGGGCGATTGGACCTGTTCATTTTGACAATATCAGCGGCAAATTGGTGGTAATTCAAGGTTATACTGAAAGTGTGCAAATTAGTGAAACAGGTAAAGTTAAATTTATTGGTCAGCATTATTATGTGCTGTGGAAATGGCGGTACTACTAATGAGTAAACAAATCGGTTGGTTCCCAGGCCACATGCAAAAGGCGACACGTAAACTGCTTGAAACACTAAAGATGGTCGATATTATTGTGGAACTAGGCGATGCCAGAATTCCGCATAGTAGCCGCGCCACGTACTTAACTTCAATTATTGAACGAAAACCTAATCTCTATGTATTAACTAAAGCTGACTTAGCTGATCCAAAAAGAGTGAGTAAACATACAGAAAAATTAAATGTTTTAGCGGGCAATTTAAATGAACGAAAATTTGTGCGTCAAATACTAGAGAAAATTAAAGAAATTGGGCAACCAATAATTGACCGCGATGTCCGCCGAGGATTAAAACCACGACCTTTAGCGGTGATGATTGTCGGTATTCCTAATGTTGGTAAATCAACGCTTATTAATAAACTAGCGGGGCGAAAAGCCGCAAGTGTGCAAAATAAACCAGGGCATACTCGCGCTAATCAGTATATTAGAGTGAGTGAAGAAATTGCGCTGATTGATACGCCGGGAATTTTAGCACCTAATTATGATGAAGAAGACACGAGCATGAAACTCGCGCTCATTGGTACAATTAGACAAGAAATTTTACCAACACATACGATGGCAGAGTATTTAGTTAATTATTTAAAAACACATTACTTTGAAGAAATGGTAACTTTTTACGATATTGATATTAAAGAAGATAGTAATTATCATACTGTAATTAATGCTATTGCTACTAGACGTGGAATCATTGGTGAAGACTTTGATGTTAGTGACCGCACCGAAATATTAATCTTAAATGAATTTAAAAACGGGCTAATTGGACAAGTTAGTCTAGAGTAGTAAAATAATAAAATATAAAAAACGACCGCTAGTCGATAACGGTCGCTTTTTAATAAGAATAACTTTAGTTTTAGACCACAGGTTTTATCACAATTTTTGTCGCATCAAAAAAGAAGAACGGATAATCGTTAGCGGTCACATTAATTCGCACCTTGCCTGAGGCACTAATAGCATTTGAATCAGTTACAGTATAGCCTTCATTTTCAAGACTACCTAAATAGTTATCAGCAAAATCAACACCAGGTGCACAAACAATAAATTCATTGCGCTCGGTTAATTCCGCGAAAAAGGTACCACCAGTAAGACTAGGAACTGTTTCGGTAATACCATATTTACTTAAGAAAGTTTCAAGTTGATCGTCTGGCCATCCTATATCATTTTCAAGCTTATCAAAGCGAAATGAATTAGCTTTAAGCGCCGTAACAACAATTAACATAGCGTAATCAAGAACTGGGTGATCTTGCATGTACTGGAAGGCAATATTAATTGTTTCTTCACTATTTACCGCAATATGTGTCCAACCAACTTTATTATAAGTGTAGCCAGCTCCTTCAAGTATTGCTTTATAATCTGCTTCGCGATCAGAACCGGGGATAACAATACTGAAGTACTTATTATTAGCGTCATTATTTTCATGATAATAAGTATTTTCGATATTTGTTAAGGCTGGAACGGTTTCATTCACTCTTTCACTTGATAAGAAACTAGCGAGTTGTTGAGTTGGCCAGCCTTCTCTTTTTTCATAATCCATGTTCTCAAGAATATCTTCTTCCGCTACATCGTTAGTAGTTTTTTGACTGCTTTCATCACCACCATCAATATCTTCAGAATCATCGCCACCAAAACATCCAGTTAACAGCAATCCTAAAAGCAGTGGAATCAGTAAAAATCTTCGTTTTTTCATAATAGTCTCCTTTCACAAATCTACAACATCATTTTATAGATTAAAAAATGACATCTCAATGATTGCTAATGACTTTTAGAAATAAAATCACAAATATTTGAAATATTAAAAATAGAAATAGTTAGATTATATATTATAATAATATTAGTAATAGTAATTACTAGTTCGTAAGTTTGGAGTGATAATATGACTTATTTTGAATTTGATAATGACGTAAGAAAACACGGACACCTTTATTTAGTGGGCGTTGATGAAGCAGGACGCGGCCCTTTAGCGGGACCTGTGTTTGCCACTGCGGTCATTTTACCGCCCTTTTTTAATGATGAACGGATTAAAGACTCTAAACAATTAACAGCAGCGGAGTTACTTGAATTAAGCGATGTCATTAAAGAACAAGCACTTGATTATAAGATTGTGCATGTTGATGCTCCAGTTATTGACCAAGTAAATATTTATCAAGCGACAATCTTAGCGATGCAAAGAGCGATTGAAGGCTTAAAACATGAATTCCATTTTGTGTTAACTGATGCGATGCCGCTCAGTAATTTAGAAGTAGGGTATGAAGCAATTATTCACGGGGACGAGACATCTTTAAGTGTCGCTGCCGCAAGCATTCTCGCTAAAGTTGCGCGTGATGCATACATGGATAAATTAGCAAAACTTTACCCGCAATATGATTTTGAAAATAATAAAGGTTATCCGACGCGTAAACACTTACAGGCACTTGATACATACGGGCCAATTAAAGATGTCCATCGTTATTCATATAAACCAGTTCAAGATGCCTTAAATAAGCAAATTAAATTATTTTAACGCGATAAAACATTAATTTCTTCCTTATTTATATAATGAGGAATGAAAAATGAGCAAAAAAGCCCGTGATGTTTTACTTTACTTTGCCAGCAAGTATGAAGGCAATTACCATGCAATAATAAATGCACTGCGATCAAAAGAGCCATTTGATGACTCTTTATTTAATAAATATAAGGAAGAGTGGGAAAAAGTTGATACGCTAACGATTATCGATGAAGATTATCCCGCCCTTTTTAAAACAATTAATAATCCGCCAATTGTCTTATATTTAAAAGGTAATAGAGATTTACTTTTTAATTTAGACAAAGCGATTGCCGTAATTGGGGCCCGTGAATATAGTGACTACGGTAAAAACATGACGTATGATATTGTCGAAGGACTCGTCAAAGAAAAGTTTACGATTGTCAGCGGATTAGCGCGCGGTATAGACGGGTTTAGTCATGATGCGTGTCTTAAAGCAGGTGGAAACACGATTGCTGTTTTAGGGAGCGGTATCAATTATCCTTATCCTAAAGCGAATAAGAAACTATATGATGAAATCGTAAAACATGGCCTTTTAATTAGTGAGTATCCACACAATACAAAACCTGAACCAGATTATTTTAAGTTCCGCAATCGCCTTGTTGCGGCGCTAACTAAAGCTGTGTTGATTATTGAAGCAAAATATAAATCAGGAACGATTATCACCGTTGGTTATGCGCTTGAAAAAGGGAGTGATGTTTTTTGTGTTCCAGAGCGCGCTGGCAAAAACAGCGGGTGTAATCGGCTTATTAAAGATGGTGCTTATCTTGTTGAGAGCGCAAACGACATCATTAAGTTGTGGTCTAACTAAAAAAAATAAAAAAAGTTTTATTTATTATAAATAAAGGGAAAAATCACAAAGTTTTACATTTGACAAGTGCGAAAAAACCCTCTATATTCATATACCGATAGGAGGCGTTGTGAAACTAGTAATTGTTGAATCCCCCAGTAAAATAAAGACGATTGAACGCTATCTAAGTGACGAGTACAAGGTACTCGCCAGCTATGGTCACATCGTCGACCTTTCAACGCGTGGTCGGAAAAATCTAGGTATTAATCTTGAAACTTTTGAAGGTGATTATGTCTTAGATAAGAGTCGACAAAAAGTCGCGGACACACTTAAAAAGGCTAAAGACGAAAGCAGTGAAGTATTTCTTGCGACTGACCCAGACCGCGAAGGTGAAGCCATTGCGGTTCATATTGCTAAATTATTAAAACTTGATTTAAATACAACGAAACGCCTTGAATTCCATGAAATTACGCGTGATGGGATTACAAGTGCCCTATCCGCACCGCGGGTACTTAATGAAAATCTTTTTAATAGTCAAGAAGCTAGACGGATGCTTGACCGGATTGTCGGATTTGAACTTTCAAGTCTATTAAACCAAAAAATAAATGTCAAAAGTGCCGGTCGCGTCCAGAGCGCGGTTTTAAAGCTGATTGTAGATAAAGAAAATGAAATAAACGCCTTTGTTCCCGAAGAATATTGGACACTGAAGATTGACACTAAGTATGATGATGTTTTGTTCAGTGTGAACTTTAGTAAAAGTTATACGGGTGATACTAAAATTGTTAATGAAACGATGAAAAATGATATCGTTAGTAAACTCGCCCCAAAAATTGTCGTTACTGATGTTAAAAGTGAGATCAAACAGACGAATCCTAAACCACCTTTTACAACCTCAACCTTACAACAAGAAGCAAGCAGTAAATTTAAATATAGCGCTGCACGGACTTCGCGCGTTATTCAAAAACTTTATGAAGGTATTCAAATTAATGGGATTGAGACTGGGCTCGTTACTTATATTCGGACTGACTCCACAAGATTAGCGCCAAGTTTTGTCGCTAACGCTTCACAGCGAATTGTGAAAGAATATGGTGCCGAATACTTAGGGCGCAGTCAAGCACGCGGTAAGGCCCTGCAAAATGTACAAGACGCCCATGAAGCAATACGACCAACAAACTTAAATTTCACGCCTGAATCAATTAAAGATTCATTAACCCGTGAAGAATATAACCTCTATGCTCTAATCTACGCACGCGCGCTCGCGAGTTTAATGGTAGGCAGTAAAGAACAAGTGACCCGTTATACTTTTAATTCAAACGGGACCCTTTTTAATGCATCATCAACGATTTTAGTTTTTCCTGGTTTTCGAAAAGTATACGGCAAAGATGAAGAAAATGAAGATGATGCGACGCTGCCGCAAATGCATGTTGGTAGTGAGTTGCCAATTATCGATGCTGTCACGGAACAAAAATTTACCGAACCCCCAGCGCGCTACACCGAAGGGCGATTAATTAAAACAATGGAAGAGTTAGGGATTGGCCGGCCATCAACTTATGCGCCAACAATTGAAATCTTACAAAAACGCAAATATGTATCAAGTCTAAAAGGTTCGCTTAAACCAACGGATGTAGGATTTCGCCAAATTGATGCGCTTAATGAATTCTTCCCAAGTATCATCAGCAGTGATTATACAGCATCGATGGAAAATGAATTAGATAAGATTGCAAGTGGTGAAGGCGATAAAGTTGAATTTCTCAGTGATTTCTATAGTGTTTTTAGTGAAAAAATAGATGATGCTAGAAAAGGAATGAAGAAGTTGCCGCCAGAAAAAGTCGGCCGTGATTGTCCAAAGTGTCATTCTGAACTTGTGTATCGCGAAGGACCTTATGGGCGCTTTATTGGTTGTGCTACTTTTCCAAAATGTAAATACACGGAATTCATTGTTGAGTATACGGGTGAAAACTGTCCAAAGTGCGGAGCGCCTTTAACATATCGCTACGATTCACGAAATCGAAAATATATTCGCTGCTCTAATTATAAAGATTGTGATTATTCGGCAACGATTAAACGTAGTAGATATAAAAAATAACTTATTTTTGTAGGGAAAATGTCGCTTTCTTGCTATAATTTGGCTATGGAACAAGTAATCATTGTTGGTGGCGGATTAGCGGGAACAGAAGCGGCTTTTTTTCTTGCGGAAAAAGGGATAAAAGTTCTACTTTATGAAATGCGACCCCACGTTATGACACCAGCGCATCATAGCGCTAAGCTTGGTGAACTTGTATGTTCTAATTCATTCAAGAGCATGGAACTCACAAATGCGTGCGGATTACTAAAAAAGGAAATGGAAATATATAATTCGTTAATGACTACTGTCGCCGCTCGTGTTAGTGTTCCAGGTGGTAATGCTCTTTGTGTCGATCGTGAATTATATAGCGAAGAAGTCACGCGTATTATTACTAACCACCCTAACATTAAAGTAGTGTATGAAGAAGTAAAAGAACTACCTAACCATGTTCCAGTTATTATTGCAACTGGCCCATTAACGAGTAAAGGATTAGAAACGACAATTGGTAAACTTATCGATGCCGAGTTTTTACATTTCTTTGACGCTAGTGCCCCTATTGTTGAAAAAGATTCGATAAATACGGATATTGCTTATTTTAAATCGCGTTATGATCAAGGTGATGATGCTTATCTTAATTGTCCGTTTACTAAAGAAGAGTATTATCGATTTTATGATGAATTAATAAATGCTAAACTAGCGCCACTTAAAGAATTTGACACTAAATATTTTGATGCCTGTATGCCCATTGAAGTGCTCGCTAAACGCGACCCGAACACTTTGCGATTTGGACCACTCAAACCACGCGGACTCGGCAAAGATGAAAAGCATAAACCTTACGCTGTCTTGCAGCTGCGCCAAGATAATGTTGTGGGCTCACTTTACAATTTAGTGGGGTTTCAAACTAATTTAACTTATGCTGAACAAAGACGTGTATTTAGAATGATTCCAGGTTTAGAAAACGCTGAATTTGTCCGTTATGGGTTAATGCATCGTAATACATTTGTAAATGCACCACGTGTCTTAAATGTTGATAAGTCATTAAAGGTAAATCACAACTTATATATCGCTGGTCAACTTAGCGGTGTGGAGGGTTATGTCGAAAGTGCAGCAAGTGGACTCTATGTTGCACTAAATATTTACGCTAAAATAAAGGGGGTAGAACTAGATTATCCGCAGGAGACAATGCTTGGTAGTTTAATGCATTACATAAGTAGCGCGAATCCTGAAAACTTTGCGCCAATGAACGCTAATTTTGGAATAATTCGCGGAGCAACAAAACAAAACCGCTTGGAAATTGCCGAGAAATCACTAATAATAACACAAAAAATGAAGGAGTATGTTGATACGTTAAATGAATAGACCATTACAAGAGTTTCAAGACTATCTGCGTTATACAAGACGCTTTTCAGAACATACGGTCACAGCGTATATAAGTGACATTGAAACTTTTTATTTATTTTTAGCGCATCAAAATATTCGCGATGATGAAGTCGATAAACCAGTTATTCGTTTATTTTTAAAAAATCAAATTGATAATTATGTATCACGGCGAACAGTAAGACGCCAATTAGCAAGCTTACGGCATTACTATACCTTTTTACAAGATAAAAGATATGTGCAAGATAATCCCTTCCTAACGATTCGGGCTCCTAAGTATACCGCGCCATTACCACGTGTCCTTTATGAAGAAGAAATTAGACTCATTCTTATCGCAAACGAAGCACGAACAGACTTCTTACGTGATCGTGATCAATTAATCTTAGAGCTAATGTTTGCAACTGGATTACGCGCTAGTGAAGTAATTAATTTAACATTACAATCGTTTAATCTAAATGAACGATTTTTAGTGGTGTTTGGTAAAGGAAAAAAAGAACGGATGGTTCCTTTTACTGATCGCGTCCAAGTATTATTACGTAATTATCTAAACGGGGTACGTAAGGAACTGCTAGCGAAAAGAAAAAGCAGCCAACCAACAAACATGCTCTTTTTAAACGCTAGGGGGAATAAGTTAACAATTCAAGGACTGCGCTATATTTTACTTTCAGTCGAAAAGAAAACGGGCGAGTATGTTAACTTACATCCACACTTGCTACGTCATTCTTTTGCCACGCATTTATTAGAAAAAGGCGCAAACTTACGCGTTATTCAAGAATTATTAGGTCATGAGTCAATTAATACAACTCAAATTTATACGCATGTCAGCGAAGAAAAAGTCGTAAAAGAATATTACACCGCTCATCCGCGGGCTAAAAAAACGAAATAAATTTAATAACTGAGTTTTCTATTTAATGACTAAATGTTTGTTTTGCTAGTGGTATCTTTAATTAATTAAAAGTGTGTTATAATTAAAGAAAGTGGGGTGAAACCAATATGAGTTATATCGGCCTTGATATTGGGACGACAATGGTTAAAGGGCAATTATTAGATGATAATGGCGCTATTTTACGCACTGAAAAATATGAATCACCAACGTATTCCGCGGATGGTATTTTTTATTTAGATGCAACAAAACTTAAACAAATAATTTTTGAAATAATTAAAAATCTTGTAGAGAAAAGTAATGCCCCAATTAAGTCAATTTGCACATCCACTTTAGGCGAAGCATTTGTGCTTATTGATGAAGCAGGGACACCGTTAAATGATTTTATCTTGTTTACAAGTAACCTTGGTGAAAAGGAAAAAGATGAATTGTTAACGAAAATAGAGCCACTTGATGTTGCTGATATTGCGGGTTTATATCCGAATAAAATGTTTTCTTTTTCGAAACTGATGTGGCTTAAAAAAGAAAAAAGAAAAATATATGATAAAGCCGATAAAATGTTGCTTGTAACAGGATATATAGCATTTTTACTCACTGGCAAAAAAGTCAGTGATTATTCAACCGCATCACGGACGATGTTACTTGATATTCAAAATAAATGTTGGTCCGAGTATTTAATTGCTTTGTGTGGTTTAAAATATTCGCTGTTCCCCGGACTAATGAACGCTGATGAAGTGGTAGGCAAAGTTAAAGAAGATGTTGCTGTTGAACTTGGCCTTTGCAAAGATTGTATTGTATTAGCGGGTGGTCATGATCAGTATATGGCAGCGATTGGTTCAGGATTATTTGCAGAAGGCATGGCAAACGACGGAACAGGAACAGCGCAATGCGTTGCTGCAGTATTTTCAAAAATTACTGATAAGGAAACATTTTATAAGAATAATTATTGTGTTGTTCCTTATATTAACGAAGGTACTTACATAACATACGCTTTTTTGAATACTGGTGGCGCACTTTTAAAATGGCATCGCGACTATCTTTCACCATTAGAATTTAATAGTTTAAAAGACCAATACTATAGTTATTTTTCTAGTCAAAATGTTAAAATACCTACTTCGCTATTAGTCGTTCCACATTTTTCGGGAAGCGGAACACCATATTTGTGTGGCGATGATACAGGCGGAATCTTAGGCTTAACCACTCAAACAACGAAAGCACAAATATATTTCGCTTTGATGGAAGGTGCAACCTATGAAATGAAATATAATCTTGAAATGCTTGAAAAATCAGGAATTAATGTTTCAGAAATGAGTGTCACTGGTGGTGGAAGTAAAAATAAAAGTTGGTTAAAAATTAAGGCAAATATATATAATAAAGAAGTAAGCACAATATTAACACCTGAAGGCGGAATTTATGGTTGCTTTATTGTAATGAAACATAACGAAACAAAAGCTGCTTATGTGTCTTTGTTTGATAAATATGTAACAAAAGGACGTAGTTATAAGCCTAATGAACAATTAACGCGCAAATATCACGAACTATATCAAAAATATAAGCGAATTTATAATTTAACAAAGGAAATATGGAGGTAAAAGAATGAAATTTGCATTATACTTTGCTAATCGCGGGTTTTTCCCCGAAACACTAGTTGCAAAAGCTAGAGAAGAGATGAAAGAAGCTGTACGGCTTGCTGGCCATGAAAGTGTTTGTTTGGATGAGAAGGCAACGAAATTTGGGGCCATTTCCAATGAACACGATGGGATGATTTATGCTGAATGGTTAAAAGCCCATCGCGATGAAATCGATGGAGTCATCATGTGTCTACCTAACTTTGGGGACGAAAGTGGCGCGGTTAAAGCCTTGCGCGATTGGGGCAAACCAATTTTAATCCAAGCTTATCCTGATGAAATTGGGAAGATGAGTTTTGCCGAAAGAAGAGACTCCTTTTGCGGGAAAATTTCGATTTGTAATTATTTTAATCAATGTAATATTAAATACACTATTTTTGAACCACATGTTATTCATCCGCTAGATAAAGGTTTTATCGAACAAATTCGCAAATTTGGTAAAATCTGTCGTATTTATAAAGGCGCTAAAAAGATGGTGATAGGTGCGCTTGGCGCGCGAGTTACCGCTTTTAAAACGGTACGTTATGATGAAGTTACTTTAGAAAAAAACAACATTACAGTTGAATCATTTGATCTCTCGGAACTTTTCTATCTAGTGGATAAGTTAAATGATAATAGTTCTGAAGTATTAAAAATGATTAAAAATTATAAAGACTATACTGATGTGAGTAAAGTTCCAAGTGAAAGACTCACATATATTGCTAAAACGACACTTGTCATTTTAGATTATGTTAAACAATATAATTTAGATGCAATCGCAATTAGATGTTGGAATGAATTCCCCGCTGCTAAAAAAATATCAGTGTGCTTAATATCATCATATTTAACTAATATGGGTATTCCAGTTGCGTGTGAAGTCGATGTCTATAACGCACTTGTAATGAAAATCCTTACATTAGCAAGTGAAACACCTTCCGCTGTTATGGACTGGAACAATAATTATGGTACAGAAAAGAATAAATGTATCTTCTACCACTGCGGCCAAATGGCAACAGCGATGGTTCGTGGTAAAACAGCAGTTGAGTCACACAAAATGTTTGATAAAACATATGGCGAAGGTTGCTCTTACGGGGTTAATGTTGGTGTTTTAAAAGGTGGACCGATAACTTATGCATCGGCGAAAGCAGAAAATGGCAAACTAGAATTTTATGTCGGCGAAGGAAAAATCACTGATGATAAGGTTGAAAAAGCGTTTTTTGGTTCTTGGGGAATTGCCGAATTTAATGACTTAGAAAAAATTTTAATGTATGTTATTAAAAAAGATTATCATCACCATGTTACTTATACTTACGGTTTAGAAAAAGATGTGGTTAAAGAAGGACTTGAAACTTACTTAGGATGGAAGGTTGACATCTTGTAAAAAGAAAGGCGAAATAAAATATGCTCGTTAATTTAACAGAAGTTTTAAAGGAAGGTAGAAAAAGAGGAGTCGCAGTTCCAGCGATTAATACTCCGAATTTAGAATCAATTATTGCCGCAATTAGTGAAGCGGAAAAACAAAACATCCCGCTTATTCTCTCCCACGCTGAACTCCATGAAAGTGTAATTAGTATTAACTTAATTGGGCCAGTAATGTTACTTTTTGCTAAAAAGGCTAAAGTACCTGTTTGTGTTCATTTTGATCATGGGGAATCGTATGAATCTTGTAAAAAAGCAATCGATTTAGGATTTACAGGTGTGATGATTGATGCATCTGCTTTACCATATGAAGAAAATATTAAAGTGACGCGTAAAGTCGTCGAATATGCCCATAAACATAATGTCAGCGTTGAAGCTGAACTTGGGAGTTTACCCAATCGTGAATCGGGTGGTGTAGTTGAAGGTGATCCGACGCTTTTATACACTGACCCTAAATTAGTGCCTGACTTTGTAAAAAGAAGTGGCTGTGACGCTCTTGCAATTGCATTTGGGACGGCCCATGGTATTTATAAAGCTAAACCCGTACTTTCCATTGACATCATTAAAAAAGTTCGTGCTGTTAGCGACGTATTTTTAGTGATGCATGGTGGCAGCGGATTAAGCACCGAAGATTATCAAAATGTTGTAAAAGCGGGGATTGATAAGATTAATTACTACACATATATGTCTTATGATGGTTATGCTGCGGCAAAAGCGCAAATTGACAAGGAACCAACTGGCTTTTTCCATGATATTAGTGCTGTTGCAACAAAAGCACAACAAAATAAATTAAGCGAAATGTTTGAACTTTTCAAACGTTAAATAATTAGAATTCGTATTTTAAAATAATAACGGCGCCTTTTAAGGCGCAAAAAAAGACAACTAGTTGCCTAAACCTTTTACCTATGGTAATATACTAATGGCCCAAAAATGGGCTAATACGCACACATTGAATTCCTCGTCCGGTTCTACGCGTGTAGGGACAAGGTTCGAAAATGTGGAGGATATAACAAAAGGAGGCTCACAAATGAGTGAAGAAGAAAAAGTCGTATTAACTGAGGAGGAAGTAACTCCTGCGATGGAAGATGTCTTACCAGATGAAAATCTACCAGTCATTACCATGAAAAAATTACTTGAAGCTGGGGCCCACTTTGGTCACCAAACCAAATTATGGAACCCCAAAATGAAACCATATATTTATGGTGCACGGAACAATGTCCATATCATTGATCTTGAAAAAACAATCGTTAAAATTGAAGAAGCTTACGCTGCCTTACGCGAAATTGTTACGCGTGGTGGTAAAGTCTTATTCGTCGGTACCCGTAAACAACACGCCGAACACGTTAAAGCCGAAGCTGAACGCAGTGGTTCATTCTATATGAATAATCGCTGGTTAGGTGGAACCTTAACAAACTTTAGAACAATTTCAACACGCGTAAAATATTTACGTGATTTAGAAATGCAAGAAGTTGAAGGTGCTTTTGAACGTTTACCAAAGAAAGAAGCGATTTTAATTCGTAAAGAAATGAAACGCTTAAATGATAACTTCGAAGGTATTAAAGAAATGCGTAAAGTACCAGAAGCAGTCTTTGTCGTTAGCACAATTGATGAAGCTAATGCGATTAGAGAAGCACGTAGTTTAAATATTCCGGTGTTTGCGCTTGTGGACACAAACTGTGATCCAGATGTCGTTGATTACATTATTCCAAGTAATGATGATGCGACAAAAACCGTGCAATTAATGCTTACTTTATTCGCCGACGCAATTGTTGAAGCCAAAGGTGGAATCCCCGTTTTAGCGTATACTCGTGATTTAGAACCGGAAACGGAAACATTAGAAGAAGCTTTAAAACATAATGAACCACGTGCTCGTCGCACTGATGGTGAAGAACGTCGTCCTGTCCGTAAAGCACGGACCCAACATAGTGACAAACCAACACGCGTCCGTAAGGCCGAAGGTAAAGAAGAAGGTGAAGGCGCCGACGAAACGGCGGAAAAACCCGCTCCAAAAGCAAAACCAAAAAAAGAAGTTAAAGAAGTAAAAGTAGAAGAGCCAAAAGCAAAAGCCGAACCAAAGGCTAAACCAGCAAAAGCTCCAAAAGTTGAAGAAGTAAAAACGACAGACGAAAAAGTCGAAGCAAAAACGAAGGAAGAAGGAGAATAATTAATGGCAAGTTTAATCGATAAAATTAAAGAATTGCGTGAACTTACCGGCGCAGGCATGATGGACTGTAAAAAGGCCCTCGTCGCAAACGGTGAAGATGTTGACAAAGCTAAAGATTGGCTTCGTGAACAAGGTATTACAACTGCGGCGAAGAAAAGCGGACGGATTGCCGCTGAAGGTTTAGCATTAGCGAAAATTGAAAATGGCTACGCTGTTATCGTTGAAGTTAACTGTGAAACAGACTTTGTGAGTCGCGGTGATGCATTTAAAGAATTAGTGAATACTGTTCTTGATTTATTACTTAAACATAAACCAGCAACAAAAGAAGCCGCGGACGCACTCATTAATCCACTTTTAGTTGAAGCTACTGTGAAAATTGGGGAAAAATTATCATTCCGTCGTTTCGAATTACTTAAAGTTGAAGATAGGGGTGCAAGTTACATCCACATGGGTGGCAAAATTGCCACACTCGTGCTCTTAAATAAAAAAGATGACGAATTAGCCCACGGCTTAACAATGCATGTTGCGGCCAATAGTCCAAGTTATATTACAACCGAAGATATTACTGAAGCTGATTATGAACACGAACGTCATATTCAACTTGAAATTACGAAAAACGATCCACGCCTCGCGGATAAACCAGAAAAGATGCTTAAAAACATTGTTGAAGGTAAAATTAGAAAATATTTCAGTGATTTAGTGTTAGCCGAACAAACATATTTAATGGATGATACAAAGAAAGTTAGTCAAGCCTTAAAAGAGCTTGATAACAAAGTCTTACGTTTCGTCCGTTATCAAGTCGGTGAAGGCATTGAAAAACGTCAAGAAGATTTCGCTGCGGAAGTTCTTGGCCAAATTAAATAACAACCAAATAAAAGAAAACACCTTCGGGTGTTTTTTTGGAGGAAAAACATGGTATATAAAAAAGTACTTATTAAATTAAGTGGTGAAGCGCTTGCGGGCGATAAGGAACACGGTATTTTTGATCCAAAAGTGCTTGCCGCGATCTTAAATTTCATCAAGTCATTTCGTCATCACCAAAAATGGGATATCGGGATTGTCGTTGGCGCTGGTAATATTTGGCGCGGAAAGAGTGCTAAAATACTTGGCTTTGATCCCGCAGCCGCTGATTATATGGGGATGACCGCAACATTTTTAAACTCATTAGCGCTTAAAGATTATTTTACGCAAAATGGCTTACCTTCAGTGGTGTTAAATTCATTTGCGGTTGAAGGTTTGGCGGAGAAAACTAGTCCTGCATTAGCTAAAAAACATCTCGCGAAAGGGGAAGTTGTGATTTTTGGTGGCGGAACGGGCAAACCGTTCTTCACAACTGATACTGGTGCTGCGCTGCGGGCGATTGATATGGAGGCGGACTTAATTATCTTCGTCAAGGACGGAGTGGACGGTGTTTATACGAAAAATCCGCACAAATATAAAGATGCCAAACGGATTGCGCAAGCGACCTACCAAGAGTTAATTGATTTAAAAATTGAAGCGATGGATTTAAGTGCCTTAGAAATATTAAAAAAGACCGAAATTACTAGTTTTGTCATTGGCATGAACGAAGTATTAAACTTCGAACCACTTGAAGAACACATGGAAATTGGTACAATTATAACGAAGAGGTAAAAAATATGGATGAATATGCATTACTCGCCGAAGAGCGAATGGAAAAATCAATTTTAAATTTAAAAAGTGAATTTGCGACGCTGCGAACTGGGCGCGCAAGTGCCGCTTTACTTGACCGGATTGAATGTGATTATTATGGTGAAAAAATGCCGATTAACCAAATTAGTTCCATCAGTGTTCCCGAACCGCGCCAACTACTAATTAAGCCGTATGATAAAGGTGATATGCGGTCAATCCTTGCGGCAATTAATGCTTCAACACTGGGGATTAATCCAATTAATGATGGCGATACAATTCGTTTAATCTTACCCCCGTTGACCGAAGAGAGACGGCGCGACTTAGTTAAACAAGCAAAGAAGTTTACTGAAGAAGCTAAAATTGCGATTCGTAATATTCGCCGTGACGCCAATAGCAGCATTAAAGCCGATAAAGATTTAAGTGAAGATATGAGTAAAAGAGCGGAAGAAGCAGTGCAAAAAGTCACTGACGAATACGTTAAAAAAGCTGATGAATTACTTAAAGAAAAAGAAGAAGAAATTTTAACGGTCTAATTTTAATAAGTTTAGAAGCAAGCCTCGTAAATGATCTCGTGTTAGTACTATAAACACTTAAAATATTGCGAGGCTTTTTAATTTTTAACATTTTTCAAAATGTTATTTAATGAAAAGAGTATTACTTATTGTATAATTTAACATATGAGTAAAGTGAAAATTACAAACTTGGAAAATTATGGCATTAAACATATTGCCTTTATTTTAGATGGTAATGGTAGGTGGGCGAAAGCACGAAATAAACCACGCACTTATGGCCATGAAAAAGGGTTTTCTAGTCTTTTTGATGTTGGGATTGCTGTTAATAAACGTCAGATTCCATTTATGAGCGTCTATGCTTTTTCCACCGAAAACTGGTCACGACCGAAAAAGGAAGTTGATTTCTTATTTAAAACACTTGAAAGAAGATTACATAGCGTCTTAAAGAAAGTGCATAAAAATAATATTAAAATTGTGACATCTGGTGATTTAAGTAGATTGCCAACATCAACCCAAGAAGCGATTAATTACGCGAAAGACGACACTAAACATAATACAGGAACAACCCTCAAC
This sequence comes from Tenericutes bacterium ADurb.Bin087, assembly GCA_002070905.1. Classification (GTDB taxonomy): domain Bacteria; phylum Bacillota_I; class Bacilli_A; order RFN20; family CAG-826; genus UBA1361. The sequence goes on along the minus strand of MWEF01000004.1, from coordinate 46,404 downwards.
ATTTGTATAAATTATGGGGGGAAAGACGAAATTGTGCGCGCGGTTAAAAAACTCGTCGCTGACAAGAGTATTAATGTTGAACAATTAACACCAGAAACTTTTGAAAATTATTTGGATACGAAAGATATGCCACCTGTGGACTTGTTAGTGCGCACTAGTGGTGAAATGCGGCTAAGTAATTACATGTTGTGGCAACTAGCGTACGCTGAATTTATTTTTACCCCGACTTATTGGCCTGATTATAGTGAAGAGTGTCTCGTCCGTGATTTAGAAGAATACGCAAAAAGAACGCGGCGGTTTGGAGGATTATAATGATGGAGAATGACGAAATTAAACCAAAAACCAAACGAACTTCGACGATTAAAATATCGTTAAATGAAATTAGTGAAGCAACAAAGAAGTCAATGAAAACACGAACCATTACTTCGATAATTTTAGCAATTATTGCCGTGCCCGCACTCTTTTTAGGAGGCTGGTACTTTTTAGCGCTTGTCTTCTTGGTCTCGATTATTGCCGTTATTGAAATTATGCGTGGCACGAAAATCGCGAAACGCTATTGGTATGTGTATATCTTAGCGATTGTGTCGACTGTTGCCCTTATCTTTTGGATTTTTATTAAAAATAATATTATGGCAAATATGAAAGCGGGCTACCCGTGGTGGGATATTTCTAAATGGGTTGTCGAAAATGGCTTCGAATCGATTCAAGTCTCAAGTTTTCTCTTAGCCACAATCTTAATTGGTTTATTTATCTTACTTGTTTTTGATCCACATATCGGCTTTGATATTGCCGCTTATTTATTCTTATTAGTACTTTTTGCGGGTTTTGGTTTCCAAGCATTCTTATTCTTAAGATTATATCCCCAATATATTGCTGATCGCCCTGATATAGCATTTAATACGAATATTATTACGAGTACATTTCTCATCATTTATGTCATTTTAGGCACGATTATGAATGATATCGGTGCTTATTTCATTGGTGTGCTTTTTGGTAAAAACAAGATGGTACCACGCATTTCCCCAAATAAAACATGGGAAGGGTTTGTGGGTGGCGTCTTATTTTCGATTATCGTAAGTTTCTTATTTTCGTTAATTGTGTCGTGGGTAGGGTTCCCTGTCCTACCATTTTTAAGTCATAAGGAGTGGTATTACTTACTAGTAATCTCGCTTGCGATGCCATTTGCCGCGAATATTGGCGACTTATTCTTTAGTGCCACAAAACGGCATTTAGCGATTAAGGATTACGGTTCAATTTTAGTTGGTCACGGTGGTATTTTAGATCGCGTTGACTCACTTTTAATGGTTAGTATTGTCACCGCAATGCTAATTATTTTAATCAATAACGGATGGAGTATACTCGTCTAGAAGGAAGTTATTATGGAATTTTTAAGTACAATATTAAACATTATTTTATTCTTAGTCATGCTTGGTGTTTTAATCACGATTCATGAATTAGGACATTTTATTGCGGCGAAAATATTTAAAGTGTATGTCTTTGAATTTGCAATCGGCTTTGGCCCTAAAATCTTTCGCAAGAAAAAAGGAGAAACGTATTATTCACTGCGCGCTCTCCCATTAGGCGGATATGTAGCGATGCTTGGTGAAGAAGAAAATGTTCCCGATGAATTTGTGAATGAAGAAATTCCGAAGGAACGGAGTTTAGTTGGCATTAATCGCGGCAAAAGAGCCCTAATTATGTCCGCGGGAATTATAATGAATTTAATATTAGGATATGCCATTTTTCTGTTCGCAAACGGGGTATTACCACAAACGGGGTTATCAATTCGCTTACAAGTAAATGAAGATAGTGCGGTGTATGCAATGGGGATTCGCAGTGATGACCGTATTGATTTTAAAGAAAAAGAAATTGATGGGTATCGCATTCAATATTTCGGGGAAGGAACTATTGATCCTGAAGCAGTTGAACCAGAATACTATGTGTTATTTCAACCAAAAAGTTTAGATGACTTAACATTTGGCGGTGAGTCAATTGTTCTCTTAAAAGTTGACGCGACTGATTTAACTAATGAAAATTCATTTTATACCGAATTAAAAGCAACAGATGTTTTAACATTTAATGTGACATTTTTGCGTGGCGAAACATATGAAAGTGCGGAGCGGATACCCAAAGTCTTAACGTTAGCGACTGAACCAAAGAATCCAGAAAAGTTAACCGACGGTTATAAATTTGTGTCCGCAGGCTTTAATTTAACAAAGTTTACATATCGCAATAACTTCACGGAAACGTTTACGGCCGCAAATAATGACTTCCTGCGTAGCGTGACCGCGGTGGCGCGAGGTTTAAAATCATTATTTAGTGACGGCCTTAAAAATGTCAGTGGCCCAGTTGGTATCTTTAATATTTCAAGTCAAACATTAAAGAATCATGGGCTTGCTCCTTATTTATTCTTATGGGGTTTAATTAGCATTAACTTAGCGCTCTTTAACTTATTACCATTTCCGCCACTTGATGGCTGGCATTTATTAGTCGTGACCGTTGAAGCCATTACACGGCAAGAAATTAATCCGAAATTTAAACAAATTGCCTCAATGATTGGTGCGATTCTTTTAATTGCCTTAACGGTTGTTATTTTAGCGAAAGATATTTTTGGCTTTGTAGGAGTCTTCTTATAGATGGGAAATGTTAGTGCCCGTTTCTTCGCGTCCATTAATTATGAAAATGACAAGCAAATCGGCTTAACATTTTTAGAATGGAAAAAGATTGATAATGTTTGGCACTATACACTTTTAAAAGAAAAACCATGGAGTTTTGAAGATTATCTTGATTTTAGTGATGCGCTGATGAGCATTCCCTATGCTTATAAAGTAACGTATGCTTACACTAAATTACCGCGTGTTGAAGATGCGTTAGCGCTTTTTAAACCGTGGTATCTACGCACTTATCTGCGAGAGAGTGACTATGTGATTACGATTGTTGGGAATGATACCCTGCGTTTTACTTTTACTGATGAAGTAAGTGCGCTTGACGCTAAAGCGGTGCTTTATGAATTTGGGTTATTATTAAAAGAACTCGCATATAACTTTAATTTAGAAACAGTTGTGATTGCCGCTAGTATTGAGAATGATGATGAGGATGAGTTTATAATGGGGAGTGACAGGCCTTTTATTGAGGATGATGACGAACTCTTTGATGAGGAATGCGATTCGCTAGAACCCAATGAAAATTGTGAACGAAGTCTCGAATATCATGAAGGGCTTGAAGATAAACTTAAAGAAAATTACGAAAAAATGATTAAAGAACGAGAGAAACGGCGCGCACGTGGAGCGTTTAATCTTACGGAAATTAAAGATATTGAACATAAAGAAGTGGATGAAGGGGTGGACTTTGATGGCGAGGTGTATAGTTATGATCGCCGCCCAACAAAAACAGGTGTCACCTACACACTTGGTATCGGTAAAGATGCCCATGCGATTACTGTTCGTTTTTATGTAAACAAACGCGGCAGTAAACAAGATGAAATTTTAAAAGGCTTAAAAGCTGGTCACTTTGTCCGTGTCCAAGGTTATGTCGCCATTGATAACTTTCGCGGTACTACTAAAATTGTGCGTGGTCGTGAAATTGATGAAATTGCCGCGCCACCATTACCTAAAGATGACTATGAAGGTCGTAAGCGCATTGAATTACACTTACATACCAAAATGTCCGCACTTGATGCCGTTAGTACGATTGATGAATATTGTGAACTAGCTAAAAACATGGGTCACGAAGCAATTGCCGTTACGGATCACGGTGTGGTGCAAGCATTTCCTGAAGCACAAAAAGCGGGCAAAAAGCATGATATTAAAATAATTTATGGGAGTGAGCTGTATGTTATTGATGAGACATTAAAAGTTGTTAATAACCCCGCTCCGATTATTTTAAATAATGCGCGTTACGTTATTTTTGACTTAGAAACAACAGGGTTAAGCGCTAGATACAATGACATTATTGAATTTGGCGCAGTCCGTGTTGAACACGGGCTAGTTACTGAACGAATTGATATCCTCATTAATCCAGGTGTCCCTGTTCCTGAACATATTACCCAGATTACAAAAATTACTAATGCGATGTTGCGCGGTAAACCGCGTTTAGATGATGTCCTTGATCGTATTCTAGACTTTTTAGGTGATGATATTTTAGTGTCACATAATGCTGAATTTGATTTGGGGTTTTTAAACGCTAATTTACGGAAGAGAGGGCGTCATCCACTTAACAATCCAACGATTGATACTTTAGCGTTATCACGCTATTTATTCCCCGAGTCTCGTGGTCACCGTTTAGGTGTTTTAGCCCGCAATTTAGAGGTATTTTATGATGAAGATGGTGCGCACCGCGCTGATTATGATGCGGAAGTGTTAAATAGTATTTGGCAAGCAATGCTCACTAAACTTACGGCAGACAATCCATATTTAACACATGCCGCCCTTGCGGATTTAAAACTAACTCAAGCCGCACTTCAATATTTATGGCCCGCGCATGCAACAGTTTACGTTAAAAATAAAGCAGGGCTCCGTGATTTATATAAACTAGTTAGTGTTTCGCATACAGAATTTTCCACGGATATTCCAAAAACACCACGGTCAATGCTTTTAAGTCATCGTGATAATTTGCTCATCGGTTCAAGTTGTTTTAATGGTGAAGTGTTTGAAACAGCAGCGCGCTTTGATGAAGACATGTTGCTTAAGGTTATGGAATTTTATGACTTCATCGAAATTCAACCATATAGCAATTATTCATATTTAATTAATATGGGTGAATTAGATAGTGAAGAACACTTAAAAAAAGTAATTGGTGATATCAAAATTGCTGCCCAGAAGTTAGGGAAACCGCTTGTGGCCACGGGGGACGTGCATTATGCGCTTCCTAGTCAAAAGGTGTTCCGTGATGTGTATATTGTCGCTAAAGGGTTAAAGAATGTTAATCACCCGCTTAATCCTTATGACCGTGATAAACGGCCACCATTTGAAAATCCAAATCAACATTATCGCTCGACAACTGAAATGTTTGAGGAAATGCGGAAGTTTGGTGTATTTACTGAGGAAGAATTAACGGACATGATTATTAATAATCCGCACCGCATTAATGACCTAGTGGAAAAAATAACCCCCTTTACAAAAGAACTATACAAACCTTCAATTGAAAATGTTGATGAATTACTGGAAAATTTAGTGTTCACAACAGCGTATGAAATATATGGTAATCCGCTTCCTTCCTTAATCGAAGATCGTATTCATCGTGAATTAACAGGGATTATTAATAACGGGTATGCAGTTATTTATTATCTTGCACACTTAATTGTGAAAAAAGCGAATGACGAAGGTTTTATTGTTGGTAGTCGCGGTAGTGTTGGCTCTAGTGTTGTCGCTTATTTTGCAAAAGTTTCCGAAGTTAACCCGCTACCACCACATTATTTCTGCCCAAATTGTAAATATAGTAATTTCCGTAATGAAGAAAAGGCCTTATCAGGCTATGACTTAGAAGCGGCAACATGCCCCGAATGCGGTCATCCTTTAACGGGTGAAGGGCAAAATATTCCCTTTGAGACGTTCCTTGGTTTTGAAGCCGATAAAATTCCAGATATTGACCTTAACTTCCCCGAAGACTTCCAAAAAGAAGCACATAACTTTACGAAAGAACTTGTGGGTGAAAATAATGCCTTTAGAGCAGGCACTATTCAAACTGTTGCCGAACGAACAGCGTTTGGTCATGTGTTAAATTATTATGAAAAACAAGGGATCATGCGCGACGAATTAAATAATGATAATGTTGCGTATCTTGCTTATCATATCGCGGGTGTTAAACGGACAACTGGCCAACACCCTGGCGGGATTGTTGTCATTCCTGGCGAATATGAAGTTTATGATTTTACTCCAGTGCAATACCCAGCGGGTAATATTGAGAGCGACTGGTTAACGACACATTTTGATTATGATTCAATTCATGATAACTTATTAAAACTTGACTTATTAGGGCATAAAGACCCCGTTAGTTTAAAAATGCTTTGTGACTTAACTGGTGTGAAATTTGAAGATGTGCCCACGAATGATAGGGCAACTATTTCCTTATTTTCAAGCCACGAAGCGCTTAAATTAAAGAGCAACCCACTCGGTGAAGTAACAGGGGCTTTAGGACTTCCTGAATTTGGCACAAACTTTGTGCGCCAACTTTTAGCAGATGCTGAGCCAAAAACATTTAATGACCTTGTTATTATCTCGGGTTTAAGTCACGGGACTGGGGTGTGGCGTTTTAACGCTGATGAACTGATTAGTTCTAAACAAGCAACACTTGGTGAAGTAATTGGGTGTCGTGATGATATTATGACATTCTTAATTCGGCAAAACTTACATGAAAAAGATGCCTTTAATATTATGGAATCAGTGCGAAAAGGCCGTGGTGTGGAAGAGAGTCTTGAAACAAAGATGCGCGAAGCTGGTGTACCGCAGTATTACATTGATTCATGTAAGAAAATTGAATATCTTTTCCCGCGCGCACACGCTGCAGCTTATGTGATTATGGCGGTCAAAGTAGCGTGGTTTAAACTTTATTATCCGCTTGAATATTATGCGACTTTCTTTACCATTCGCGGTGATAACTTTGATCTTAAAACAATGATTAGTGGTGAAACAGAAATTCTCCGTGTGCTTGAAGAATTTGAAGAACAACGCCGCAAAGCAGAATTAAATCCGCGTGATAGTAACATTGTGGAGAACTTACAGCTAACAATTGAAATGCTTAATCGCGGCTTCAAAGTTTCCAATATTAATCTCTATAAGAGTGAAGCTAAAAACTTTGTTGTTGACCACGCTAATAATCAAATCATTCCGCCCTTTATCGTCATTAGAGCACTGGGCGAAGCAGCAGCGGAAAGCGTTGTCGAAGCCCGCAAAGAAGGTGCCTTTATTTCGATTGAAGACTTAGTGGAACGCACACGTTTAAATACTTCAAATATTGAAAATTTAAAAGAATTAGGAGTGCTCGACAATCTCCCGGAAAGCAATCAAATTAGCTTATTTGACTTTATGTAATTAGTCGTTAAAAAACTTATGTAAGATGACATCACTTGGAGGCATTGCGCCTCCTTTTTCGTAATAAACTTGTAATTTTTCTTTTGCGCCCGCAACACCAAGATGGTGCGCTACGATTAGATAATAGAACGCTAAAGCAGTGTAATCATTATTTTCATCACTTGCTTTTTCATAATAATTAACGAGCGGCAGTAGTGCATCATAATTTTTGAGATCAACCGCTTTTTGCAAGAGTTTTCCCGCAAAAACGTTGTATTTTTTAAATAATGTCGCTAATTCGTAGTAATGTTGACCAAGAAATTTATATGGTTCTTGTCCAGATTGAATCGCGGCGAGAGATAAGTGTTCACTAACTTTATCCATGTTCTTTTGTAATAATGCACTGCGCCTAGCAAAGACGAGATTAATCATACTAACTCCGCTTGTCCGCAATTTATGTTCAAGGAAACTATCGAAGTTTTCTAAATGTGGATAGCCTTTTTTATTTGTTAAGTAAAAAATAATTTTAATAAAGTCCTCACTTAATATTTCAAAGGGAGCATCTTTATCATTACGGTTAAAAGTAAACGCGAAATTAATGAAATTATACAGCGGATAATTAGGATGACACTTTAATAATTTAAGTGTTTCTTCGCGTTGTGGGACATGGATTCTTGCGCCTTCAAGTTGACGAATAACAATACCTAGAAACGGGTGCGCCAAATAATCACGATCTCGTTGAAATTTAATGCGTATTTCATTCCCCTTTTCGTCATCTAAAAGCACCCATCGCGCTTTTAAATAATTAATGAATTCACTATTTAATAATCGAAAACCATCGCTATAACCTTCATAAGTATTGAGCGCACGCAAAAGACGATCAAGATATTCATTAATTGCGGTTTTACGAAACCCTATTTCTCTATCCATATAAATATTTTAGCAAATTTTTTGACTCTGTTTATCCTTATGTATAAAATAAGCGCTATTTATGTCGAAAAGTTTGGTTATTTCTAAAAACAGCGTATAATAGGTGTGCAGTCGGGATGTAGCACAGCTTGGTAGTGCGTCTGGTTCGGGACCAGAAGGTCGCAGGTTCGAATCCTGTCATTCCGACCATTTTTATTTCAAACAAAAATTCAGATTCATAAAAAATATGCCTTTTCACATTTTTATTCAATAAAGATAATCTAAATAATTAGACCATTTTCACAAAATAGAAAAAGGCAATTTATGATTATAAATGAGTCTACTCGAAAAACTTTAAAAATTAACAAATTATTCGAGTAGAATGTAAATAACAAGTGACATTGAATATTTATTATCTTTTTAAAATAATTTGATGGTTTTAAGATATTTTATTTTGCTTATGTTTTATAATTAACGTGTGCCTCCGTGGTGGAAGTGGTAGACGCGATGGACTCAAAATCCATTAGTAGGGATACTGTATCGGTTCAAGTCCGATCGGAGGCACCAAGATAAAAACATGGCAACGAATAAAAGTTGTTTTAAAATAATAAAAGTTTGCAGAAATAAAAACCGCTATTTAAGAGCACAATATTCGAATTGTTGTTTGAGAAGAATGACAATCTTAATAGATTTATAAAATAAACAAATGGTGTTATTTTAAAAATTAATAAAAATCAAAGCTATTGATTAAACTTAATTAACCAGCGATACGCTGCAGGGAATGCTGCGGCCCAGGCTGGTTCATTATGACCCGCTCCAGGAGTAGAAGTTGTATAAATATCAGCGGAATTATATCCCTTATTTAAAAGGGCATTTTTAATCATTCCTGGGTATTGTGTAATTGATGTTTCGGCCCCACCAACCCAGAAATAAAGACGTGGGAAATTTGAAGCACCAGCGGGTACTTTTTCATTGATAAAGTTCCCGATGTGACCATCAACATATAGCCAGTGTGAACTAGAGAATGGTAAAACATAACCAAACACTTCAGGATAGGCTAGTGCCATGTAGAAACTAATGATACCGCCCATGCTTGATCCACCTAGCCCAGTATTCTGTCTGTCAGTTAAAACATTGTAATGTTCGTCAATGTAAGGCTTAACAGTTTCCACGACAAAAGCCGCGTATTTTTCGCCTGATGGGTTAGGAATTAGAGCTTTATTATCATCTTTAAGCGGGAATGACGCGGGTGAATATTCGTTTAATCTTTCACCGCCGCCATTATCAATTCCAACGACAATTGTTCCTCCGTAACCTTCATCCATCATCGCCCCAATTGCTTCATCAATCTCCCATTCACCAGAGAAGGAAGTATAGGCATCAAATAAATTTTGTCCATCATGCATATAAAGCACAGGATATTTTTTGGTTTTATTATTTGGGTCATAACCATCTGGCAACCAAATTCTGACAGTTCGTTCGCGATTATCCGCGAATTGGGTCATGATTAAAGTAACTTTTTCTAAAGTGCCTCGTGTCACTGTTGATCCACTCATATTGTTTTTAAAACTCCTTATTGTATCTTCTTGGGTATAACGTCCGACGCGCAACAGAAGTGAGCGATTGCCAACTTCGCCGCCTGTTTCATTGCCTTCAACGTTCGCCCACATGTTTGCTTCCGTTTGATCATCATAGAGCAAAATGTATTTATATTGAATTGTCATCCCGATATCAGTTTCGGTAAAGTCGTGAGTATAAGTGTAGATGTCTCCCGTTTCATGTTCAAGAATAAATGTGGAATTATACGGATTCCAATCATTAAAGTTACCAGCGATTTTAATGACCGCATTAGCGGGAATTTCAAGCGGACTGGTCGCTTTAAAAGTAATGCGCGGATGTCTAATCCGCTCCTCACTTGAACGGACACTAGTTTCGATGTTGCTACTACTTGGCTCCACACTTGAAGATTCACCACACCCCACTAGCGCGAGACTAAAAAGCGTTGTAAATAATAATAAACGTTTTATTTTTTGCATTTTCTCATTCCTTTCCCTCTCATTATAACAATTTTATGAATTCTCCATCATTTATACATTTAACGATTGAATATCATTCTTGTTAACTAGTCATCGGCGATAAATAATGTGAATTTTAAACCTAACATTAACAATTATTTCTTTCATTAGTGTGGCAACATTAAGCATAGGTTATTATTTTTTAGCAAGAAGACGAAACGTCAATTAGGCATTAATTAGAATATTCATTGAGCTAGGTCGCAATGCTTCGCTTTTTTCTAAAAGTTATGACTAATTTATCGTTCTTACCTCGTAAATTAAGCAATGAGCTCGCAACTAGCGTTGAAAAGACATATTATTATTGTTAAAATAATAAATATATTCATATTATCTAAAGGAGTTACCCTATGAGAAAACGAAAACCGTTAATACTATTCTTACTTGGTATACTTACGCTTACTGGCTGTGGTAATAAGTTATCAAGCGAAGACGTAAGTCAAAGTGAAACAAGTATTGCTGATTTATATACGATTACTTTCTATAGTGAAGGGGGCACAAGTGTTGCGCCGATTACCGCTGAAGCTGGTGCAACTATTACTAAACCAAGTGATCCATTGCGTCAAGGTTATAACTTTGTCGATTGGTTTGAAGATAAAGGAACATGGGAAGTAGCATTTGTCTTTAACGTGATGCCAGAACGTGATGTTGTCTTATACGCAAAGTGGGAAGCCCAATCACTTGATGAAATTGCGGCTTATAATGATCACCTTGCCGCGACAAGTAAGCCGAATCATCTCTATATACACTACTTAAGATTTAATAACACCGCAGATGAATATGCGGAGTGGGATATTTGGGTGTGGCCAGATCGTCATACGGGTAGGATGTTTGATTTTGTGAAAGATGGCGCGAGTATTAAAACGGATAAATATGGCGGCGCGATGATTGAAGTTGATCTCGGTGCTGTTTATACCGATGGCGGCCATGATGGCAAGGGTAATAAAACAAACGAAACAGTAAACTTTAGTCCTGATGAAAAACTCGTCGATAAAATTGGCTTTTTAATTACTTATAAACCATCCCGCAGTCAAGGGACACACTGGACGAGTGATGGTGGCGATAAGTTTTTATCAACGAAAGAAGCTGCAGAATACGCATTAAACGGCTCCTTACACGTCTTTGCGGTCCAAGAGAATACGCGAAACTTTACCTACCGCTATGGTGGTGAAGTTTATGATAATCCTTATGAACATGATGATGGGAATAGCTTATCTTCAAAATATAATAACGTTGATTCAAGCGCGACACCGATGGCTGTGTCCGCAACTAGTCCGTTAATGAAAAATAAAGGGGTTGGCTACCAAATTATGGTTGGATCTTTCGCTGATAGTGATGGTGACGGCTTTGGCGATATCCGCGGAATTACCTTAAGTCTTGATTATCTTGAATCATTAAATGTTGAAGCGATTTGGTTAACACCTGTCCAAGTTAGTGATAGTTATCACGGCTATGACACGATTGATTATTATAATATTGATCCAAAGTTTGGCTCTAAAACGAGTCCGCATGCCGTGGACGGGGAAATTACGCAAGAGAGCGCAAACGCTGATTACTTAGAACTATTAAGTGCGGCAAGAGAACGCGAGATCGCTGTTGTCATGGATTTAGTCATTAATCATACTTCAATTAATAATCTATTATTCCAAGAAAGTTTAAGTCTAAATCCAGAGTTCCGTGCTTATTACCACTGGCGGAACTTTAAAGAAAATAGTAATTGGTATCAGTATTCTAATTACAATTATTATTACTACGGGAAGTTTGCAAGTTCAATGCCGGAATTTAACTTTGATTACCAAAAAACACGCGATAAGATTGTTGATATTATGAGTAAATGGGTGAACGCCGGGGTGAGTGGCTTCCGTATTGACGCCGTTAAACACGCGTACATGAAAGAAGAAGTCGCGACACAGGCGGGCGATAAAATTATTAAAGATACTGATAAAGTTTCAGGTGAAGATTATTCCTCAAACCTAACAAAGAACTTACATCTCTTCCGTGAAATTAACGCTAGACTTAAAGCAATTGATCCAAATGTCTTTATCGTTGGCGAAAATTTTGATGGTCATGCTTATCACGTTGCGCCTTATTACGAAGGGCTTGACGGGATGCTTAATTTCTATATGTATTACAACTTAAGTCAAGCAACCTCAATGGGTGGAATTCAAGATTTTTGGCACTATAACAAAGCCGCGATTGTAAGTGGTGCGAACACAAGTGGTAGTGATACCTTCAGTGAAGCAGGTCTAAGTTATGGTGGTAAGTGGAATTACAATGATACTTATAAAGCTTATAACCAATATCGAACTCAAGGTGCCGCCACTAGTGGCGCAGCAGTGGATAGTCTTTTTACGAGCAATCACGACGTTACGCGGGCAATTAACCAAGCAATTGGGTGGCTTAATAGTGCCGGGGAAATTACGCGCCCAGGTGACGTCACGCTTAGTAATAAAACATTAGTCGAAAAGCAATCAATCGCCTACATGAGTGGAATTATGCTTTTACCGGGACTATCGTGGATATATTACGGTGATGAATTAGGGCTTGCAAGCAATCTTCCCAGTGGGGCAACATTGCAAGATCCAAATATTGATCGTATCTTCCGACAACCAATGAAATGGGATAAAGCAGGTGCTGATACAAGGACAACGCGTTATTCCTTTACGGGTGCGCAAACCTTTGATGTCGCGTGGGACGAATATAATACACTCCTTAATGGTGTTAGTGAGCAAAACGTTGACACAAATTCAATGTTTAGCCGTATGCAGAAATTAACCGCCCTTAAGAGCGCAACTGATGCCTTTAAGTTTGGTAGTTACGCTCCGCTACCCTTAAGTCAATACGCAAATAACAATAACGTTTTTGCCTTTAAACGTGAACTAAATGGCGAAACTTATCATGTTTATATTAATTTACGTAACGCAACGTTAAGTAGCTTAAACTTACCTGGAACGGTAATACTTAGTATTGAAGGCGCAAGTAAGACATCGCTTCCCGCTTGGAGTGTGCTCGTTACTAAATTATAAAAAAAACACATAATTACTAAACTAGCCAAGGACAACGTTCTTGGCTTTTTTAAGTTTTTAACGACAATTTGACATAACTTTATATTAAAGTTAAAATGTGTGTATATTAAAAAATATAAGTTGGAGGAGAACTTATGCAAAAAAATAATTTTAAAAATCGCTTTTTGACATTTTTTGCAACACTGGCGATGGCAGTTGGCATCGGTGTATCATTAAATGTAAAAGCGCCTGTAAAGGCCGCCGCCGCCGCTGTTAAACTTTACTTAAAAGTCAGTGATGAATGGAAATCCGATGGTGCTCGTTTCGAGACTTGGTTTTTTGAAGGCTCAGCCCCTGACTTATTTGTTAGTATGGAACGGACACTATATGCTGATAATCTCTATGAAGTCATTAAGCCAGCAGGTGGTCACCAAAAGTTCATTATGGTGCGGATGAATCCAGCTAAACCTGAGCATGAATGGACTTCAGTGTGGAATCAAAGCGGGGACTTAGTATATGATGCAACAAAAGAACTGGTGCGGGTGACTGGTTGGAACGCTGGAGAACCAGAAGCTTTTGATCCATCTGAACACATTAATCCAGCAATTTGGGGTGAGACAGTGTTATATTTACGCCCTGATGCATCATATTTTGCCGAGGGTTATGATCACTTAGCAGCGTATTTCTTTGTTGGCGATGAAAATCAATTCGTCAACCTTGTTGAACATAAAGATGGTGTTTATAAAGTTACCGCACCAACACCAGCTGCTCCATATGGATGGGAAAAGGTCATTTTTGTTAGTCTTAAATCCGCTGCAAACGCTTGGGAAGTGAGTGGAGTAAGTAATGTTCTTAAGCAAACCGCTGATTTAGTCTTTGATGGCACTAATGATATGTATGACACTAATTTAAGTGCTTGGAAAACATTAGGATCACTCATCTCACAAACCCCAACAACCGCTGGAATTAATAATGACAAAGTTCGGATTTGGGTTAATAGAGACGGTCATTATGCGACAACTGACTATCAATATTTACTTAAAGCAGGAGATGTGCACTATACCGCTACAGGATACGAAAAAGCATTATTTACTGGTGATGTTCATTTTGTGTACTTTGATGTACCGCTATCAGCAGTTAATGGTAAAAACGTTGATCTTGTCATTGTTGATACGGGCCTATATTTCCAAGTAGCAGTCGCAGGTGGTGTTTATGCGGCAAAAGATAATAGTAAATTATGGACGGTTACTGAATCAGGTGGCACTTTTGCCGTTGCTAAAGGCGCTGTTAGTGGACGTGTATACAACACTTTTGTTGGTAAGGTACTCGAAGGCTACTTAACTTGCAGCACTAGTAATGATAATGGCCACGGTGCATTCCCAACCATGAAAGCAAATCTCATTCCATGGGTTACTGAAACCGAAATGAATGTTGAAGGTCAACTTAGTGATGTTAATATTACTGACTACACTGGTGAAGGCACTGCTGGTTATGGTGATATTGCGAATCGGACTGCCACAGTTGATGCTTGGGCAAAATATCTAGCATTAGAAGCGCTTGGTGGTGGAATTCCATCAGGACAAAACCGCACTAATGAATTTGCAAACGTTAATATTATTAATTTATTAGCGATTGGCATGTTATTTACAATTGCAGCATTAGGTTTTGTTCGTTTTCGTAAAAAAGCAAATCTTGCATAATTAAACGAATTTAACTTAACACTTAGGGAGCGATGAAAATCGCTCCTTTTAATATATATTTTCGTCTGTAACAAGCTTATTGACAGAATTGTAAAATGAATTAAAATAAGAAATATAGTACTTACTAGATTTGAAAGGAAAATTTATGAAAAAGGTAATGAAACTTAGACGATATTTAACGCTTTTAGCAATGGTTGCTGCTACTTTTAGCGGCGGACTATCATCTTTACGTGAAAAAACACCGCTAAAGACCGAAGCGGCAACGATACCACCCGCAACGGTATTATATTTTCAAGCTGAACCATATTTTTATAGTTCTGATTTTGACCATGTAAGCGCCTATTTTTGGAATGATGGCGGAAACAGCGGTTATGTTGAAATGACTGAAATCCAAATTAATATTTATAAAGTTGTTGCCCCTCTTCAAAGTGGCGCTTCCCCTGCTGATTGGACAATGCTATATTTTGCAAGTTTTGATACAAATGGTGAAAAATATACAGAATCGCCAAATTTAGTGTGGACTGGCGGGAAGTACAATATGTATAAGCTTTCAACATATTCTTGGGTTGAATATAACGAGTCAATGGTGGTGATTTCGGATACAACACCAGGCATTAACAGCGGAAAAGTACGGATTTGGGTTGACCGCGCTGGTCATTATGAATATGGTTACAAATATTTACTGAAAGTTGGAATTAAATATTATCAACCAACAGCTTATGAAAAAGCGTTAGTGATGGGCGCTGATGGTCGCTATTTCCCTTATTACGACTTATCCCTTAGTGAATTAATGGCATCTACGGCAGGAACAATCGACGTTGTTATAGTTAATGATGGTGCGGTGATTCAAGAATCATTTACGGGTACAGTATATGCAACTGGTGATAATAGTAAATTATGGCGAATTGATAACCAAGACGGCATTTCTACTAACCCACTTGTGTTTACTAAAAGTAAAGTCCAAAGTCGAATTTTTAATACATTCTTCGCTAAAGTGTTAGAAGGTTATCTTACGTGCTCAAATAGTGGAGATAATGGTTATGTTGCTTTTGGGGCGTTTTACAATAACTTAATGGCTTACACACCAGCAAATGAACATGATATGGAAGGAAGCCTCAGTGATTGTACGCTTAAAGATTTCCTTAGTACTGATGATTATGGAACAGGGATTAGGGAAAGCGAAACATCGACTAATGCAGAAAGTAAACTACAAAGAATGCGTGCCTTATATATTGCTTATTATTACGGTTCGCAACATCGTGAATTAGATAAAGCAAATAGCGCTACATATGTAGTCGTTTTAAGTGCTTTAATTATGATTGCTTTTATTGGTTATACATTCTTTAAACGCAAAGTAAAGCATGCATAATTAATTTTTAAATTTGCATTTAAGGAGCGGCAAAAACCGCTCCTTTTTTAAAATAAATGTGCAAGACGTATATATTTGCTATATAATAAAAGTGATTTTAATAGAGGGGTTAACAATTATGGCTAAAAAGAATATGCTTTTGCTCCCGCTTGTAGCGATGCTTTTAAGTAGTTGCACAACGCTAAGTGAAATTATTGATTCGTCTTCACATCCTAGTAGTTTTCCTAGTTCACAAAGTAGTGAAGAAGTCGCTACAAGTGAAGAAATTCCGTCAAGTGCAGAAGAATTAAGTAGTGAAGTTTTATCTTCGCTTAGTGATACAAGCAGTGAAGATTTACCTGACGATCTTACACCAGCAGACCTTACAAATTTTAAGACAACTTATCCAAGTGACCCGCTTATTACTTACACTGATGACGATTATATTGTGCGCCCCTTTCCGAATGGTTTTACTTATCCAGCAGACGCTAGAGTTAAACCAACCAATGCCTATTTAGAATTTTGGCATCCTGAAACCGAACTTAATATGCGCATCATCGCTACAAAAGAAGTCTTTAATTTAATTGAACAAAATGGTTATCATAATCCACGTTTCGCTGATTGTTATTTCCCAGTTACGCTTGAGATAAAAATGAATGGCAAACGTTTTGTGTATTACGAAGTCGGGATGCGGATGAAAGGTAATACATCACGCACCGAATTTTTAGATCCAACGACGAAAGAATTTATTAAATCAATAAGCTTCAAGCTCTCCTTTAATGAATTATGGGACGAAGCAATTTATGATAATTTTAATTTACGTAAAGAATGGACAAAAGCCCTTAATCCTGAATGGAAAGTGCGCGACGACCGCACCTTTATGGGGGACACAGATGGAAAATTTGGGATGAAAAAGGTTGACCTTAAATGGAATAAATCACCCGATCCTTCGCTTGTCATGCAACCATTTGTGTTTAGTTTATTTAGGCGTAACGGACTTATTAGTCAAAATTCAACACTAACGACGTTAAAGATGAATGATACACGCTTTGGCATAGTCACGGTTAACGAACCAATTGATAAACATCTACTCCGCCGCTATTTTGATAAAAATGGTGCCGCTGGTCAATTATATAAGGTGGGGTGGGGTAAACCTGATCCGAATAATCATGGGTATTGGGTCAAAGGTAGTTTACGCTATGAAGATTTACTTTTTGGTGATGATGGTAAATTAATCCATCACGCGATTCTTGGTGAAGAAGATAAATATAATTATTATGAACCAGGGTATGATGCTAAAGAGTATGACGCAACAAGCGAAAATCCTTTTGCAAAGATGATTGATTTAATGAAGATGCTTCAAGACATTGAAGGTAAAAGTGTCGCGGAAGCTAAACTTATGCTCGAAGCAAAGATTGATATGAATAGTTTCTTACGTTATGCTGCTTTATGTTATTTAACAGGTAATCCTGATGATATGCGCAATAACGGCAATAATTATTACGTATTTTTTAATCCAAATGAAGGTAATAAAGCTTACTTTATTCCATATGATTATGACTGGTCACTAAATATTAAGTGGGACGGAGTTGGTGATATGTCAAAGGTCTATCCATTCCATAGTAAACACGAAGGACATAATCGGGCGTGGCAAGAAAATCGGTTATTCTGGGCCACAATTATAAATAAAGATGACTATAGTGATTATCATGGTTATGATATTAAGATGAATAATGAATATCGTAGTGTGTATGTTGATTTCGTACGGACATTTATCGCCGATGAACAGTATAGTGATACGTATTACAACGTAATTTATAATACGTATGTAAGAACTTATGGCGCTAAAACAATTAGTGACTTTGACACTCAAGATTATAAAGTATCGCCCTTTATTGGCACTGATGTAATGACTTCATTTATCAATACAATTAAAGCGACGGCAGCGCCCTATATTTAATAGAGCCGATCTTACTTGGTAAAATTCATAGAAAAAAAGCCAGGAATCGTGAAAATCCCTGGCTTGTTTTTACTTTAGGTTATGTTAAATGTTAATTAGTCTTTTTCTTCCTAATCAATAAGAATAAGCAAGAAATTAACCCTAAGCCTGCTAGTATTACCCACTGTCCAACACTGCTATTAGGTCTATAATTTAGACCACCTGGACTTGATGCGGATACTAATAAATTATTACTGTCAAGCTTATCACCTTTGGCAGTTGCCCATGCAACAAGACGAGCATAACCATCAGCAAATTCACTATCACTTACGTATAATGCACGAATTTCATTCGATAGACTATTCCACTCCGCTTTGGCTAATGGATAATATGTGTCACATTGTCCATCGACATTTTTATCAAGATGCATATATTCATCATCAAAGTGACGTGTAAGTTCACGTGTTGAGTAATTTAATGTTAGCGGACTACCATTATATGCTAGAGTCCCATACTTAATATCAGTAGTGGAGTTATAGTTATATAAACCAATTCTTGGTGCGGTGTCTAATACTGGAGATGCAGTCCCACCCATTGGATATGTAAATCCATCAAACGCAATTGTTGGTGTGTGCCAAGAATGAACAAAATTATCGGTGCCATGGCCTAAAATACTTAGCCTAAATGCGTCAATAACTCGACCCTTATAAACTGATCTTGCACGAGTAAAGCTTACACCAATTGAAGAACTAACTACTAAGTCTTTCCCATTAGTGCGGATATTATTGAAGTTACTATCGCCCCCACAAGGATAACTTGCATCACTAACAAAGCCACCATGATCACTCCAATATTGAATTGGGAAGGTGTGGTTTGCAAAATCATCCCATGGGTTTCTAGCAAACTGAGCGGTGCCATTATTTGCACCATCAACAACCGCAACAATTTTCATATCTGCTGGCACTTTTAATGTACCATCCCACGAGAAGTAGAAAAAGAGATAATTAGAGTTATTTAGATAGTAGATGAAACCTACTTCTAGACCATCAGTATTCCCTTCAGTGCCAGCTAACCGGGCAAAAAACTCAAGGTTTTTATCAGTCGTTGGTAATCCGTTGAAAAAGATGGCTTCATTAAATTGGCTTGCTCCCTTTAAAACAACCTCATTATTTACATTATCAACTGTAAATGTTTGTGGTTTTAGATGAGCCCTTTCAACCGTAACAGCCTTCGTTGTTGCGACCTTATCAGTGAAAACGATCTCATCAATTGTGACTATACCAACATTGTTATTAAAAAATCCAATTTGTGGTTTAATTGCTGTCCATTGTGATTCACCGGCCCCTTTCGGATTAGTAACAGCATCAACTGCCACTGACGGTGAATAGAAAGTAGCAGGAGTAGTGCCATTACTTTCAAAGGCATCAATTTGAATGTACATATAGTCCGCTAGGCGTCCTAAATGAACTTTTCTTTCAACGTGCAGTGTCACATCGAAACCTAGTGTCAGTAAGATTTTTGAATCAGTTCGCAAATTGACATTTGCCCCATTTAGAGTTCGTGACCATCCACCACCATCACTCCATAAATCAGTGAAAGTTCCTCTGTTTGTCCATGCCCCATTCCCAATAGCAGAAGCATAAACGTTGTCCCAAGCCCCATTCACATGGTTTAGCATCACCCCTTCCGCAATTGAAGTGGCGCAATCGTTGTTCCATTTAAGATAGAACCCGATGTATGTTGTATTATCATAATAAATATTAAAGCCCGCCCAGTCATCACCACCATTTGTCCATGTAGTGTTTTTAAAGCTAGCTTTTAATGAATAGGAAGTAGAAGTTGAATTAAACTGATCAGTAACTGCAAAACTACTGTCCCATACACCTTTATACTCAAGTGCATTAACGCTTTTTGTTAAACTACTTCCACCTTGAGCATATCTGATGATAAATCTTGAATAGTCTGTAAGTGCTACTTTTTCCGCATGCACAGGAGTTATTGTTTTATGCTGCTTAATAGCTGTGGTTCCAACCCCCAGCGCTAGTAGTGACAGACTTAAAAATGATAACAACTTAAAAAATCTTTTTCTCTGTTTCATTATCTTTCCTCCGTTCTTTTACTCCACTTTAAGATTACTAATAAATCATCAATTTGTCAATCACACATTAAAAATAATTATTGTAAAACCGCATTATTTGTCTTACATTCAAGATTTTCCATATTTAAATTTAAAATTAAATACTAATTGCTAATTTAGATTATTACTGCTACGATTATTTGGGAAGGCAAAAAAGCAAAAGAAGAAATGTGTTTAACTAAACAATAATGAAAGGGAAAGAAATGAAAAGATTTAAGTTTGTCTACAGTAAAAATGAAGTTGTTGGTAAAACCGCAGAAACACTCCATTCCGCGTTTATTGAACATATGGGCCGCGCAATTTATGGCGGAATATATGAACCAACTCATCCTTTAAGCGATGAAGACGGTTTTCGTAAAGATGTCTTAGAGAAAGTGAAAAAACTCAATCTCTCCTTAATTAGATACCCTGGCGGAAATTTTGTGTCTGGGTATTTTTGGGAAGATGGAATTGGTCCAAGAGAAAAAAGGCCGCAAAAAAGAGAAGAAGCATGGTGGAGTATTGAGACGAATGAAATCGGCACAGATGAGTTCATGAAATGGACGAAAAAACTTAATATTCAACCATTTATGGCTGTTAATTTAGGGGCCGGCACAACTGAATCAGCGCGTAATCTCGTGGAATATTGTAACGCTGCTGATGATAGTAAATACGCTAAGTTACGGCGAAAATATGGTGCAAAAGAACCATATGGGATTAAATACTGGGGTCTTGGTAATGAGATGGATGGCCCGTGGCAAATCGGTTATCTTTCCGCTGAAAAATATGTTGAGAAAGCTAAAGAAGCCGCAATTAAAATGCGCAGTGTAGACCCGACAATTAAGTTAATTGGTTGTGGCTCATCTACGATTGATATGCCAACGTATCCAGAATGGGATATGAAGGTGCTTGATGGTTTATACGATTATATTGATTATATTTCAGTTCATCAATACTTTTTTGAATCAACGACTGAAGCTGATTTCTTTGCTAGTCATTTGGCAATGGATGATTATTTAGCTACTTTCCGCAGTTTATTAAATTACGTTCAAACTAAACATCGCTACAAAAAAGAACTCTACGTTTGTTTTGATGAATATAATATTTGGTATAACAACAAAGAATTACCTAAAGATTATACAATTGCCCCACCAATTTTAGAAGAGCAGCAATCAATGAAAGATCTGCTTGTCTTTGGCGGGTTAACGAATTCATTACTAAATAATTGTGATATTGTTAAAATTTCTTGTATCGCCCAATTAGTGAATGTAATCGCCCCGATTTTAACTAAAAATAATGGGCCATTACTGCTTAATAGCATATGGTATCCTTATTTCAATTATTGTAACTATTTAAATGGTGATGTTCTTAAACCATTTGTCATCAAAGATTATAAGTTTCCTTCAAAATATGGGGAGGCAAGTCTCTTGTCCCAATCTGTCACAGTTAATAAAGAAGAATTAGTTATTCAAATTGTTAATTACGCTAAAGAAGATGTGACTGTTGAAATGGGATTAAATGGTTTCGATAATTTAGTGTTATTTAAACATGAAGAAATTCGTGATGATGATTTAAATGCTCATAATTCATTTGCAGAACCATATCGAATCGTACCTCATGAAAAGAAAAATGCTGTCAAGTTAGATGGTGAAAAAATACAACTTAAACTCGCCAAACTATCTTATAATTTAATCCGTTTCAAAAGGTAACGTCAAAAAAACTTTAATTTATCAACTTTTAATTGTAGGCGAACTGTGTCGCCTACTTTTAATTCATTTTCTTCCTCATCATCACTATAAAACGAAATTTCTTCGGCATTTTTCAGGGTAATAGTTGTAAGAATACCATTTGGTGTAATTTTTTGTGTAAGCACCTTACCTTCTAGCGGACCATCATTAGTCATAAATGCATCCTTGTAAGTAAAAGCTAAAGTGTAATCGCCTGGACTTATATTAAGAGTAGGGACGTTGAAAGTCTTATCGTAAACTATGATTTTTGATTGTGTGACGCAAGCTTTCGTTTTATTAATTTCCCCACCATAGATTAAATTAAAAGCTTTCAGTGATTTTGGATTATCTCTAATTTCTTGAATCGTGCCTGTTTGAATAATTTTTCCTCGTTCCATAATCCATACAACGGTGGCGAGCATTAGTGCATCTTGTAATTCGTGAGTGATATAGACAAAAGAAGTGTTATACCGTTCATAAATAGTTTTTAACTCCTGCTTAATTCGCACACGTTGCGGGAGATCAAGGTTGCTGAGCGGTTCATCCATGAGAAAGATTGATGGTTCGCGCACTAATGCTTTGCACATTGCTACCCTCTGTTTTTGACCATCAGAAAGATGACGTGGTTTAAAATTCAAATAATTTCGGAGGCCAAAATCAGTTAATATTCTTTTAACTCGCAGATCTTTCTCATTGTTACTAATATTGAAACCATTTAATCCCATAAACACATTAGCGTAAATCGTCATATGTGGATAAAGCACAAAATTCTGAAAAATCATTGAAATATCGCGGGATTCAGTTAATAGATTGGTGACATCTTTGCCATTAATTGTAACTGAACCTGTCGCTGGATCTAAAAGCCCCGTAATCACTTTAAAAAGTGTTGTCTTACCACTGCCAGAACTCCCCAAAATAACAACGAACGATTTTTCTTTGATGATGGCGTTTATATCTTCGAGTGCAATAAATCCGTCACTATAACTAGCTTTAATATTTTTTAATTCTAAAATCATTTGTGGAATCCTTCATCTATTGGGTGAATATCTTCGCCAGAAAAGAGCCCTTCGCGGTAGCGGTCAGGAAATTGCTTTTTATTTATAAGTTCATCAAAAAGATAGAGATTGAAAATAATACTCACTAAAATAGCGTTACCAAAGCCAATAACGATATAGAGCAGAAGTATAGCAAAAAGAAGTGGGACATAACCGATAATCCATGCGATAATTAATGGGGAAATTGAACATAAAACACTAAGCAGAAGATAGGGGAGTTTGGCAAAAGTTATCACAAAAGAACTTTTTAGTAACATCGTAAAACTACATTGATAAAGTTGTTTTATCATGATGGCTATCGTCCACATCATGTAAATAAGCACAGACAATGTGATAAATATAACCAAAAATACAGCGTAAAAAGGAAAATTACTTTCAAAATAAAATAAATTTAAAACGTAATTAGCGGTGGTTAGAAATCCTAAATACAAAAGTGAGAGCAATAAGGTTGATAATGCGTTCTTTCTAATTCCCTCTTTAAAATCAAGTAAAAAAATCACACCCTCATTTTTAAGATGCTTTTTCATCACATTGATGGCACCAGCAAGACCAACCGTAAAAAAAAGAAATGCACAAAGAATAACAAAACCATACCACCCTTGAAATACCATTAGGTTTTTTGCTAATTGTGGAGCAGTTGTGTTATTGGCAATTCCAGTCGTGATAATTCCTCTAAAGAAAAGTGCTGTTAAAAAAGGAATAGCAAATAATGATAACATAATTGATATTTTCAAGATGAGCGTTAAATTTGTGCGATATGTAAATTTAAAAAGTTGCCGATAGTTAATCGGCAAACTAAGTGTAACGGCCTTTTCTTTTGTTAAAGCCGCATAAGTTTTTAACCGTTTTTTTCTTCTCATTACCTGAATACTAGACATCTTTTACATAGATTGTCTTATGGGTTAGGGCATCAAAGAGATGTACTTTAGTTAGTTGCAGCAAAAGATTAATTTTATCGCCAGTATTAATTTCGTCCTCACTTTCAACTTTGGCAAGCATATTCCGCCCCGCAAAATCAAAGTGGATGTAGTATTGGTCACCAAGTAATTCAGAGAGTTTCACTTCGACTTCAATTGAATCATTAACTTTTGAATCAACCATTTTTATTGCTTCAGGACGAATACCGAAAATAACTTCATGTGCATCACCTTTTAAAATTGCTTTAATTTGTTGTTCCCGTTCCAGTAAATTATGATAATCGGCAGTTTCTTTATCTTCTGGTAAATCATAACGTTCCATTTCTTCTTTTAGAAGAACCAATTCATTTTCATAAAATTTCTTGTGCATTTTAATATATTTTGGTAAGAGTTTAATCGTTTGATTATTTTCAAAAGTGAGAATATCACCATTTAACGTAGCTTTTGCAAAGTTCATTGCGGGAGAACCAATGAATGAAGCCACAAAACGATTAGCGGGGTAACGATATATTTCTAAAGGCGTGCCAATCTGTTGGACATATCCCCCTTTCATTACCACAATACGATCCGCCATGGTCATAGCTTCGGTTTGATCGTGAGTAACATAGATGGTCGTTGTATTTAATTCTTTGTGAAGTCTGATTATTTCACTGCGTGTCTGAACACGCAATTTTGCGTCTAAGTTAGAAAGCGGCTCATCCATCAAGAATAGTTGCGCGTTGCGTACAAAAGCTCGCCCTAATGCGACCCGTTGCCTTTGCCCGCCAGATAGTGCCTTTGGTCTTCGATGAAGGTAGTCATCTAGTTCAAGGACTTGTGCAGCTTCTATAACGCGCTCCTTAATTTCTCCTTTTGGAAAGCGTCTAACTTTTAGTGAAAATGCCATGTTATCATAAACGGTCATATTTGGGTAAAGTGCATAGTTTTGGAAAACCATAGCGATGTCGCGATCTTTAGAAGGTAAGTTGTTTGCTAGCACGCCATCAATATAGAGTTCGCCTGAAGTAATATCTTCTAAACCAGCAATCATTCGCAGAGTTGTCGATTTACCGCAGCCTGAAGGACCGACAAAAACTACAAACTCTTTCTTTTTAATTTCCATATTGAAATCAACAACGGCATGTACGTTTTTATCGTAGACTTTGTTGACATCAATAAGTCTCACGAAAACATCATTTTCTTTAGCATTATTAACATGCTTTGTTTTTTTTGGTACAACGTTATCCATGTAAGTTCTCCTCAATTCATCTTAATTATAACATCAAAACACATCTAAAATACAAACACGAAAGGGAATTAATACACAAATACATGTGTTTCCATGCTTCCGATTTATGGCCATTTTTATTAAAAATGATTATTTCAGTTTTTTACCTTGTCACTTTTACCTTTTCTTGTATGTTCTTTATTGTGAATCTTTACTTAATGATTTTACAATGTTAAAATAATTTTGAATGAAAACACATTTGAAAATACGGAGAAAATTGTCTTTATTTGTTGTTGCGGCTTTCGCTTTACTTTTGCCATCATGCAAAATTATTAATTCTCAATTTGGAGTTCAAAATAATGAAGACGACGGAGTTACTGCCGATGATATTACCCAAATAATGACCAAATATGATGATATTTTTGCCTTGCCTGCTAATAAGTATAATGGGGTTCCATGTACAATCAGCATGGTGCACTGGGACGGAGATGGTCAAGCGGTCGAAATGAATGTCATTAATACGATGCTAAAGGGATTTAAAATACGATATCCAAACATTAATGTGTCGCTAACAATTTTATCGGACTATGAAAGGTCATATTCGACAAGACTGACAGGAAGTGATGTCGCTGATGTCTTTCTGATGCCTGATGGCGACGTTATGCCGTGGGCGCCCTTGCAAGTTTGTGAAGATTTAGATCCGTATATTGAAAATAGCGAACTTGTCCTTACTGATGAAATGTATGAATCCGCGGTTGTTCGTTATAAGTATGATTTTAGTTTAGGGCGATGCGCTCATTCTGGTACAACAATAGCGTTACCTAAAGACATTGGTCCAATGGTGATGTATTACAATAAAGCAGCGTTTAGAAAAGCAGGAATTAATTATCCAAGCAACACGGAAATTATGAACATAGAAGATGCTTTTGAAATGTGGTCTAAATTAAAGCAAGTCAATAATAAAGGACAAATTACAATGTATGGGGTTGGCGGACTTTCTACAGAAGGGCTTGTATGGTCATCAGGCGGTGATTTTTTGAATGAAAATCGCACATCATTCCCGACCGACCCAGAAACAATTGCTGGGCTTAAAGCAGGCTTTTCGTATATGCAACGCTCTTACGTCAACGTTGAAGGTTATGAGTTCTGTCAAGTACAACCACCAGCATCATGGAGTGCGGGTAGTGATGCGTCCAAATTATTCTCAAACCAAATGTTAGCGTGTTTTATTGGTTTAAAAAGTAAAGTAGCACAATTTCGTAAATTGAATTTTGATTGGGACGTTTGTCCAGTTCCTGCTAATAGTGTTTCACCTGAAAAGAATGCGTGGAGTGGGTCAGTTGGTTACTCAATGTTTAAAGGTTCACAATATAAAGAAGCAGCGTGGAAATTAATTGAATATATTGCTTCAAAAGAAGGACAGGAACTTTTAAGCGCAACAGGATTTCAAATCCCAGTTTATCCTGAATTAGCCGAACAACCTGACTACATTGAAAGAGAATCAAATAATATGCCCGCTAATTTTGCTTGTTTCTTAGCAGCAGCAGAATTCCAACCAATCGGTTTATGGAGTTATCATCGTAACCAACTTTGGAAGCAAGAAGGTTATGATCTTAAAGCTGAAAAATTATTTGCGGATAATCCAGACGAAAGAATAACCGTTGATCAGTACCTTGAAGAAGTACGGACAATAGTAAATCAGAAATTGAGCCTTTAATTATGGTAAGAAAAGAAAAATTCAAAAAACATGGCCCACATAGTAAGGCAATTAAAGAAGCAATTGTCGGCTGGCTTTTTGTTGCACCTTTGCTAATCGGTGTTTTGCTTTTTTTAGCATTTCCGCTTGTGTATGCATTTGTCATTTCTTTTACCGACACTAAAGCAACAACACAAGGAATGCAGTTTATTGGCTTTGACAATTATTTGAACGTGTTAAATGAACCATTATTTATGCAAGGGATGATTAACGTGCTTATAACTTGCTTAGCTGTTCCTTTCGGCGTCTTCATCGCTACGATTTTAACAAATTTACTCGTATCAAATCCAAAATTTTCAATTATTTTCAAGTCGATTTATTATGTGCCAACTGTTTGTGGTGCAATCGCCATTACTTTCATATGGCAGTCGATGTATGCTCAAGGGTATGGCGTTATTAACCAAACACTTAAGTCACTAGGATGGATAAAAGAGGATATTAACTTTATTAGTGATCGTAATTTTTTGATTTCGATGATGGTTATGGGCATTTGGGCTGGATTAGGAACGTCCATTTTATTACTATTTGCCTCCCTAAAAGCAGTTTCCAAGCAACTTTATGAGGCGGCGAGCATTGATGGCGCTTCCTTTATTCAAAAGTTCTTTAAAATTACATTACCAGCACTATCACCAACAATTTTTTATATCTTACTTACGGGTATTTCAGGAACGCTACAAGAATTTGCACGCTTCCAAGCGATGGCTGGCGCCAAGGGGAGCCCAGCGTGGGCAATGTCACCCGTGTGGTTTATTTATTTGCGAACATCAAACAATTTCCGGGGTGAAGCTTCCGCAGCGGGCATTATTCTTGGTGGATTTATATTGATTATTTCAGCATTTCAATTTGTTGCATCAAGATTATGGGTGAACTATGATACGTAAAGAAGCAATTGTACACAAAAAACAATTTAAAGCCACATATTATATTGGCAAGTTTTTTGCGTATTTAACGCTCCTTTTGACGTCATTATTTTTTATCTTTCCATTTTTATACGCGCTTGGTGTTTCCTTTAATGATCCAACCTCAGCATCGTTTGAATGGTTGTTACCCCGAGAAACTATTGATATCGGATCTTATTATAAGTTTTTCGTTGAAAGTGAAGCAAATGGTATTCCTGTTTGGCGGGCTTTCTTAAACACAATACTATATGTAAGTCCGCCGATTTTAGTTGGGGTTTTTTGTTCTGCACTTGCCGCATATTCTTTTGCTAGAATCAATTTTAAAGGAAAAAATATTGTCTTTTATGGATTGCTTACGACGATGGTTATTCCTGGCATTGTTACGATGGTTCCATCTTTTTTACTATTCCAAGATTTTTATAAATGGGATAATACGCCCCTACCCTTAATCGTTCCTGGTATGTTTGGTAGTGCGATGACCATGTTATTCTTATATCAGTATTTTCGAACACTACCAAAAGAACTAGAAGAAGCGGCCCAAATTGATGGTATGTCGCGCTTTGGCATATTTTTTAAAATTATTCTTCCGCTGTCATTTCCAGCGATAATCACGCAAATTATTTTGTCCTTTAATGGAGCGTATAATGATTACATGGGGCCATTACTTTACGTTAATAGCGTTCCTAGCATGAAAACGATGCAACTATTAATTGTTAGCACACAAACGTCAATGGGAAGTCCATATCCACTGATGATGGCTGCCTCAATTATTGGTCTTATTCCGACATTACTACTATATATTTTCGCGCAAAAATACTTTGTCGAAGGCATTACAATGACGGGTATTAAATAGGAGGATTGTGATGTGAGTAAAGGAAGGAAGCGAATTTTTATGTTAATACCACTCTTAACATTAGGCCTTGTTGGCTGTAGCGAACCCAAGAATGAATCGTTGAAAGGATATTTCGAAGGACCGGATGCGCCAGAAGGAGCAATTGCCAAAGTTGATGGTCACGATTCGTTGTTAATCACCGACTACTATCTTTCTTTTATTAAAAATGAAAAAGATAAATATGGTGTTTATTTTTATGATAAAACTGATAAAAATCTAGTGGCATACAATGAAGTACCCGCTAAAATTGTTGTTCGTGGGGTTGAATCATTTGGTATGTATGAAACTTATGATTTCGTTTCAGGCTATGATTCGGTCGTAGCAACTAATTATGGCTATCATTGTATTTCTATTGTCCGTACACGTGCGGAATCGGAGTTTCGTGTTATGGATAGCTATTACATCTCTAAAGAACATGGTTTTGCCCTTAATAGAAAAGTAACAGTTATTAAAGCGAAAAAACGAGATGCTGGATTCGAATCTTTATTCATGTTAAAAAATGGCAGTCATTTACAAAGTGTTGATAACTTTGGTTTCTTTATTCCTGGTCATTTATACAAAGACACGAAATACAATGCACCTACAGCGCTTATTACTAGCTTATACAACCCACAAGTTTACGTCAAAGAAACACGTTTAGGATTACCGATGACAATGATTTATAACTACACGAACGAACATTATTTATCAATTGTTCATGCTGAACCAAATATTAATGTTCATGGCGAAAAAGGCGGTGGAGCAGATGGCGCCATTGATGATGACTTAGAATATGGATCACTTGGATTTGAAAGTGAAGATAAAGGTTATCCAATTGATATTGGTATTACAATGTGTTATCCGTGTGCGGAAGGGCCCGCTACCTTCGATAGTGGAGCAGGTTGGGCCCGAAGATTCCACCAAGTAGAAGAGCGGCATTTTCATGAATACAAAATGGGTTTAGTTTTCGGTAAAAAAGAATCGTTTAATGATGCCCTTGTTGATGCATATGAGAAATGTTATATGTATGTCGATAGTCGATGTAAAAGGGTGGAAAATGAGCTTGTTTACCAACAAAACATTGATTGTTTTGCGGCAGAAACCATCTCGATTAATAAAAATGGCGTTTTAGCTTACGGGATGCCATGGGAACTTAATGTTGATAAATCAAAGAGTAAAGGTCCATATTCATTCCAGATGGGTTTTGTTGGTCAGCAAACTTCCGTGGGAGCCCATTTATTTAGACAAGGACTAGATAAGGAAAATGAAGATTATATAACAAAAGGCGAGGGGATTCTTAATTTTTGGACTTCGGATACAATTTATCCAGCCACAAATCTATTTCCTTATATTTGGTGGAATGGTGTTGGTGGCGAATTACATCGCATGGGTTCGGCATCATACGCAACAATTTACTTACGAATGCTATGTGATGGTGTTGAGGGGATTTTAGATGCATATCTATATGGCAAAGAATATGATGTTATTAAAAGTGCATGGTTAGATTACTGTGTGAGATTTGCGGATGCTCTTATTTCTGTCCAAAACGAAGATGGTTCGTTTAATCGCGCTTTTACGAAAGATGGCGCGATTCCCGGTGATGAATTTGGGGATAAAAATATTGGATATGATGGTAGTGACCCCGCTAAGTTTAAAATAAATACACCAATTGCGATTCGTTTCCTATGTAAAATGTACGATACAATTGAAGCTGATACACCACAAAATATTGCTCGTAAAGCAGCATATAAAGAATCAGCGCGGAGGGCTGCAGACTATTCATACACTAATATTTACTTAGAAATGGGCAAATATGTTGGTGGAACTTGTGACAACGCTAATGTTGTCGATAAAGAAGCGGCCATATACGCAATGTTTGGGTTTAGATATGCCTATGCACTTTTTGCAGATGAGCGCTACGAAAAGGCAATGCGTCATGCCGCGTGTACATCCTTATCATGGACTTTTATGTATGACTACGCTTGTCCTGCAAATGATGAAGATATCGCAAGTTGCCCTTATGTTGATGGACATGTTATGGGTACGTCAATTATTGCTACTGGCCACGCTGGAGTTGATGGTTTTGCTTGCTATATGTGGTATGACATATTCAAAGTTTATCAATTAACTGGTTGTGAAATGTATAAAAAAGCTGCAATTACATTGCAAAATGCGGTTAAATTATTTACGGATTATGATAGCAGTAAAGACTGGACTTATCCGTGTTTAATGGTGGAAGCGTGTCAAGTAATGGATTTCTTATTTAAACCAACTAATAAAGATGGTTCATTATGGCTACCATGGTGCGGTGTCGCTCAAATTAACCCGATTATGTATACGTATTTAGATTTTGGAGTGTATCAATTAGAAGATGTGGTACTTTAGAAAAAAAATAGTCGCTCTAGCGACAAGTTTGCTGATTGTTAGTGCGGTGTGTACTGCTAATTTTCGGAGCGTAGAAATTATTAAAGCCCTCCCTGGTGACATGGAAATTAATTATGCGCCCGATGTATGGATCGATAATAGTCCTGGCAGTAGATGGGAAATTGATGAAGCCTTAAAAGTTTTTGAATTTAATAAAAATAATGAATTTGAGTATAATTTCACATCAAATACGATGGTTACAAATCAGTTTGATATAAGAGAAGCAACCGTCACAATGGAAGCGAAATTTAAAGGAACCACGACAAGCGCTTATATTGCTAATGACCCTGATAGCAGGGAAGTGCAATTTGGATTGATTCCATGGTATATTGATTCGAACAACTGGTTGATGGTATATACGGGCTTTAAAAAGGTTTCAAATGGTCACTTATTTGATGTTAACTGTTACGCAAAAATTAACGGATCAACGCATGTTGAGTATTTCGTGCGTGAGGAAGGTAATCGCTGGATTCCGCCATCTGACCCCGATAACATTGAGTGGCATTCTTGTTGGCCTGATGGAATTAACGGCAATAAAAACCCTTCAACTTTAGAGGAGACTGAAGTAGATCCTAGTGAAGAAAACTCCATCTATGTGCGTAAAACCAGAAAAACTTTTGCGGGAAAAACATGCGATAGTATTTTTGTGAAAGTAAATGATTACGAATTAAACTTTGGACGTGATAATTTCATGTTTTCTGATCCAGCAAAAATTGAAGAAGCGAATCCTGATTTAATGCCTGCTGTTGGGCTTTATGTCATGAATATGGGGAAAACGATTGTTAGCAACTTAAGAGTAAATATCTCTTATGATAAAGTGTTGCCACTACCAACAATCGAACCAACAAGCACTCCCGTTACTACAGGGACAGTTGATAGCAAGGTTCGCATTCCTGACTTTATTGCCTATGATAATAATGGAGAAAACTTAGATTATGAAATTGGAATCATTGATCCGTTTGGCGATGTTGTTTATTTAGATGGTGAAAATTATTTTGTTCCCAAATTAGTGGGTAAATATATAGTTACTATTTCAGCAACAGATGCAGAAAATAATACAGGCAAATATGTCTATGAAATAAATGTTAAAAGTGGTAAGGGCCATATTGATGAAGATGTATATGACGATTATCTTACTCCTATCATAGTGGATACTTCAATTATCATTGCTAAAGCTATTTTTATTGCCATTCCTGTTACAATTGCGCTCTATACAGGTTTAAAAATATTGTTAGTAATCCTTAAGAAAAGGAGAGAGTCAAAATGAAAAAAATAAACAAAATAAGTGCTTTTGTATTTTTAAGTGCCGTTTCTCTTTTTTCATCATCAATATTAAAGAACAAAGACGATATTATAAAAACCAATGCTGACGAAGAGATGGTTACACAGTTTGCTGATGTTTCACAATTTGGACTTGTCTTTAACGCCCATCACTCGACCAATTTAGTAATTGACGAAGAAAATCAAACAATGACAACAAATGGTGCCTGGGATAGTGCCTTTTTGTCCACAAATCAATTTGATACAGGGGCATCATCATATTCTTTTAAAACGCATGTTACTAGTACTGAAGGAAATGTAAACGATGGCGGTATCGGCTTTAACTTATATTTTAATAACGACAACTACGTGACTTTTTATCTATGTTGGAAACAGGGTATGGTTATGGACACGATTGCCGAAGGTGTTTATCTGTGTCATGTTAACGGGCAATGGAACCAAGTGTGGGAATATGCAAAATATCCGATTGGTCCGTATATTACCGCCTCGACATTTACTGATATTTGGTCAGATTATGGTGGATGGGGCAAAGGCCCAGATCGGTTTAATATTACATCAATGAATTTAAGGGGTAATTCTCATATTATCGCTACGACAGGGTTCGATATGACATTGTATGTTGATCGTGTTATTTATAATGACCGCTTAGTGGATGTTATGCAGTATCAAATTGATGCATTTGAAGTTGATGGATTTACACCTGCAACTTATTATAGTCCGCGTTATGCAATTGATGCATTAACGAATCCAAAAGGGGCTGGCGAACGCATATATGCGCATCTTAAACCGAAAATTGGGTTCTTTAACAACGCTATCGGTAATGTCACTTATTCAAATATTGTTTTTAAACATAACAATGTCAAATCAACAATAAGTAGCAATTTCAACGTTTATGGCGATGCTCCCAAAACGCATGTTATCAACAATGATACTAAGACAATTACATATGAAAATGATGGGAATTTTAATAGTAGTTTTTCAATTGCTGAAGATGTTAATACATCAGGAAGTCGAATTGATTTATCTGCGCGCGTTAGTGGGACGTATGAAGATGTTAATGATTCACAAATTGGATTTGCTGTGTTTCATGATGACTTAAACTATATGATAGCTTATTTACGGTGGAGTGGAGTTGGCACTATTGATGGTATTCATTTTCTTTTTACGGTTGATGGTAATACCGAATCTGTCTATAGTGGTGCTAGAATCCCGTGGGACAATAGTTTTGAAACACCTGCTAATTTTAAAGATTTATGGTCTGATAACAGTGGCTTCATTACTGACTTTGAAGTTCCATGCGGAATCGATGATAATTTTAACAAAATTAGGGGTGAGAGCCAGATAAAAATTGCAACTGGTTTTAGAATGAATTTATCAAAAATACGTGTTTACTATCTTTCGCGTTTAGTCGATGTGTATCAAATTGGTGTTACTGCACTCGGAACTGATAGTAAAGAACATACTTGGTATAGTCCGTCATGGACAAGCGATGCCTTTACTTATCCTAAAGGAGGCGGAGAATCGCTTTTAATTAATAATAATCCTAAAATCGGCTTTTATGGATATAATTGTGGCGAAGTGACACTGAGCGACCTTGAATTTAATGGTAATCGTTTGGAACCATATGATCCACTGACAATTCCATTTGGCACAAGAACTGAAGGTGACTGGGATTTTACGGGTAGCAATAATGGTGCGAACTGGACATATGATAACGGCGAGTTAACGGAGGTGTGGGAATATATAAGCACCGATGACCGGTATTTAGAAGTTACCGCTTTTACCGATAATGTTGATCATAATTATCACTTTGGGGCAAAATTAAAATTTACACAAAGGTTTGGAAACAAATCATTGATTGGTATTTACCCATATTATTTGGACGCTAATAACTATTTACTTGTGTATTTAGGATACGAAGATATTGTCACTAAACTCGTTGTTTGTGGCAAAATAAATGGCAATTATCTTGGTGGTGTAGAATATCTTGCCGATGAAATTAATGACTACAACTACACATTAGATACGAAACTTGAAATTAGTGTTGAAGATGATAATGTTTCAATTTATTTAGGTAATACTCTGCGAGAAACTTATGCATTTACGTTTGCCAGACAAACATTTGGCGAACGCGAACTAACGAATGCAAAAGTTGGTTTTGTGGCCTTTAATGCTTCATGCGTAATTAAAGAAATCCAAAAGAAAGAATCAAGAATTTTTGAATTTACCCCCACTGAACAAGACGTACCGATAATTTATGAAATTGGTACTAGACCTACATATGTCAGTCTAGATTCTACAATTGAACTGCCAACTTACCAAGCATTTAATTTTAATGGAGAAATTATTGATCATCAAATTGAAGTTACTAAACCAAATGGCGACAAAATTAATTTAGCCAGTGGAATCAATTCATTCGTCGCTGATCAAACTACTAACGAGGAAAATAAATATGTAATCAATGTTACCGCGATTGATGAGTGGGGAAATGAAGCAAATACAATTACTTATACAATTGATGTTTATGAATATCTTGATCCACTTACTCCAATTGTACGCGAAGTCATTTGGCAGACAAAATTAATTATATCGTTTTTCAGCTTGCTACTTGTTTTAACTACAGCACTAGCTATTGTTTTATTAATGAAAAATAAAAAAGAGGCGAAATTAGCGGAGGAATTAAATAGAAAAAACCGCGAAAAAAACATGGAAAAGTTAGGAGATGATTACTAATGAAAAGACCGCAATTTAGTTTAGTATTAGTGGCATTAATTTTTTCGCTGGTTAGCTGTAAACAAAAAGAACCAGATTTCGAAACTAAATACTTAACTGTAACGACCGAAAAGACCTTCCAATTATATGATGCATTTAATGAAAATGATTTTGTTGTTAAATATAAAGATAGTCTTCTAACACGTGAACAATATACGATTGATGCAACGAAATTTGATACTTCTAAAATAGGTCAAACGAGTATAAAAGTTACATTAAACATTGCTGAAGAAGTATTTGTTGAAGTACCGATTTCGATAAATTTTCGCAAAACATGTAAGCTGTTATCAATTGGCGATACATATAGCGAAGATTTAATTTATTATTCGAATTTAATTGCTGCTAAAAGTAATGAAGATTTTGAATATAATATTTATTCAATACAGCTTGAAGATGCAACGTTAGAGTTACATAATCGTTATCTTTTTGAAGATAAGAAACTTTATAAACTTATGGAATATGATTTTGATAATATGGACTGGATATATATTGAAAACAAATCACTTAAGCAAGCATTATTATTCCAAAATCAATGGGACTTAATTCTATTACAAGAAAATGTGACACAGGCTCATCATCAAGTTGATTACGATATTTTAAATAACTTCTGTAGTGCTATTGAAAATTATTTAGGGCAAAATAATAGGAAATTACCGGCTATAGCGTGGCATCAAGTATGGGCTTATCAAGATGATATTACAATCAATAATGAATATTATGAACGTTTTAACAATAGCCAAGAGGCTATGTATGAAGCAATTGCTAGCGCTTCAAGTGAACTTATGACAAATTCGAATTCAATCAGTTTTATTGTTCCGAGTGGTACGATAATACAGAATGCAAGAAAATCATCAATAGTAACGGATAATGATTTTACTAGAGATGGGCGACACTTAGATTTACAAATTGGCCGATATGCTGTTTCCCTTGGGTTATTAACAAAAATTTCTGGGTATGAACCTTCACATTTTGCTTATGTTGGTGAAGAGGGAAGTCCAATTATTACAGCTGCCGAAAAGGAAGTTCTTGATGTAATTATTAAAAATTCAATTAGTAATCCATTTGTGATTACTTAACTTTTTTCCTTAGTTTTTGTTTGCGAGGATTTTTATAAATTTATACAAAAAAGCGACCAAAAACGGTCGCTTTTATGCATATTTAATACACTAATTATGGTTTCTTGCGTAAGAAGCGGAGCACGAAGAAGAGAATTGCGCCGACCCCAGCAGTACCACCAACACTGCTAGCGACAATAATAATTGTTTTCTTTGTTTTATCGCTTTCACTTGGCGTGCCCTCACCTTCACTAGTGGGTGGTAATGATGTTTCGCCACCACTTGGTGCACTAACATCAGGAGATGTACCATCACTACTATCTGGTAATGAAGTTGAAGGTGGCATGCTGCTAGATTCACTGCTACTTGTACCATCGTCATAAGGATCAGGTTCAGTAATGGGCGGGACAAAAGGTTCGTAATCTAAAATAGCGGGCATTGTTGGATCATTTGGCCCCCGATCACGGACATTACGGGTAATTAAGGTTGAGTTACCTGGAATACGTGGGTTACTATTTATGACTGATCCCGGGGTTAATGTTTTACTTGAATCAAACACAACTTGCTGCCCACTGATGTCACTAACAGTCGTACTGCCCATGACCCCAAAATGGTAAATGGTGTATGTGTCACCACTTGCCGAATATGTTAATTTAATTGTTGTTTTATTCGGGGCGCTTAATGTTACTGCCCCATTATCAATTGCGGCACGTGAATTTAAACTAAAAGCAGGAGCGTGGACTTTTAAGGCAATCATTTGCCGATAGAAGTTATGGTAGTCTAGATTATCATATTTTTCATTCCATTTAATGCTATTGATTGTGTAATCACTTTTATAGGAATTATGATCAAATCTACCATTACCAAGTGGTTTTGAACGTAAAATTTCACTGCCAGCATGGACAAAACCAATCCCTTGACTTAAGAGTGATAGTGCTTCAGCTTGCACTGCTTGTTTTTTAATTTGTTCAACACCAAAGAGCGCATCTTTTGTGCCACTTATGTATAATTTGTCATAAATTGTTAAGTTATCATGGACCGAGACATAGTTAACAGTTTGAATTGGATCACTCGACCCATTTGTTGTTTTACCCATTAGTCCATCTTTAATTTTATTTAAGCGGGCATCATAAATTTCACTTGCACCCATCTGCACCCAACCGCGTGAAGTATCATTTGAATCACCTTTAATTGCATCACGCATTTGGTCATTAAAGCCCCCTAATCCTGGAACTTGATAGAGATTACTTTGAATAGCGTATGGTTTCTTAGGACTAAGCATCCCGTCGCCACTTTCCATATTCCACGGTTCGCCGTAAACAATGATATCATTACGGTATGTTTTAAGTTTAGTCATAATTGATTTCATTGCATCAACAGTGTGGAGACCCATTAAGTCAAAGCGGAAGCCACCGAGCTTATATTCAGTAGCCCAGAAATAAGTGGAATCAACCATATAGCGTTCCATCATAATCCGTTCACTTGCCGTATCATTACCAACACCACTCGAGTTGCGGGGTGAGCCATCTAAATTAAAGCGGAAGTAGTAACCTGGTACGAGTTTTGTAAAACTGTGTTGCGAAATACTTGCGACATGGTTGTAGACAACGTCCATAATAATCCTGATATCTTCATTGGCGTAAGCTTGCACTACGCGCTTAAATTCTTGAATGCGGACAAGTCCGTTATAGGGATCACTTGAATAACCACCTTCAAGGACGTTATAGTTTTTGGGATTATAACCCCAATTAAATTCCATATTTGTTTCGTCATTTTCTTGATCATAGAATGGTAAAATTTGTAAAGCGTTAATCCCTAGTTCACGAATATGGTCAAACCCAGTTTTAATTGCCTTCCCATTGCGCTCATACATTGTGCCTTTTTCAATAAGGCCTAAGAAGTTTTTACGTTTCCATTCGCTTCCATTCCATGTACTATCCGCTGTTAAGTCGCTAACGTGAAGTTCATAAGGAACGATTTCGGTTGGTTTTTTAACGCTAAAGTTAACATCACCCCACCCTGTTGGATTTGTTTTTGCAAAGTCAACAATCATCCCACGCATCCCGTTAACCCCTGCGGCTTTAGCGTAAGGATCAACAAATTCATTCGTGCCATTACTATTCGTGGCAACAAGGGTGTAATATTTTGCGTGTAAGTCACCAGGGACACTAACGCTCCATACCCCTTTATCAGCGCGCACAAAGTCGTGTTCAACAAATTCGTCACTACCTTTAGTCCTATTAACACGAACTGGTGTACCATTATCATAAATACGCAGCTTTAAATCTTGGGTTGTGGGGGCCCATACTTTAAAAGTAGAGGCGCTTGGTGTATAAGTGACACCTAAGTCACTACCCTCATAAGTTAAGTTTTCAACGAAAAATGGATCATCAAACAATCCTTCTAAATTTGCAAGTTTTTCTTTAACAACACCGCTTTTAAATGTCACTTTAACGTTATAAAGTTTAGTAACATCAATAACGGTATCGAGCGTAATTGTGAAATTCCAGCGATATTCCGCTGGTTTATATGTGGCAAGCGCAGAATCTTCTTTAATCGGTAATTCATCAACGACAACCTTAAATGTATCAGGTTCTAAATATGTTGCAACACTGATCGTATTTGTTTTCGTAAATTTAGCGCCTAAAATCTTTTCACCTTTTGCTTCTGTGGCGGATTTATAAACAGTTGTTTCCATATCAACAAGGTAGAAGTGCCGTTCACCAGCAACAAGCGGATATTCTTCAACATCAATTTGAATATCTGGTGTTTGTTTAGCCCATGACCCTTTTGTACGGATAATGAGATTTAAGTATTTATCGCCATAAAAGAATGTTGAATGGGCGCGCAAGGTAATCCCGTAATCGTCAGATGTATTAAATTCATAGGCTTTCCCGTTTTGCCCTTCACCCCATAACCATAAGTCATACTCATTTTGTTTACCATCATTCCGCCAGTAGTGGAGAACGTAATAAGAAGATTCAATGCCTTCACTTGATGAATCTTCGCCTTCTGAACCAGGATCTTCACTAGAAACAGGGGGAATGTAAGGGGGAATGTAGTTTGTCCAATACCCAATTACTTCGCCGTTATTACCCCAAGCGCCTTCATTTAAGGCATACATATTATTTTCCATCGGGAACGTTAATTCTAAGTCACTAGTTTGATTCCATTTATTATCCCAATTATTAAGTGGACTATCAGGCGTCATACGGGTAAAAATAAGTCCCGTTTGCCCATTATTTGGAATCGTCACTTGGTAAATATCTGTTTCACCTTCCGCGAGTGTTAAGTCGTACCATGCTTCTGGGGCCCAGACATAAGCGGCGAAACGCGCGTTATCAACAGGCCAATTATTATTTAGTTTTAAGTAGAGCGTTACACTAGTGGCGGCCTTAACATTATCAGCGCGTTCATTATTTTGTAATTTTGGTAATCCAAGTGTCACTAAAAGTGTTAAGACAATAGCGAAGAAATTGCGTTTTCCTTTATGCATAATTAATCTCTCTTTCCTTGTAAACATTATTTTTTGTGAAGAAGTAAGTAAATTAACAAGTAATTTACTTTTATTAAAATCATAAATTGCCGTTCACTTATCTTTAATATTACCATATTAAACAAAATTCACGCCTATTATTTACCATGTGTATTTAAAAAGAACCTTAATAATGTTAAAATAAAAGTGAAATTAAGATTAGTTAGGAGTGATTATGTCCTTTTTTGCCGAGCGCAAATATTATGTTGTTACATGTAAATTTGGTCACGTTGGTCGTGATAAGTATTTGCCTTTGGATTTACCAATTAGGGCATTCAATAAAAAAGAAGCAAGTGCGAAAGCAAAAAAAACAGGGGGCGTAAAACGCGATCATCCTGATTGGTGTTTAGATGGGCCCCATGAAATTAGTAAAGAGAAGTATAACGAACTCAAAGAAAAATTAGTGAATGACCCATATTGGAATAAGAAAACACGGCAAAACACCGCTCTTTTTGCAAATCGGCTTGTCAATGAACCAAATTATACGAATCATCGCGGGATTAAAACAAACACTGTAACCTTTAAAAAACCAACGACCGCGGAAATAAAAATGTTCCATCAAAAGAAACGTAAAATTCGCGATAAAGAAATTCAAGAGTTTTATGATGAAGTTGATGATTATGAAAACTAAGTAATAAAAAATCCACAGAGTGTAATTTTTGAAACACTGAAGGTGGTTTTTTTAAATGGTTAAAAAAGCGGAAGATTAGCGGGATAAAACGCTAAGTCAAATAATAGATAAGGAGCGCGGCCTTGTAAGTAGATGCTATTTGGAAATAAGTCAATATGTGTATTATAGTCAGTAGTGACCATATTATAATCATTAATTTTCGGCAGTAAAATAGCCGTAATCGCGTCAAATTCAGTATAGAAGGATGATGGCATTGTACTACCAAAACTATCGTTATGCTCGATTAAGTAAGTAATGAGTGTCATAAAGTTTTCGTCAATATAGATGGCATCATTAAGTGCTTGATATACAGTTTGACTTAGGCGACTCGTTGCTTTAAAAGAAGTAATCCGTGCTTCAATGTTATTTACTAAATTAGTCGCAGTTTCATCTAAGCTGCTTAAGTTATCATTTAATTCTTCAATTTTTTCATAACGAGTGTTTAGTGTTACAAATAAGTCACGTGCCTTTATTTCAATGACATCCACCCGCTTATTAGCGCCTTTTATTGCACCAACTGACGAAGAGAAAATGGCCATCGCAAAAAGGATAATCGTTCCTACTACATAGTAATAAATCCGCTTCATTTAATCGACCCTTTTCTAACTCTTTTCTACCACTAAGACAAAGTAGTAATTATTTGTGGCCACAACACGACCGTCAATCGTTATTGTCACAGTGATGTGGACATTTTCTTCAACTTGTACTAAGCGTGCAGCTTGAATAGCCATTGCATTTTCAGGGTTTTTAATGTGATTAATTAAATCTTGGTAAGTGTTTAGAGGTTCGCCTGGGTCATAAGTCCCGATTGGGCTAAGCGTCATCCCTTCAACATCTTTACCTTCATAGGTATGTGTTTTTTGGGAGATAAAGAAGAGGTCTTCCTTGCCATTTACATTGATATCAAAGTTAATCGTTTTATTTTCAAATTCGGCATATTCAAATTCAACTGGGAACACAAGTGTTTCACCAAAGTAGAGTAATTGATATGGATTAAGTGGATCGGTTGGTTGTGGTGGATTAGCCACGTTGACATATGGATCATTATGATCGATGAGGCTAACAATATCGTGATCTTGGACGATGGCGGTCCCAATCTTCTCATCAACGTCAGCTTTAATCGTTTTTAAGTAGAATGTTGTTGTTCTTACTTCTGAATCACCGCTGTCGTTAATTAAAGTGACAGTGACATTTAATTCCACATTATAACCAACGGATTGTGAATGTTTATATAAGTCTTTAGTTGGGAGTGCTTTAATGCTATCCGCAAGCGCATTTAAGTCATTTGGTGCGACCGCACTTGCATCATAACTACCAAGTGGTGTTAACGTTTTAGCGGTGACATTATTATCACTAATGGTCGCGCTCTTACTTGCTTCATAGAAATTAAGTGCACCCATGTCATCACTACTAACTGTCGTTTCAATTTGTAACTCTTTATTACCAAATTTCGTTAATGTAATTGCTTCTGGAACAATAACAGTATCAACGAGATGTTCAATTTCATAAGGATTAAGTGGATCTTTAGCTTGGTCAGCAATTTTAATAATCTTCGTATCATCACTAACGTCTTCATAGTTAACAACGTTTAAGAGTGAACTATCATCAATTAAGTAATCGATAATTTCCACATCAATATCAGCGGCAACAAGGGTGAAATAATACGTTTTTGTCGCTGTTTTATCATTTAATGTTGCACTAATTTCGATATCAACATTTAAGTCAGCCTGCGTTACACATGCATATAAGTCCTCACGGTCAAGCGCCTTAACTTCTTCGGCAAAAGCTGGTAAATCATTTTGCGGACTAGTGTAGGCTAAACCACCAACAGGCGTTAATGTTTTAACGGTCATAGGGTTGCCATCAAGCGTATCTGTTTGTTCAGACATATAAAACTTATCAGCGTTATTGCCCAGCACATTAATGGAAAATTCAAGTTCTCTGTTGCCAAAATCACTTAAAACAACATGGCGCGGAATCGCTAATGTTTCGGTTAAGTATGATACCTTCATCCGTTTTTCGGGTGTTGTCGGCATATTTTCCGCCGTAGTACGGAGAATTTGCGTTGTGTCTTTGTAAAACACTTTATTAATCATATATTCGCTTTTGATGACATAATCAACAATTTCTTGATCAAGCGGTGGTTCGTTAAGTTTAAAATAATATGTTTCAGTTCGTTCTTCCCCGAAACATGTCGCAGTGATTGTCACACTAAATTCTTGTGATGCTTGTGTCGCGTAAGGATATAATTCTTTAACATCAACGGTCTTAAGGTGATCTTTTAAGCCGTCAACGGTATCAACACTTGATGGTATTTCACTGCGATACGTACCAACTGGCGTTAAAGTATGAACAACGACATCGCCAGTAATTAATTCATTACCAGGATTTAACTCCTCAATGGGCTTACTCATTTCCCCGATAAAGAATAATTCAGGATAATTTGTCGTCACTTCAAAAGTAACGTCGCCCAAATCTTTAAGCGTGACAGTCTTTGGAATGGCAATTGAATCAAGGAAATAGGAGAGGTTAAGCGGATTAGCGCTGTCAGTTGGTAATGAAGTCAGGTTTTCAATATTACTTTGGATTTCATTATTATCTTGATTGAATCCACTGATGCGATAAAGATTAATTAAGTAGCCAGACTTAAATACTTCTTCCAGTACCATTGCGCCAAAAAGTGGCTTTGTTAAATTAAAGTAGAAGTTCTTACTTTTACTTTTGCCACCTGAACTAGCAATAACTTTCATCGTAGTGTTAAGCGGTTCTTGGTCAACTGCTTCCACTAATTCACTGCGCGGTGTTTCTTCTAAGACGGTCTTGATTTGCTCGATATTAGTCACATCATCAAAAATCTCACTATTCCCAACAGGAACAATCAGCGCGAGTTTATAAGTAATAGGGACAGGGAAAGTGCTTGTATCAAAACGGAAATTATCTGGTAAATCGCTTTCAGTAACATCAATAACGTGGAAAGCATTTGTCGCCCCAGTATCACCACTAAATTCAAAGTCAAAATGAAGCTTAATTGTTTTATTAAAAACGACGGTTTCAAGGTCGCGCGGAACAATTAACACATTTTTTAAGTAATTAAGTTCACCACGATTTGCTTCCGTGCTTGGTTGATTTTCAAACGGGACAAAAGTAGGATTTGTGTTTTCAGCACCTGGTAAAAGATCGAGCCGATTAATAAGCACGGGTAAATCCATGACGGTATTGACAAGAATTGATCCGATTAATCTATCAATAAGCTTACAGCTAGTAAGAGTAAATAGGCTAACAAGCGCTAGCGGGATGATTTTTAACTTTCGAAGTTTCATAATAGGGCCCCCTTTAAACTTCATCATACTTTAATTATAATATTAATTATTATAAATATAACAGCCAAAATTATTAAACTATTAAAAATTGCTGCGGGAATATTTTTGCGCTCAGCGCTCTTTTTCTTTAGATAATAGAGTAAAAGACTAATCCCAAGCAGCAATAAAATAATAACGATCCACCAATAAAGAATACCGATTTTACCTTCACTTATTGTTAACCACCCAAATGTTTTGTAGTCTAAAAAGAAGTAAGGAAATAGAGTCGCACCAAAATTGCCCCCTAAAAAGTGCACGATGTAGACAAAAATGACATAAATAACCCCGCTTAATAACCCTAAATATTTTGTGTAATCAGGTATATCGCGGTTATCATCATATAAATATTGGCCAATAGCAAGCAGCGGGACAATATTATGGAGTGTTAAATTTTGCACTGAATAAAAGTAACTAACACTAAGTTCAGGAATAAATGGACCAAGGAAAATGGCAAACACTAAGAAAGTTAAAGTCACAGCGGTGACACTGATGTGGTGGAGGATTAAAATTACGGTTGGAACAGGTTTTTCCGCAAAATCGTAATATAGTAAGAGGCCCATACATAAAGCAATGAAAATATTACTTTGGGTTGTAAAATACATAAACGGGACATGGCCAGTATATATTAGTAAGCCATGTAGCTGTTGGGAGATAATCCCGACAATCGCCACAATGATGATACTAATCTTTAAGATAATGTTAATAGTACGCTTGTTCTTATTTTCCACATGATGATTATACTACAATTCAAGATGT
This sequence comes from Tenericutes bacterium ADurb.Bin087, assembly GCA_002070905.1. Taxonomy (GTDB): domain Bacteria; phylum Bacillota_I; class Bacilli_A; order RFN20; family CAG-826; genus UBA1361. The sequence continues at coordinate 2,024 of MWEF01000004.1, read as the reverse complement.
AATCTTGATGTTTTTATTGCATTATTGTTATAAACTCGGTATTATTAAGACTAGGCCGACGTAGCTCAATCTGGCAGAGCAACTGAATCGTAATCAGTAGGTTGCGGGTTCAATTCCTGTCGTCGGCACCAGTAATGATGAAAATGTCCCACTTAATGGGACGTTTTTATTTTAGCCAAATGACAAGACACTTTATATTTTTTTAAGCGGAACGTAAGCTTTTTCTTGGTAGTAATTTTTATATAATTCTTGTTCCTCAGGACTGAGTGAAAAATATTCTTCTTCATCACTAACTGAGTTAAAAATTTTTGATGTTCGCGCATCAACGACATAGGTGCCGCTAAATAAATCATGCAAGGCTTGATGTTTACGTGTTAGTGCTACAGCGCCGCTAGTAAGTAAAAGCGGCATGAAAAAGCCATAGAAGTTTAAACCAATTTCAACGACGCCATACACAAGGAAACGAATTAAGACACGCCACCATGATACTTTATACCCATCTTTATCGACGACTGCTAAACCAGTTAAATACTTGCCTAGTGTGCGTCCATGACCAAAGAAAAACGGCGTGGCTAACATGGGCAAAAGTGTCCCAGCAAAGGCACTAAATGATAAGTTAAAGATAATGAATTGTTTTAGAACTTTTTCCGCTTTTTGGTAGGCCGGATTATTGTATAAATCAGTAAGCGCGTTTGCGTAAAGATTTTTCCATACTTCATTGCGATCACCTGGCGATAAATTAGCTTTAAAAGAATAAGGGACTGTTTTTGTCGGTGTTTCAAAGTCAAAGAACGAATCATCTTGCCCCTCTTTTAAGACCATTGTGCGATAATTAAAAGCTACATCTTCAACGTAATACACGGATTTTTCGTAAATAAAACCAGTATTAGGTGCGGTGTAAAATAATTCTAAGCCGCTTAAATAACGGACATAATTATCGCGATCATTAATATCGAGATTTAAAAAGGCTGTTGTCCGTGTTTCATCATACGCGTGATATAACATTGAATTTTTTTTAATATTGTAAAAAGTGATGTTTGCGAGTGTCCCTGCTCTGCTATTTGTGTAAATCGCATCCACAGCCATAAAGCTAAAAAAGCCGAGTACTAATACGAGCAAGAAGTCAACAAGGGCGGCCTTTATTCTCCGCCCAAAGGGGGCAATTAATATATTAGCGTATTTACGTTTTGCGCGAATTTGATACATATCGTAATTATAACAAATTAACGACATTAACGTTATGAATTGGCATAATGCTTTGCTAAAAGACAATGAATTAGATAAAATGAACGATATGGAAAAAAATTTACAACCAACAGACACTAAAAAAAGAAGACGGCGCAAAAGACCACGTCGCATTCGCCAAAACTGGTTTTTCCGCTTCTTACGTAATTTTGTGAAGTTATTTAAAAAGCGCCCGCTTATTTATGATCATAATGAAGATATACTCGGACCCGCCATCTTTGTCAGCAACCATAGCGGAGCGGCAGGCCCAATGGATCTGTCAATGTTTTTCCCTTATTACTTTGTGCCATGGGGTGCCCATGAAATGCGCGGGAACTATAAAACACGCTGGAAATATCTTTATTACGTCTTTTATCAACAAAAATTACATTATAAAAAGTTTAAGAGTTTTTTCCTCGCGACAATTCTCGCGGTCATTAATCCCTTTCTTTACGCAAATATGCGGCTCATCCCGACGTATCAAGATATTCGTTTTACAAAAAGCTTACGCGAAAGTTTAAGTTATTTGGATGATGGGATTCCGATTTTAGTCTTTCCTGAAGATTCAAGTGAAGGATATTTTGATACAATTATTAAATTTAATCAAGGTGTCGTTGTGCTTGCGGATTACGTTGATAAGCATCGCGACTTAAATATTCCGATTTACCCAGTCTACTATAGTAAAAGAGAACGGGAGATTGAAATTGGTAAACCCGCCTACTATCGTGAAACTTCCCCCAAAATTTTGCTCAAAGAGAGTAAAATAAAAAGGGGGAATTTTTAAATGAAACACACAATCT
>MWEF01000003.1 GCA_002070905.1 Tenericutes bacterium ADurb.Bin087 | reverse complement strand
TAAATATTATACCCGGGTAATGAAAGGAGATGTATTACCTAATCGAAGTACCGGGGCATGATTAGATAATACAAGGCTTTTTATGAATCGAAAGAAGATTATTACAAATGGGGTGTTGACAGTATTTGCAGTTGCAACACTTATTATTACGGCAGTGTCACATAATGGTGATAATATTTTTGATGTGCGCGGGGAACCTACGCCTTACTCCATTGTGTTAGGGACAAACAAGAATAAAATTGTCAGTGGTCCACCAAGTGGAACTGGGTATTCGGGCACCGATGGTGTTATGACGACTGAACTAGGTAATGATATTGCGATAAGTTATCAGTACTTAGAAAACCCAACGACACATTGGCAAACACTTTCTGGTGGTGGGTTTATTACAAACACTTCACCGATTCACGGCATGATGAATATGTCACTAGTCAAGCGTGATAGCAGTGCGAACTTAAAAATATATTATTCAAGTACCGCAACCTTTAGTGAAGATAAAGTAGTGGTATTTGATACAAGTTCACCGCTAAGTGTGAGCACTAACTTTAATAATGAATTACCAAACTACTTTAAAATTGAGGCAGTCGGATTTGGTGATTCTGCCATTAATAGCGGTGTTATTGAATTTGATTGTAGTAATCACTACCGGACTTTATCGCTTGTTAACAATAACCCAACGATGGGCAGTATTGAGGGCGACGGTTATTACAAAGTCGGAAGTAACGTTACTATTTCGGTTAATCGTGGCTTATACCATTACTTTACGGGCTGGTATGACGCAAGTGATACTTTGGTGTCAAATGAATACAATTATACTTTTGCAATGCCGGACGCTGATACAACGTTTACTGCTAAATTTGCAGCATTTAGTAATATTGGCACAATTGCTAAAAATCAAGAAGTATCTTTTGGTGTCTATCCGCAAGTAGAAATGAAAGGCGCTGATCATCCCGACTTAGTAGCGGCTTTAAATGCTGCCGCTGGTACATTACCGACAGCGGGGAATAACCAAGCATGGACAGATTATGGTTACTATATTAAAAATGTTAAAACTTCTTATATGTGGTATATCGATATTAGTCATGGCGCTGACACATATCGTGGTGTCTATATTACTAAGTATCGACCAACGCGGATTTCTTATGAATCTAATGTAAATAATACCGTCCAAGAACAACACGGCTATCGACCCACAAATGTGTATTGGTTTAAATTTGAACCAATTAAATGGCGAGTGCTTGACGTCGTAAGTGATAAGGCGCTTTTATTCCCCACAAAAGCACTTGATGCACAAGATTATAATTATACTGGTCAAATACGTAATATCGATGGAACTACAGTATATGGTAGTAACTACAAACATTCGACAATTAGACAATGGATTAATAATGATTTTTATAATACCGCCTTTAATAGTGAAGAAGGCATTAGATCACAATACACAATCGTTGATAATAGTGCCTCCACAACAGGCGCTAATCCCAATCCATTAGCGTGCGAAAACACTAATGATAAACTCTTCTTACTAAGTTATGTTGATGTTACTAATGCAAACTATGGTTTTACTTCGAACACAACTAGGTTACGGACGCCAACAGATTACGGTAAGGCACAAGGGATGTATATGCCAAGTAGCACTACAATGTGGAACTTACGCTCCCCATACTATGATGCGGCAAATCCAAATATAACTGGGAACGTTTACTATATAAATACCCCAGGAACGATTACACAATATCCTGTTGACTACACTTATCGTGCTGTGATGCCAGCACTGTGGATTTGGATTTAATTTAAATCTAATTTACCTAACGCATTACATTTATTAACTAAATAGCGTGCCATCTCAATCCGAGTGGGCGCTATTTTTTTAAGATCACTATAGAGAATCGGTTTATCAAAAACATAAACTTTTTCATTTATTTTAAAGTATGATGCATATAAATAAGTATCAATCCCGTGCTTATAAGCAATTTCGGCCAGGATACAAAAACCACCATGAAATCCTTTTAATTCATCTAAATAACCTTCGTCACTCACTTCAGGAAAGATAACAATATTATCACCGTCCTTAAAAGCCGCAAGACTTTCTTTAATTGTCTTTTTAAGTCGTAAGTCTTGATAAGTTGAAATTAGTCGCAGTCCTTTATAGAAGAGGTTAGTTAACGGACTAGCTAAAAGACAAAAGAGTCTTGCTAAATGTAAGTTCCAGCCCTTTTTCTCATGATAATAGACCCGTGACTGATAGCGGTACATTTTACGGAGTCCTGAATTCATTTCATGTGTCCCCCACATCCGTAAATGAAACGGAGCGTATATTTCTAATGACATTGGTGCATCAGTGCCAACATGATTACTCAAGATAATAGCGTTTGTCGTTGGTTTATCCCCAAGGAAGATAAATTGTGGTTCTTTATAACGGATTTTGATAATTCGTTTTAAACCGCGATACCAACGTTTACGTTTTTGTTTAAATTTAATAGGTTTAGCTTTTTTCATAAGTACCCCCACAAGAAAATGTTAACATATATTCAATACATTATTGTTTTTTATAGTGATTTTGACATTATCTGTCAATAATTTTGATGTAAGTGTTTTCATTTTTAAGTGACACTTTTTGTAATTTTGGAATTATGCTGATGATACTAAATTAATTTTGAAAGTTGTTAAATTATGTCTATCTTTTTAATAGTTAAGAGTTTAAAAAGTTTTCCTAAATTTGTTAAGATTATTAGTGAAAATATTTGAATATAGAAAAGGGGTAAGATTATGTTCCAAAATTTTGATGGTGGCTATATTGAAGTAGTGTGTGGCCCAATGTTCGCGGGTAAAACCGAAGAATTAATTAGAAGAATTAAACGCTTAGAATACGCGAAGCAATCATATATTATTTTTAAGCCAAAAATTGATGGTCGTTATGGCGACAATGTGATTCAATCACATAATAATAATCGCCGTGAAGCAGTTAACATTGAAAAAGCACGTGAAATATACACACATTTAAAAGATAAAAAAGTGGATGTGATTATTGTTGATGAAGCGCAATTTTTTGATGAAGAGTTACCTGATATTGTTGATGACCTCGCTGATCAAGGTTATCGCGTAATTGTTGGTGGGTTAGACCGGAACTTTAGAGGCGAACCATTTGGCACAATGCCACAGATTCTTGCGCTGGCGGAAGTTGTAACAAAACTTACGGCCATATGTCCAGTAAGCGGTAAACCGGCGACACGGACCCAGCGGATTATTGACGGTAAACCCGCTCATTACAATGACCCACTTGTGTTAATCGACGCGGAAGAATCTTACGAGCCGCGCAGCAGGGCCCAACATGTGGTGCCTGGTAAAAAGAAAAAGTAGCAGTCGCTACTTTTTTCTTAAATATAATGTTTAATGTCGTTAATTAAAGAATAATCCTAAAAGATAATCTTGAACTTTAACAGGCATGGCATTTAAGACTTTCATTTTAAAGGAATTATTTACTTTATATGTGATCTTCGGGCGTTTATCGTAAATTGCTTTTTTAAATGTTTTAGTGATTTTACGCGGATCTTTAGCGCGTTCTAATTCAGTAAGCATCATGCGTTGCATCTTTGTAAGTGGACGTTTAAAGTCTTTAGTGTACAACAGTATTTTTTCAAACTTACTAGTGACATTAGCCTGCATCTCTGTTTTAAAAGCACCAGGTCTAATTTTAATTACTTTAATCCCAAAACTTTTTAATTCACGTCGTAAACTATCGTTATATACTTCAATACTTCGTTTAGATATCGTATAGAAGGAGTGGAAAGGCAGCGCTAAAAGCGCCCCATATTCACTACTTAAATGAATAATGCGGCCCTTACTCTTTTTAAGAAAGGGGAACGCTTTTTGATTAACGCTATACACCGCAAAAAGATTAACTTGCATTAAATTTTCAAATGCTTCAACTTTTACTTCCATCAGCGGCCCTATTTCAAGAATACCCGCGAAGTGCATGACTAAATCAAGTGTTTTAGTGATATTTTTTATTTGATCAAAAAGACTGTTGAGTGTCTCTTTTTTTGTTAAATCACCAACAACAATTAGTTTTTGCGGCAAATCTTTATATGTTTCAGTAATGGCTTCATTAATATCGGTAAGGATTAAAAAGAAGTCATCTTTAATAGCGGTTATAATGTTATGCGCTAATCCGCCATTAGCGCCAGTTATTAAGGCATATTTCATAAAATTATTTTAGCATTCAAATCATAAATAAGTATCTTTATTATGTAAATAACGCTAATTTGGCTACTATTTAATTTAATTGAAAGATGTTAACATAGAAGAGTAGGAGAAATATACTTATGAACATCTTTGTGTATATCTTTTTTGGGCTCTTTGTTGCAGTGACGATTGCTGAGCTCATTATGGCCTTTAATGAGTTAGAAAAACCGCGGATGATCCTTAAGCCATTCTCGATGCTCTTTTTAGCCATCGCGGCGATAATTGCCCTTCCTAATCACCCGCTTATTTATATTGGTGCATTCTTAGGGATGATTGGCGATATATTCTTATTGTGGCCCAAGAACAAGAAGTTATTTTTAGCGGGGGCCACAAGTTTTCTGATCGGTCATACTTTTTACATCAGTGAAATCATTCACATTATGTTTCAGGGCCAAAGTTTAGCGTGGTGGTTTTACGTGGTGGTGAGTTTTGGCGTGTTACTCTTTGTGTTAGCCTTTTATCCAATGTCGAAGAAACTTTGCGGTGATCGTTATTTAACACTAGTGGGGAATACGTATATTGCTGTTTTAATCTTAGTGTCAATTGTAAGTACTATCGCTTGCTTTAAAGGTTTTACAAACTATATGGTTCTTGGCATCATTGGGGGAATTAGCTTTTTAGCAAGTGACTTAATTTTAATTCAAGCAACATTTGTCAAAGACTTTAAACGTCGTGATTACTACATCATGCTCTTTTATTTACTAGGCCAAGCACTCATTGTTTCAGGGTTAGTCCTTACTTACGTTTTTGCAGCGTAACATCTAACATTTTATTGTTAGAAGGGGGAAATGTAGTCATGAAAAAAAGAAATTTCTTATTAGTGGTGCTCCTTTTAAGTAGCCCGCTTACGGGGTGCCTAAAGACCTCGAGTTCTGAAATACCGCATGAATCTGTATTGACAACAGAGATGCTCCGTAATAACGCGATAAAAGAACCAGAGATAGATTACGGATATATTGAAAGTGTGAAAGAATATACAGCGCTTAAGACTGCTAGTATTCAGTCACAAGGCTTTAGTGACCAAGGCATATTAGTGACGAAAAATGAATTTAATCGGATTGGTTTTTATTCAATTCCACTGGGTCAACAAATTGTCCATAATATGTTTAGACATGAGTCAATTCGCGATGTTACTGTCGCTAGTTATCAATTAATCGCCGCGGTTATTCGTGTGTATTACGAAAATATGTATGTATTTGATGGCTATGGTAATTTACTCTATAACGGCACAAATGAGTGCATTGTCGTCAATGAGCGTGAACATGAAGGCATAATTTACGCCCAAGTCCTTGTCAATGTGCGTGAACAAGGGGGCGGAGAAGTACATGATGAAGAAATATATTATGTCTATGACGAATTTGGTGTTGCTAGTGTTACCGATGTTAACATCTTTAATTATTATCCAAATTATGAACCTGAACCTATCGCATTAGATGATTATGGTTTACCTGGGTATACGATTACTTATGATGATGAATATATCGTTCGTAATGCGAGTGGAAATGAAGTGTGCCGCTTTAATATGCCCGCGAATACTGATTTAATGGCTTTCTTCAGTGGAAAGATCTTTTACCGCACTAAAGTTAATGTTAGTGAAGGTGAAGATTATGACTTAATCTATTACAATCAGCCGATTAAGTATACATTAGGGACGATTGATCTGTTAACGGGCACAAATACGCTCCTTAATTTAGGGTATTTTGTTGATGCAGTATACCCACTACGTGATAAAGATAACATCTTTAATTACTGCTTATTTACTATTAATTATGTGAATAAAAAAGCAATGGGTGAGAGTTTTGAATACATTGCGGATATTACAGGGAAACTTTATGACGATGTTACGAATAAAGGAATTACCGCTTACGTTGCCGTCAAAGGTTGCTATTATCACTTAACGACTAAGAGTATTTATGATAACGACTTTAAATTTGTCAAAGATTTAAGTTATCTTACGGACTTTAGTTATAGTGCGACACATGGTTATTTTTATGGCAAAGTAAATGAAAAGTATGGGGTGATTAATAGTCGCGGGCAAGAAGTCGTACCTTTTGACTATGATTATATTGTCGGTCGTTCGAAAAATGATTATGTTATCGCTGACAAGGGAAAATATTCGTATCGCATTAACTTAATAAGTGGCGCTGAAGAAAATATTGGGGCCAATGTTATGCGGCAGCCACAAATCATTAGTGTTTGTGTTTTTAAAACGAATACAACACTTAAGGTTCACGATGAAGAAAGTATGCTTTATGAATATACTGGTACAGGTGTTGCTTATCAAAGTACTAAACGCTATGAGTACAGGCGCGGACTTGGGACACAGATTGTTGTAAGCTTTAACGCTACGGAAGATGGTGTTAATTATTTTTATCACATCGCCTTTGTCCAAAAAGTAGCAACGTTAACGAGTGTGACAGCGTATGGTTCCGAAATTTTAGCTCCATAAGCCACTCATTAATTTAGAAATTAAATATAATTATTTAACGACATATTTAAATTAATAAAGCGCTTACTCTTTTTCAATATCCACAAAAAGGTGCTTTTTTGCTTAATTTTGACCGCTATTTGTTTACTTATAACAAATATTTTTATATAATATCAGTGAGTTTTAATTTAGGAAAAGGAGAACTTATGAAGAAATGTGTTTTTTATACCGCTCTTAGTGCTCTTACCTTAACCATCTTAGGTCTTGTTGTGGCCTATTTTGGATATCGGTTAGATCTCTTTGTCGCGGCTATCCCCTTATTAGTGGGATTATTCCCCGCTCTTTGGTGGGCCATTATTCCTCCAGCAGTGGCATTTGTTGTATTAATTATTAACATTGCTGTGAAGTGTAAGAAGAAAAATAAATGCACAATTGTTCCCGTTGCATTATTTCTCTCCATTATTAGCTATTTACTCGTAGTGCCACGCGCATTACCAGAATGGATTGATCCAGCAGTAGCGCCCGAAAGTTTAGTGTTTTCTACAGGCGCGGGCTTTATTGTCCTTGTCTTTTTAGTGCTCTTTGTCTTAGCGTTCGTTGATATGGCACTTCCAACAAGAAAACAACGCGCTGATGAAAAAGAACTTGAAGCGGAAGTGTACGAAGTTGTCGAAGAAAAGCCAACACGCGGACCAGATCCAGCACCAATTGTTTATAGTGACGAAGAAGTGGAAGATGAAGAAAGCTTAGAAGAAGTAAGCGAAGCTGAACGCAAAGCTGCAGAAAAACCAAAAGCGAAAAAAGCAAAAGAAAAAGTGCCGGAAAAAGCGGCAGAACAGGAAAAGGAAATGGAAGAAGTGAAAAAAGAAGACGTCAAGAAAGAAAAAGAATACGAACGTATTTATCACATCATGAAACGGGCCAAAGATGATCGTTGGATTGTCAAAATCGCCCAAAGTCGGAAAGCAATTAAAATTTTCGACACCCAAAAAGAAGCGATTGCATACGCTGAAATTTTAGCGAGTAACAACAACGGAGTTGTTCGTGTCTTCGCCTCAAAAGGCGCCAATAAAGGGCGCATTATTACGTAATTAAAAAGAAGGCACTAAACATTAAAGTGCCTTTTTATATATTGTGCTAAAGTAGAAAGGAAAATGAAAGCATGGCCAAAATCATTATTATTTCAGGTGACCTCGCCGCTGGTAAAAGTGCGTTAGCGAAACGCTTATCCCGCCATTACCAAATCCCTTATTTCTCTAAAGCGCGCTTTAAAGAAATACTCGGCGAAAAAATTTCGTTTGAAGGTATTGACGAAAATAAACAAATTTCACGCTCCTCATATGCACTCTTACGGCATATTGCGTGGCGTGTAGCCCAAGTAAAGGGCAGTGTTATTTTAGAAGCTAATTTTCACACCGAACAATTAGAACAAATTAAACGTGACGTTGAATTTACGGGACATAAAGTTGATTTGCTCTATTTAACGGGTGATTTAGATGTATTATTTGAACGCTTTTTATATCGTGAACATTATGAAAATCGTCACCCCGTTCATTTAACGCATCCCTTGCGGTCATTAGAGGAATTTGGAGATTACATTTTAAAATTACGCAATGAACCTGAAGTATTACCACGCAAAATGCTTGATACAACGAACTGTGATCAAGAAATGATTTTTGAAAAAGCACTCAAACTCATTGGTAGTTTAGATTAATAAAAAGGAGAAATTATGAGTTATACCACCGATAAAATTAGAAACATTATCTTCCTAGGGCACCAGGGCTCAGGAAAAACAACACTTGTCGAACAAATCGCTAGTAATATCTTAAAACAACCAGCGGGCAGTGTTGACCGTAAAAATACAATTAGTGACTTTACCCCTGAAGAAAAAGCACGTTTAACATCATGTTCAATGGCGGTCGTGAGCCTTGACTATAATGGCTATCGTTTAAACTTACTTGATGCACCCGGTAACGACGACTTTGTTGCCGACGTGATTGGTGTGCTTGATTTTGTAAAAGCCGCCGTGTTAGTGCTTGATGCGGGTAAGATTGAAGTTGGTACCATTAAACACTTTAATTTATTAAAGAAATACGGGGTTCCAACCTTTATCTTTGTTAATAAAATGGATAAGGAGTTAGTGAACTTTGATGAAGTGCTCGAAAAAATTACTAATTCGCTTGGAAAAAAAGGTGTTAGTTTTACTTATCCACTTAATGACGGCAAACATTTTAATGGCTTTGTCGATGTTACAACTTTAAAAGCAGTTAAAGCTGATGGCCATAAACGTGTGCCAGTTGAGCTTGATGAAGCAACGAAAGCAAAAGTTAGCGAAATGAATAATGCGCTTGTTGAACAAGTGGCCTTAACTGATGACGCGCTTTTAGAAAAATTCTTTAGCGGCGAAGCGTTAAGCGCTGAAGAAATCGCGAGCGGACTTAAAAACGCTGTGTTAAGCGGTGAAGTTGCCCCTGTTGTTGTTGGTAGCAGCACTGAAAACATTGGTGTTAATACACTAGTGGACATGATGATTACATATTTACCAAGTCCCGCTTTCATTAAGGAAATGAAAGGGAAAGATCGTGGTAATAGAGAAGTTATCCGTAAAATTAGTGAAAGTGAACCTTTTAGTGCTTACATCTTTAAAACGGTGTATGACCAATATAAAGGCACCACAAACTATGCCTTCGTCGTTAGCGGTAGTTTAGAACTTGGTAGCGATGTGTATAATGCAGAACTTAATTCGACAATGCGCGCTTCCCAAATGTTTAGTCTTTTAGGCGCGAAACAAAATAACATCCAAAAAGCAATTGCCGGTGATATCGTCGCCTTTGCAAAGTTAGACGGGATTACAACAGGTCACACATTATGTGATAAAAATGATGTCGTTACTTTCCCACGCGCTAAATATCCCACAATTGTGTATCGTCGCGCCATCAGCGCGAAAAATAGTCGCGATGAAGAAAAACTCATTCAAGCACTCTATCGTGTCGCCGCGGAAGACCCCACCATTGAAATTACGCGTGTTCCTGAAACAAAACAACTCTTACTCGGGGGCTTAAGTGATAGTCACCTCAACTTTGTGTTAGATAAAGTGAAAAACACGTTTGGCTTTGAAGCAAATACGGACGCACCACAAGTAATTTACCGTGAAACGGTAAAACGTGAAGCAAGTGCCGTTGGTCGTTATGTTAAGCAATCAGGTGGCAGTGGCTTTTACGGTGTTGTTGAAATGCGCTTTGGTCCAAGTGGGAGTGATGAAAACATCTTTACCGAAGAAATCTTTGGTGGAACAGTACCTAAAAACTATCACCCCGCGGTGGAAAAAGGGTTCTTTGAAAGTGTCCAAGAAGGCCAACTTGCGGGTTTCCCCGTTATCGGCTTAAAAGCAGTGTTATTTGATGGTAAATACCACAGTGTCGATAGTAACGAACAAGCCTTCCGCATGGCCGCAATTTTAGCTTATCGCGAAGCATATATGAATTGTGCCCCAACTTTACTTGAACCAATTATGAAAATTACCATCAGTGTCACTAATGAATTTACGGGTAACGTCATGAATGACCTTAACCAACGGCGGGCACGGGTGTTAAGTATGGACGAAAGTGGTTATGGTACGCAAGAAATTACCGCTTTAGTGCCAGAAGCTGAACTATTAGACTATGCCATTAAACTCCGCGTCTTAAGTCAAGGCAGTGGTAGCTTCAATAGTGAATTTGATAGTTATCAAGAAGTGCCCTCAAACTTATTACAAGGTGTGATTGCAGCAAATTCACGGCTTGAAAAAGATAAGTAATTAGCTATTTTATGCAGAGAAAACCATCGGTGAGTGCCGATGGTTTTTATTTGCTTATAATCACTATTATTCGCTTATCTGTCGCTTTTCCTTACACGGATAGATCTGATGATAATCGAGTTTTAGATTAAGGAAGAGTTTTATTTCTTCGAGAATCGCAAATAAAAGCGCGCGGTGTTCGAATTCCGCTCTTGTTTTTGGGAGTTCAAGTGCGCGGTAATAGCTGACAAGTTCGTCGTGCTTAACCATTAAATCACTCGCGTAATCTGCAAGGCCAATCTTGTCTTTAAACGTATGTAAATAAGTAGTGATTTCGTGTTTATATGGCGAACTTTCTAACATGCTTAAGTCGTTTACTATTCGTCTTAAGACATTAATCTGCTCCGTGCGCATATTAATATAGTGGAAGTTTTGCATGATGTTTTTCACTTCATAATTATCAAGCGCAATTTGGAGACTCTCACGTGTGTCTTTCAGAATCTGATCAATGACACGAAAGTCATAAGTTTCATCTTTTACAAAATACGTAAAGATATTAGCGAGTTCTGTATCTAGTTTTTGTTGATTAATAAGTAAGATTTTTGATTTACGAAAGGCAAATAAATTAAGTAAAAGGGCGGGAATTGTCCCAATTAAAAGCGTAATAAAGGCATTTAAGGGTGCTTCTTGGGTTTGCTGTGCCCACTGCTGACCAATTAAGACAAGTGTTGGTGTGGCGCCGTATTCAAGCTTAAAGACATAAAGGAGCGCAAGGACAACAAAGACCATGAGGAAGAGATTATAAATTGTATAACCGAGTAAAAAGAACAAGAGTGCACTAGTGGCAAGGCCAATTAAACTTGATAATACGCGAATCAGTGCAGTCTTAACGACGTTATCACGACTATACCATAAGTTTAAGACAGCGACAACACCTGCGGTATAGCTTGTTGGCATTTTTAGTAAATAGGCAATTGTAAAACTTATCATAAAACCAATGAGCATTTTAAGATAAAGTGCCACCCGTAATCTCTTTTCCATACATTAGTATCATAGCAAATAGATTAAGCCGTTTGATAATTAATGCTTGTGCTAAAGGTTTGTAATTTAATTATTCATATTGGTGAATAAATAATAAAATAAGATGTTGATTTGCTCCACATAGTGTTGTATAAGACAAGTTAGTGGAGAAAAAGATATCGTTTTAACGATGTCAGATTTAAAAGAAAAGTATAAAGATAACATTGATAATAATCGTATTCTGCCATTTATCGAATTGGCGGCTTTTATCATCATTAAGTGGCAGCGTTAATAAATGTATCCTTCTAAAAGCAAGTAATAGTAACGATTAATGAACATAATTTGACGATATTTATTAAATAGCAAGTGTATTTTAAAAATAATGGTGTATCATTTAAGTGTATATATTTACATAAATAAGAAAGGGTTTAAGTATGCTGAACTTATTTAAGACTTATAAGGGCGATAATGTCCCAAAATTGACGAAATACGTCTATTCTTTCACGGGGATTGGACGTGATGCCGCTTACACATTAATTAATTTGTTCTTAATGATTTACTTACAGTTAACATTACCTGAAAGTAATCCGCAACAATACAAATTAATGATTATGACAATCATGATTACGATGTTAGTCATTCACTTGTGGGATGCGGTTAATGACCCAATTATTGGCATGTTAATTGAAAATTCCCGCTTTAAACTCGGTAAATATAAACCGTGGATCTTAATAGGCGGGATAGTTAACGGGCTCCTTTTAATGGTACTCTTTAGTTTCCGGCCATTTGGTGGGTGGGGCTATGTTGTGTTCTTTATCGTTACTTATCTCTTATGGGAAATTAGCTTTACACTTAATGACATTGGTTATTGGGGGATGGTCCCAAGTCTTACCCGGGACCCCAAACAACGGAATCAAATTACAATGCTGATGGCTATTGCCATTAATATTGGAGCCTTCACTGTTGGCGGCCTTGTTCCTAATTTATATCCAGGCCGCGCTATTCAAGTATTTAGAACGCTTAGTATTATTATTGGTAGTGTGTTAATTTTCTCGCAATTATTACTTGTGTTCTTATGTAAAGAGCGTGACCGTAGTGAAGTTGATAGCGAAGAAATTATTAAAGTTAAAGACATCTTTAAAGTTGTGTTTCAAAATAAACCGCTACTTGTGATGCTGGGGGCGATTGTGCTCCACTATTTAGGCGGTTCAATGTTTAATAACCTTGGCCAAAATTATATGCACTTTACTTTTGGTTATGCTGAAGCTGGGCAAGCTTTCTTATATTTCCTTGTCGGCTACGCGGTTGGGTCAATTGTTGCGAACTTTATCTTTGGTTTCCTTGTCAAAAAATATACACGGGCGCAAATTTTACGCGGTGCCTTTATTATTAGCGCGATTGGAAACTCACTGCTCTTTGTGATTGGGAGTGTCCACTCCTTTGGCTGGTTACCGCTTCCAAACGCGATATATCAGTGGATCTTACCCGTTTTAGCGCTTGTTATCTTTACGCCTAATGGTGTTTTCTATCTCACACTGCTTGTGCAAATTACAAATACGGTTGAATATAACGAGTGGAAATTTGGCGAACGGAAAGAAGGTGTCGTCTTTGCCGCGCGTCCATTTGCCGCGAAGATTAGCAACGCCATTACCGTTATTGTGGTGTTCTTAACACTCACTATCGGTGGGGTTTACGACATCACAAATAAAATAAGTGACTACGAAGTTTTAGGTGGCTTACCTGAAGGGGATGCTAGAAGACTTGCAACTGAAGAAGTTCAAGACCTGGCCCAAGCGGCGATTGACGGCGCCAATTTAGGACGCGCACGCTTTGTCTTAATCTTAGGGATGGCGCTTTTACCGCTTATCTGTCAAACACTGGCCTATCTCCTTGTTAGTCGTAAGTATCCAATTGATGAAAAGATGTACGATCAAATTGTTAAAGAAATTGACGAACGACGCGAAGCAGCGGAAGCAGAAGTTGCGGAAGCTTAATCTTTTAGTAAATTAACAGAAAAAGCCCCAAGACTCACATATCTCGGGGCTTTTTAATCCTAATAGATGTTATTCGTTATTAGTTTTAGGACGAATAAAGACATCTAAGCCTTCATTCCGTTTTTCAAAGCCGTTTGCGAGGAAAAATTGTAAAGCTTTGCCTTTAAAGCCATAGTTGCGGGGGTCAAAACCAGGATATTTCCGTACAAGTGTATTGTTTGTGTTACTCCAGTAAGCCCATCCATTTTCGTCACCTGTTTCACTAATAATGTTTGTTAAGACATCAATTAAGTCTTCAAGACTAATAATGCCTTCTTCGTCTTTCTTATTAGATGCAGGGCGCCCGCGATGTTTTGGTTTAACGTTTTTGTCGCGAATGTTTTTAATTTTATCGAGATATATGAATAAATCAACGGAATTTACAAGTGATAACGGAGTTTTGCTTTCGCCCATCCCAATAATAAATTTATTGTTTTGACGTAAGCGACTCACGAGTCTTGTAAAGTCACTGTCACTACTCACAAGGACAAAGCCATCAACTTGATCAGTGTATAAGATATCCATTGCATCAATCACCAGCGTGAAATCACTAGTGCTCTTACCACTGACATATGACACTTGTTGAATTTGTTCTAAGTTATACTCAATACATTTACTGCGCCATTTGTTCAAATTACTACTTGCCCAATCGCCATAAATGCGCTTATAACTTAAATTGCCATATTTATTAGCTTCATCACGAATAATTGACATATAATCGGGTGATATATTCTCGGCATCAATTAAAAGTGCGAGGTTTTTTTCGGCCATTAGTGCTCCTCCTTTCTATTTAATTTCGACGTTGAAGGTTTTAAGTGTGCCGCCAACACCGATTGTTATTGTACCACGTCCCTTTTCATTTAGGGAACGAACATACACATTAAGGACACCAGCGTGTAAGCTTTGTGTCTGTGGGCCGTAAACTTTAAGTGGGCCAGTTACGACAATGGACACTGGACTAAAGTCATAATGATTACGGTATGGACTAACACTTTTAACACTCACAATTGTCGTATCAAATGTGTCCGCGTTCCGTAGTTCATCCTTTAAGAGTTTAATGTCATAAGTGGAAGCGGTAGTGTTTTCGATTCTCGTGCGTGCTATTTCAACATCGTTATCGTCATATCCCACTAGTGTGTAACCACTTGATTTATCGCCCCAGCCAACGACATTAAGAAACCAGAGTTCGACAAGATTGTCCCATTTAAGTCGATATTTAACGATAAGCCAGCCAAAGCGCAATTTTTGCCATAGTGAGAGCCGACTAAAGTTATTAAGGGCGGCGAAGTTTAGTAATTTTGTTACTTTCTTGCGATCACGCTTTGAGAATTTAATCGCTGATTTAAAGTTTTCACTAATAAAAGTATCAAGGATAAAGGGCGGATGCGGTAAATGCTTATATAAATCACGTCGTGGATAGTAGCGTTTGACAAGGTCTTCATCCTTATATAAATCAATATAACTAGCGTTACTTACCACCATTGTTTTATATAGTTTACTTTCGGGTAAGTCCCCATTATCGCCTCTAAAAAGTGGATATAAAACAGGTTCAGTCGTAAAGTTAGCTTTGTAGACATACGCGGCAGGTTTAGGTTCGCGATAAATATCTAACACACCGTGATAGCAAATTTTATCGCCACTCCCAAATTCATGATGCGTGTAGTAGTCATGCATACACCATGGGGAAATACCAACGATATTTTTATCACCAAAGAAGCTATCGAGAACCGCAAGATGACGTTTAGTGTGGTTTTCTAAAATAAGTGGGTTATCAAACGGTTTTGTTGGATACATATGACCATTATTTTCACTAACGATATATGGTTTATTACTCTTTGTCACTTTGCGTTTTGGCAGTAAGCCTTTTGTGTGCCCGTCATGACTAAAATCATTATAGGAGTAGATGTCTTCAAAGAGCTCGCTGTGCGCAAAGTTACGCGTTCCCGTTGTGGCGCGGATGGGGTCAAGGGCTTTTGCGAGTTTTTGACATTCAGCGTAAAATGGGTGATCAGCGCTTTCATTAATTCGAATTGACCACGCGATAATGCTTGGCCGATTAAAGTCGCGATTAATCATTGTTTCAATGTTTTGTAAATGTAGCTTGCGCCACGCTTCGTCACCAATATACTGCCAGCCTGGAACTTCATTTATGACCATAAGTCCGAGGAAATCACAAGCATCAAGAAAAGCGCGACTTGGCGGATAATGCGAACAGCGCACATAATTAACCCCGAGTTCTTTAAGTTTAACAACATCATGAAATTGCAGGAAACTAGTCGCCGCTGCGCCAACAAACGGATAAGTTTCATGGCGATTAAGGCCCACAAGCGGGGTAAATTCATTGTTTAAATAGAAACCATCACTTTGAAACACGGCACTACGGAAGCCAAAGACACTAACATGTTCTTTAACGATTTTATTCGCCGTAACTTTAGTTACTAAATTATAAAGCTGCGGACTATTAATACTCCAAAGTTTTGGCTTAGTAACAATGAATTTTGCGTCCGTACTTGAAGCAATAAGTGTTGTGCCTTCATAGACTTCATAAAGAATATCGTAATCAAGTTTATTAATGTTACGTATTTCTGGTTTAACTTCAACTTCGCCGTCATGATTAGCACTAACCTTAACATCAATAATATCAAGGGCACTATACACAAATAATGTTACTTCGCGATAAATGCCGCTGAAGGGGAAGTAGTCAACAGTGTTACCAAAGGGTGGCGCATTTACTTTTTCACTCCCGTTAACCCGGACAACAATTAAATTAGTGCCTTCCTGTATATATTGAGTAATGTCAATATTTTCTTCCATGTAAGGTCTTGTAAATGTGCCAACTATTTTAGCGTTTATATACAAGGTAAATGAATTATTGACGCCGCCAAAGCGTAACACGAATTTATCGCTTTCTTCAATTTTTCTAAACACAATTTCGCGAAAATATGTCCCTTCACTATCAAAATCTTTTTCATCATAGTAATTGAAGGGGAAGTCAACCATATTATGTGGAAGATCAACTGTTTCTACTCCCGCAGGAATATTTTGTAGATATTCATCATTAAAGTTTGGGATGAATGACCAATTATAGTTCAGTGCATGTTTCATATTTATATTTTACCATTAAATAGTTATCTATGTTTGTTAGTTATATAAAGTTAAAGTAGCATCTCTAATAGCCCTTTTAGTCCTTTTTCTCTTAAAATCTGCCGATAATGCTCAAGCTCTGCTTGAATAATATCATCAATAACACGCATCCCTAAAAGTTCAACAGGTGCTTTATCATCAGTGAGAATATAGTTGCCAGGATTATATATTTCAAGTTGTGCGAGCACATCACTCATATAGTTTTTGATATATGGATTTGGTTCATTATTAATTTGCGCGATTGCTAACTCCATCATGTTTGCATTATTACTAGCAAAAAAGAGTTTATTTGCAGCAGCGCCAACACTATAGCGCGTTGAAAAGTGCAGCGCAGCGGTATCACATAAATAATTATTAATGGAACCTGGTTTATCGCTAAACATATTCATATTAATAATAATAACGCCATTAGGCTCAAGGTGATTTTTAGCAAGCGCGAAAAATTCAGTTGTCGCCATGTGGAAGGGTATCGTAATATCTTGGTAGGCATCACAAAAAATGATGTCATATTTTTGCTCTTTGCCCGCGCCATTTACTAAGAAGTGCCGCCCATCATCAACATAAGTGTGGACCGTTTCTGGCAAGTCAAAAAATTCATAGGCTAATTCGACAATCTTTCCATCAATTTCAACACCAGTAACATCAACGGCATCATTAAAATAAAGTTTTTGTTGGCTTGGATAGGTGCCAGTTCCGAGCCCTAGTGTCAAGATATCAAATGTCCCATCACTTGGTTCGACAAAATAATTACCAAGTAAGGCGTAGTCATGATAATGATTCCGTAATCCTGGCGTTTTAAATTTAGTGCTTTGGACACCAATTAACACGTGCGTTGAGAGATGAATGCCTTCATCGTCTTCGTAGACACGTAAATAGTTATATAATGATTCGCCTTCATAAAGAATCGTTTTATCCCAGAAAGCAACGCGTCCCCGTGTGCCAAAGATACTTGAGATGATAAATAAAAAGAGGCATATCGAAGTTGTGACAGCATCTTTGACGACTTTCTTTTTAGGCTCTTGATTACCACCTTCTTTTTTAAGGTCAATGTAGTACATTATGAAATAAGCAATACTTAAGAGTAAAAGAATGCCAGCGAATAAAAGAAAACTTCCCGCGGTCCCTAAAAAGGGAATTGTAATAAAAGTCGGGGTAAATGTCCCAATGATACTGCCGACTGTATTTAAAGCGCTGATTGTGCCCACGACTTTCCCGCTTTCTTCGTGTCTCGTAATCGTGTAGCGGGTAAGCGAAGGAGTAGTGGTCCCAAGGAGCATAAGCGGGAACCCAAAAAGGAGTAAACAAGCGAAAAATGCGCTGATAATTAAGTAATTTGACTTAATAAAAAGGGCAAAAAATAACGCAATTCCCGTTATAACATATTTGCCCACAAGTGGGATTAAAGCCACCCACGTCGCGGCGATAATGAGTCTAATGTATAAATGCTTAGGATGAGGCCGTTTGTCCGCCATCTTCCCGCCAAGAAAATTACCAAGTGCCATCGCAATCATAATAACGCCGATAATTATTGTCCACACAATTTGACTACTACTAAAAAAAGGTGCTAGAAGCCGCGAAGCACCAATTTCAATTGCCATAATCGAAAGCCCCGCTAAAAAGCTTGTGATATAAAGAAATATACGATATTTTTTGGGCATAAAGATTACCTCAATTTAGTTTATCTTTTAAATTATATCATTTATTGTGATGAAGCTTTCGTCATTACAATAAAAAAGGGTGGATGTATGTTAAAATTAAAACATGGAATACAAATATATACACCTTAAAACAAATGACTCGTCTTATGTGCTTGCCATTAATAAATATGGCCATTTAGAAAATTTATATTATGGTGCAAAACTGGCGCTTAATGAAGATTTAAGCATCTTAGTGAATAAGCAAACGAACATGCAAGGCACGACTACTGTTTATAGCGGTGAAAAAGATGACACTTATTCCTTAGACTTTGTTAATTTGGAACTAGGCACGATTGGAAAAGGGGATTATCGCCGTCCAAGCTTACTAATTGAACATGACTTAGGATTTGCGAGTGACTTTGTCGTTAAAAAGCATGGTTTTGCGGGCCGAGAAGCACTATTAGTGAATGATTTACCAATTCCGCATGGCTATGATGAATATTTTTATGTGCTGCTTGAAGATAATATTAGTAAAGTTAAAGTTAAACTTGATTACTTGATTTTTAAAAAAGCAAATGTCATTGCAAGGCGATTAGTCATTTTAAGTGGCAAGGGCAAATTAACGAAAGCGGCAAGTGTTAATTTAGATTTAAATAATAATCATTTTGAAGTCTTTTCAACTTATGGTACATGGGCTAACGAAGTCCATGCTTCGCGTCATAAATTAGTACCTGGTGTCTTTGAAGTCGCGACTAGTGTTGGTCCAAGTAGTAATAGACATAATCCTTTTATCTTGCTTTTAAATGAAAAGACAGACTTACATAAAGGAGTGGGGTACGGCATTAATTTAATTTATAGTGGCCCCTTTAAAACATCAGTCGAATTAACATTTGATAATCGTGTCCGACTTCAACACGGGATAAACGACGAAACATTTAGTAAAGTACTTGATGATAAACCGTTTATTACCCCTTTCGCGGCGCTTACTTTTAGTGACAAGGGTGAAAATGGACTGAGTCACAATTTTCATCGGTTTGTCATGGACCATGTTGTTCGTTATGAATATGCGCGTAAACCGCGCCCAATTTTACTTAATAACTGGGAAGCAACATATCTTACATTTGATGAAGTTAAGATTAAGAAATTAATGCGTGAAGCGAGTAAATTAGGAATTGAACTAATGGTCTTAGATGACGGCTGGTTTATCAATCGCGATAATGACTTTGGTGGGTTAGGTAATTACGAAGTAAATAAGAAGAAGTTACCGCACGGATTAAAGGGTCTAAGTGATTACGCTAGTAAGTTGGGGATGGCATTTGGTTTATGGTTTGAACCAGAGATGGTTAGTGCTAATCACCCCATATTTACTGAAAACCCCGAATGGGTTGTGAAAATTCCGGGAATTAAGCCAAGTACTGGTCGCCATCAGTATTCACTTAATTTAACATTAAAAGCAGTGCAAGATTATATTGTTGAAAATGTTAGTAAGGTACTAAAAAGCGCAGATATAAAATATGTTAAATGGGATTATAATCGGAACTTAAGTGACTATTATTCACCAAATGGTGAATTTGGTACTTTCTTTTATGATTATACGCTTGGACTCTACGCCATTATGCACCGCTTAACAAAAGCATTCCCCACCATTTTATGGGAAGGGTGCGCTAGTGGCGGTAATCGCTTTGATTTAGGGATTTTGTCGTTCTTTGATCAAATTTGGGTGAGTGATTGTAGTGATGCCTATGAGCGGATAAGAATGCACACAAATCTCGCCAAAGCTTATCCGCTTAGTGTCATGTCAGGCCACGTCAGTGCAGCGCCTAATCATCAGTTATTACGTGATTTACCACTGCAAACACGCTTCAACAATGCCTTTATGTCAGGGGGCTTTGGCTATGAATTAGATGTGAATAATTTAACGCCAAAAGATAAAAGAGAAATTAAAGCGTATAACGAAATTGCAAAAGCGTTTCGCAGTGTCTTAATGGACGGGACCTATTATGAATTAACGCTTAGTAGTGCGAAAGATAAGAAGGCTTATGCGATGCTCGGTGATCGTGACGAAAACGCCCTTGTCTTAATTAGTAGCGGTGTCCATTCACCACTGCCTGAAGTGCTGAAATTTCCAGCAATCCCCGTCAAAGAAGATGCAACTTATGAAGTGTTTACGTTACCACAAAGTACAAATATATCAACTTTTGGTTCGCTCTTAAATATGGTGTTACCAAAGTTTATTAAGCATGACGGGGCACTTATTAATTATCTTGATAAACGAAATAGCGCGGAAGCATTAGTAAAAATTGAAGTCCTAGAAAAATATACCGTCAGCGGGAAAGCACTCCGAAGTGGTGCCCTTACGCTCTATCCAGAATGGACCGCAACAGGGTTCTCCGCCACAACAAGAATAACGCGTGACTTTACAAGCGTGTTATACTTCATTACCAAAAAAGATTAATATTTGCGATAATAGGAAGGAATCGAGGTATTTATTATGGTAGAAATCTTAGTAGAAAAACTCCTAGCGTATGGTGAACTTAAACTCGAACTTAATAGTGAAGATGTTAATTATTACCGTAACGTCTTATTAAATAAATTTGGACTTAAAAAACCATATAAAGGTGTTATTAACGTCAGTGAAATTCAAAGTATGAATAATCCGCAGCAATTAATTGATGAAATGCAACATTTAATTGACACGAAAGGTATACCCCAACATTTAAGCTTTACCGATCCAGAAGAAATTATTGTTGATGTTTTAGGGTTGATGACACCAATTCCGAGTGTTGTTAATTATCGTTTTGCCGAAATTCATAAAAAAGATAGCAACAAAGCAATTAAATATTTATATGATTTAAGCATCGCTAATAACTATATTCAAGAAGCAAAAGTTGCGGAAAATATTCGGTGGCGAGCTGACCTTGATGGTAAATATTTTGAAATGACCATTAATTTAGCAAAACCCGAGAAGGATAACAAAGAAACCGCTAAATTATTAAAAGAAAAGCCAGATGACAAATATCCAAGCTGTCCGCTTTGTTTAGAAAATGTCGGCTTTGGTGGCAATGAAAGTACTCCGCCCCGCCAAAATTTACGAGCGGTACCATTAATGCTTGATAAAGAAGAATGGTATTTACAATTCTCTCCTTTTGTGTATTATAAAGACCATATCATCGTCATTAGTAAAGATCATAACCCAATGACGATAACCCCACGCATCTTTGCAAAACTTGTGGCTTTTGTTGATCAGTTCCCAGATTTATTTATTGGTAGCAACAGTGATATTCCAATCGTCGGTGGCTCAATTTTAAACCATGAGCACTTCCAAGGTGGGGCCAAAGTTATGCCAATGTTTAGCGCGAAAGATCGCTATGTATTAAAGCATAAACATGATCGTAAACTAAAAGTTAGTATTCTTGAATGGGATAGTAATGTTGTTAAATTAGAATCGCGAACGAAGAGTTTACTCTTGCAAAAAGCCGCTGAAATTACTGGTAACTGGTTAGAATACACTAATGAAGAATTAGGGATTATCCCTGCCACCTGTAATGAACGCCATGCAGCAGTAACCCCAATTGTCGTTAAAGAAAAACGTAAATACATTATGTACTTAATTTTACGTAATAACCGTACCGATGAGAAGTATCCTGCTGGTATCTTCCATGCCCATCCTGAATACCACAACATTAAAAAAGAAGGGATTGGGCTCATTGAGCAAATGGGAACATTTATTTTACCAGCGCGC
The DNA here is from genome assembly GCA_002070905.1 of Tenericutes bacterium ADurb.Bin087. Classification (GTDB taxonomy): domain Bacteria; phylum Bacillota_I; class Bacilli_A; order RFN20; family CAG-826; genus UBA1361. Next base: position 58,104 of record MWEF01000003.1, on the reverse strand, counting down.
TTAAAAAGTGAATTTGGTTTAATTGAAGAATTATATAAAGCAGGTGTCACTGGCGCGGAAATGCTAAGTGAATATCCAACGATCGCCAAACACGCTACATTTATTAAGGAATTAATGCTCAGTAAAATCAAACCAAACGAATTTGAAAAGTATGCTCGTGATTATATGACTAGTGTATGTGAAAACATTTTACAAAATACCGCATGCTTTAAAAATGATGATGCTGGCCGAGCTGCCTTTATTAAGTTTCTTGAACTTTAATAAAGAATTGCTTGAATTAAAGTGTTAAAAGTGGCGAGCATGCCACTTTTTTGTTAATATTGAAGTATGGGAACGAATAGCAAATACAACTGGATTAATTTAACTGGTGATAACGATCTTGATCGCCATAATATTTTCAATTACATCATTGAAAACTTTACGAAAGATAAAACAGAAGCCGAAATACTCGTTTTAGCGGCAACGTTCCTTGGCAAAGATAGTCGTACAATCTTTAACGAAATTCGTGTTAATCCCGAAGTTTTAGTCCCTGTTTGTTTATATTTAATGGGTGAAGAAAAAATCGATTTAGCGCGCCGCGTTGAAATTGGGAATGCGCTTATTAAATACACGGATGGTTATGCGCGGAAGGTTGATGAAAAAGCAACGCGCAAACCGCTGTATAATTTCGTCTTGGAATATGAAAAAGCATTATACACAAAGATGGCAAATGCCAGTGTTGAAGATATTTTAGTAACTTACCCATTCCATCAAATATATTATATGCAAGGCGTGATTTACGAAAAAATGGCGGATTATACGAAGGCTTTTGTCATGTATTCTAAGGCGCACCAATGGAATCCTTTTAATCCTAAACCAATTCTTAAAATATTAGAAGGATTAAAATATGATGGCCGTGCACAAGATTTATTGAGGTTAGCAATGTGGTACTTACAAATCACATACAGTGCACCAAATATTAGTGCCGCACTACGTTATGCTGGGTATGCGCTTTATTTAGATGGTAAATTCCAAGAAGCTTACGCTTTTTATTATCAATCGATCGTTTATCAAGATGGGGAAACTCCCGCACGTTTTAATGAAGAAATTACAAGTGTGCTCACAGCACTAAAAAAAGATGCGCCATATGAATTAAGTCGGGCACAAATTAAAAAACTGTTCGCCTATTCTAAAATAAAACCATATCCTAGTGAAATTGCCTTTGATACAATTAGACCTTTAATTATTAATCATTATGCGAAAGGTAATTATGTTGATGTGCTTCGCTATGCGACGCAATATGTTATTTTCCGCCCAAATGATGATAAAATTGTGCGCATTTTAAAGGCGAGTAAACTTAACTTAGATTAGTTAATATTAAAAATATTAGTAAAATAATAGCACTCTTGGTTGACAAGTGCTAATTTTCATATATAATAGATTTAGCACTCAAACATTTAAAGTGCTAAGGAGGTCTATGTTATGAATTTTAATCCTTTTCCAAATTATGATCAAGATGAAAAGATTTTAGAGAAGTTTGGGCGGTTTTTAGATGAAGACGCTAAACTTAATAAAAGTGACCCAGTAATTGGGCGCGATAGTGAAATACGACGCATTATTGAAATTTTAGCGCGTAAGCAAAAAAATAATGTCATTTTACTTGGTGAACCTGGTGTCGGGAAGACGGCGATTATTGAAGGACTCGCGCAGCGGATTGTGGCGGGTGATGTCCCACAAAATCTGGCCGATAAAAAAATCTATGAATTAGATATGGGCGCGCTTGTCGCGGGCGCCAAGTTCCGCGGGGAATTTGAAGAACGACTCAAAGCAATTTTAAAGAAGATCAAAGAAAGTAATCATCAAATTATTTTATTTATTGATGAGATTCATTTAATTGTTGGTGCCGGGAAAGCTGAAGGGGCAATTGACGCTGGTAATATGCTTAAACCGATGTTAGCGCGCGGAGAAATTCATACGATTGGGGCGACAACACTTGATGAATATCGGACTTATATTGAAAAAGATCGTGCGTTAGAACGACGTTTTCAACCACTGATTGTTCAAGAACCAACGCTGGAAGATACAATTTCGATTTTACGTGGATTAAAAGCCCGTTATGAAGCCCATCACGGTGTGAAGATTAGTGATAATGCGCTCGTTAGTGCGGCAGTACTTAGTGACCGTTATATTACGGAGCGCTTTTTACCTGATAAGGCGCTTGACTTAGTTGATGAAGCATGTGCTTTAATTCGTGTTGAAGTTGAAAGTTTGCCGGCTGAACTTGATGAAATTAGACGGAAGATGCGTCAACTAGAAATTGAACGCGTTGCGCTTAGTAAAGAAAGTGATGACTTAAGCAAAGTTCGGCTTGAGAAAGTAAATGAAGAACTCGAAAACCTCAAAAAAGAAGATGAAGCCTTTAGTCAAGAATGGCAACATGAATTAGATGAATTAAATGTGCTTGGTAAAGCGAAAAAAGAACTTGAACAAGCGCGCTTTAACTTAAGTGTTGCCTTTAATAGTGGCAAATATGAAGAAGCTTCTACACTACAATATAAAGTTATTCCAGAACTTGAAGCAAAAATTGAAGCATTAACGAAAGAAACAAAAGATAACAAAGTTTTAAAAGAAACGGTGACGGAAAACGAGATTGCCGCTGTTGTGGCACGCGCGACGGGAATTCCTTTAAAACGGATCATGGAAAGCGAAAAAGAAAAGATTTTATCGCTCTTTGATGAACTTAAAAAACGCGTTTTAGGCCAAGATGTGGCCTTACGTTTAGTGAGTGATGCCATCTTACGGCAACGTGCAGGTTTAAATAATCCAAATCGGCCGATTGGTAGTTTCTTATTTCTTGGTCCAACGGGGGTTGGAAAAACCGAAGTGGCTAAAAGTTTAGCGTATGCCCTTTTTGATGATGAACGGCATATTGTGCGGATTGATATGAGTGAATATATGGAGAAATTTTCTGTGTCACGCCTCATTGGCGCCCCGCCGGGCTACGTTGGTTATGACGAAGGAGGGCAATTAACGGAGGCCGTGCGCCGCAGTCCTTATTCCATTATTCTCTTTGATGAAATTGAAAAGGCGCATCCTGAAGTCTTTAACTTGCTATTACAACTGCTTGATGACGGACGTTTAACGGATTCACAAGGGCGGGTTGTTAACTTTAAAAATACCGTTATTATTATGACGAGTAATTTAGGGAGTGAATTTTTCCTCAAAAATCAAACATCAAAGATTGATGACTTAGTAAAAATGACATTTAAACCTGAGTTTTTAAATCGTATTGATGAAATTGTCTATTTCTTACCACTTAGTAAAGATACACAACGGCAAATTACGCGTAAGATGCTTGATGAATTAATCGCTCATGTAGCTAAAAATAACTTTAAGTTAATTTATGATGAGAAGATTGTCGACTTCGTGATTGATAATGCTTACGCTCCCGAATTTGGGGCGCGCCCTTTAAAACGCTTTATTCAAAAGAGTTTAGAAACATTTATTGCCGAAGAAATTGTTAAAGGCAATATTGATAGTAGTATTACGTATCGCTTAACAGTGAGTAATAACGAAGTTAGCATCTCGCCATTCGCCTAGGCTTTAATTTACAAAAAAAGACCACTTTGCTATAATTAAATCACATAAGAAATGAGGTCTTTTAATATGAAAATACGTCGATTATTGCTTGCACTTATCGGAGTTACACTTTTAGCATCTTGTGATCCACCAACACCATCAGTTAGTGACGTGCCAGAATCGGAAATTCCAAGTGTTAGTGACATTAGCGAAGTCACAAGCATTGCTAGTGAAGTTTCAAGTGAAGTAGAGTCAAGCACGGAAGAGTCTTCACCATGGGTTGAACCTGAACCAGTGTTACGCCCTGCTGAAATTTGGAACTTTGAACCACTTCCTGCCTACACTGGTGATTTTTGGGCGACAATTGACTTTAGTTTGCGTGGTGAAGCACTACGTCAAGCAATTGCTGATTACATGTGGTCAAAGTTTTATGTGCCTGGCGTTTTAGATAATCGGGTGACATATAACGTTGCGTACGACGCGATTCGCGTGATGGATGCTGATCCAAATAAGGCAGGGAACGTCTTGTCAGTTTATGACTTACGTAGTCATCCGCACGCTGGTTATAACTATGGTCGCTGGAACCGCGAACACGTCTTTCCCCAATCAAAACTTGCCGACGGGGATGATAGTTTACGCGCAAGCGGTAACGTTAAAAATATTTCAAGTGATATCGCTAATTTATTCGCATGTGATGCTGATTTAAACGAACATAAAAGCAATCACTCTTACATTGAGTGGAATTACGCTGAAGATCCTGAACGCTGGTTCCCATATTTATCACGTAATACCGCTGGTGAATTAGTGGACGCGATTGTGCATTATGGTTATTCACCAACACCAATCGTTCGTGGTGAAATTGCTCGGGCCCAAATGTATATGGTCCTTATGTATCCTGATCGGTGCAGCATTAGTGAAAACTTCCAAATTGCCGATATGATTCGCTGGGACCAAGAATGGGCGCCTACAGTCGAACGTGATGGTCAACGCCAATTAGGAATTGAACAATATCAAAAGATTCGTAATCCATTTATCGATAATCGGAACTTATCGTGTTATATTTGGGGTGACACTAATCGTGCCGCTCGCAAGCTATGCGCTGGTATTTATTAATAACAATCACTAATTTAACTAAACGATGAGCCCGTCTCATCGTTTTTTTATAGTCTAAAATTTAAGGCATTTAGGCAAATTAAAGCGTAAATATTAAATTCATTGAAATATTAAAAGTTATATACTATAATTCACTAGACGCCCCCTTAGTTAAATGGCATAACAGATCCATGGTAAGGATCAGTCGCTAGTTCGATTCTGGCAGGGGGCACCATTATAAGATAAAGGCGCATAATACGCGCTTTTTCTTTTATGGTCCTTCGTTTATCATTTAATTCAATAATAATTGCTAATAAAAAGAGCTAGTGTAAAACTACTATGATTGGGCTTTGGTCGAAATAATAATGTAATCTAAACAAAAAGATTAATTAAAATGACCATTTCGTGGTATGTTTAGATTGTGATATTTGCAATAAACTCATCACTATTTGCAATTGCTTACGACATAGTCATTTTATATAATAAAAATGGCGAATATATAAAAATATTATAATTTCCACATAAATGGGCGATGCAAAAAGGAGGCTTATATGAAAAAAGCACGATATGCAATATTCTCATTCCTTATTTTGTCAAGTTTTGCATTATTTACTAATAGCAAAGTATTAATAGTGCCACCCGCTAAAGCGCAACTTAAAACGGAAGTTGTGCCTGAAAGAAGCGCAGGCGAAGTTTGGGTTAACACAACTTTTAGCAATAATATGGTCTTACAACGTAATAAACAAGTAAAAATCTTTGGATATGGTGGGAGTGTTGGTGATGTTGTAAGTGTTACGTTTAATGATCAAACTAAAGCTGGTGTTGTTGCCGAAGGTGGGTGGGCAGTTTATTTAGATCCAATGCGTGAAAATAAAGTGGGTCAAGATTTAAAAATTACTTATAAAACACAAGAAATTACATTTTCTAATGTTGTAGTGGGTGATGTTTTACTTTGTTCAGGACAATCAAATATGGAGTTTAAATTAGAATACTTTGTCGCTAAAAGACCAAGTATGCAAAGTGAATATATGTCACTTTCTAATTACCAAAATATAAGAGTGTATGATGCTTCCGCAGTGTATTTAGAAAAAAGTACACCAACAATTTATAGTGAAACGCTGGGTCGAGAGTGGAAGGTGCTCGCTAATAACTATGAAGCAATTCGCAAGACATCAGCTTACGCCCTTGCTGCGGCGAGTAATTATTCTTCAGTTGTCGGTGACGAAGTTCCAGTTGGACTATTAATTGCCGCAATTGGCGGGACGTATATTGAAGAGTGGCTCGATAGTGCAAGTGTCGCCCAAGTCAATTCCTATGCTGGCAATCGCAATTGTCGTTTTTATAATGCTTATATCCACAATTTAGCGGGTTATACTGTTAATTCATTGCTTTGGTACCAAGGGGAGAATAATAGTGAGCCGCGAATGGTTAGTGATTATAAAGTGGCCTTTGCGTTATTTTTAAATTTATATCGGACTATTTTTAGTGACGCAGATTTACCCGTTATTGTGCAACAACTTTCGCAATATAATAGCTGGACTGAAATATCATATATGCGTGAAGCCCAGTGGCAATTTATGACTATGTTTAGTGAAGTTTACACAATTCCTGGCGCTGATACAGGTGACTTAAATCAATATGATGATATTCATCCGACTGATAAGTGGCTTTTAGGACAAAGAGTTGCTGGTACATTAGCATTCGCTAATGATATGCCGCCTAGCAGCATGCTTAATCAAAATATACCTTACGGCATTGCGTGTGAAATTATAAGTACAACATATGAGAAACAAGGTGAATACAAAGTTATTACGCTTGTGACCACAAATGAAAATGATGTCTGGCATGCCGCTGATGATATTACAGGTTTTGAAGTCTATAGTAATTATCGCTGGAAAGAAGCAGGCGCTCGTGTAATTGACGGCAAAATTAAAGTATTTACGACATTAGATGACATTACTAAAGTGCGTTATAACTGGTATAACGGTTATCTTAATAGCGGTAGCATGAATTATGTAAAGATGGGAGAGCCAGTTTACGTCTACGACGAACGTAATCTCCCGCTTGTGATAAGCAGTGGCGTCGAAGTTATTGAAGAAGAGGCGCTACCACCAAATAGTGAAGACACAGGACCTATCTCACTTCCGACAACAAGTAGTGAACCACCAGTTGTGGAAAATAACGATGGTAATGCACTTAAGGTTGTTGCGATTGTCGGTGGTGGTGTATTGAGCGCTGGATTAGTAGCGGGTATTATTATATTCTTTATTAAACGGCGGAAAGTTTAATCAATTGTCTTATTCCGCAAATTAAGTGAAGTTATGAGTTGGTATTTTCTTACAACCAATACGATGCTTTTATTCTACATATAAAAAAAGTTCTAAATAGTGGCTGGATAATCATCGCTTATTAAGTTAAAAATATGGATTAATAGTGAGTTTTGCACTGTTTTGACACTTTTTAGTTGCATTATTTAAACAAATCAACTATTATAGTGCTGTAAGTTCTACTTACAAATTAATTCAAACTCTAGAGAGTGGGTACGCCCACTCTTTGTTTTGCAGGAGGATTATGGATTTAAACTTATTACAACCACAAGTTGAAGAGTTACTACGAAAGAAGGGATTTCGGTTAGTGAGCATGCGCTTTTTAGTCGAAGAAGGGACCCGCTTCTTGCGGATTATCGTCGATAAATATCAGCACATTATTAGTCTTGATGAAATCGTCCTTATTAGTGAAGCAATAGACGCACTCCTTGATGAGTATGATGAAGATAGTTTCACGCTTGACATTACGACGACGGGTGCGGAAAAAGAAATAGCGAAAGCTGAAATAGGTGCTTATCTAGGCTTATATATTAAACTAACAATGAAAGATGGGGTTAAAGCCCCAAATACTGTCAAAGGTAATCTTGAAGCCGTTAGTGAAAGTGAACTGACGATTAGTTATAACGTCAAAGGACGCAATAAAAAAGAAACTTACGCGCTCGAACAAATTAAACAAATAAATCGCGCCGTGAAATATTAAAGAGGATTACAAAAATGAGTACAAAATTAACAAAAGCAAAAATGAAAAGACTTGAAGAACGCTTCCTTGCCATGAAAGAAATGTTCCGTGAAGTCGCCGAAAAGCATAACTTAAAGGAAGAAGTTGTCCTGAATGTGTTTATGCGAGCGGTGCAAAATGTTGTCGCCCGGCAAAAGGGTGGTGACGATGTCCATGTTGAAGTCGTTGTGAATGAAGAAATGTTTGACTTTGAAGCTAGGCTGCTTAAGCGTGTCGTCGCGCATGATGACGATATTGAAGACGATGCTCTTGAAATATGTTTAGAAGTAGCGAAAGAACATGACGCGGATGCCAAAGTCGGTGAATTAGTCGTCGTTGAGCGTGCTTTCCTAAGCGACTTTAGCACAAAACTTTCAAGTAATGTTGCCCATAATTTCCGTCATCAATTAATTGAACTTGAAAAAGAGCAACTCTTTAACTTATTTAAAGATAAAATTGGTGAACTTGTGAAAGGGACTGTTGAAAAGAATGAACGGATTACATATATTAATTTACTAGGGATTACCAGTGTCTTCTTTGATGAACGTGGCCGCCACGCGATTCCTGGTGAAGTTTTTAAAGCTGGTCAAGAATTAAACTTCTATATCGTTGACGTTGTCAGTGGCACAAAAGGCGCGAATATTATTATCTCACGCAGCCATCCAAACTTCGTTAAACGACTGATGGAACGGGAAATTCATGAAATATACGATGGCACAATCCTCATTCATGATATCGTTCGTGAAGAAGGGGAACGCGTTAAAGTCGCTGTTGAAAGTCTTGATCCCAATGTTGATCCAATTGGGGCATGTATTGGTCCAAACGCGAGCCGGATTCAAAAGATTACCGCTGAACTTGGTCCTGATGGCCGCAAAGAAAAGATTGATATTATTCCGTGGGTTAAAAATGAAGCGCTCTTTATTATTGAATCATTTAGGCCCGCAGTACCACTTGGGTTAAAAATTGATCCGACCCATAAAAAAGCACAAGTCGTCTTTAGTGAAGAAGAAAAAGGGAAAGCCTTTGGCCATAAAGGCGCAAATATTCGCTTAGCAAGCAAATTAACAGGCTATGAATTAGCGATTCTTGATATTAATGAAGCTAATGAACAAGGCCTTGAATTCTTAACGAAGGCTGATATTGAGTACGAAGAAAGACTTGCCGAACAAGAACGCACCCGTGAACGTATTTTACGTGAACTTGCCCGTGCGGAAGAAATTGCGCAACGCGCCGCTGAACAAAAAAGTTTACTTGAAGAAGAAGTTAACGCCCTTAATATTGATGACTTAGAGTATGAAGATGCTTTTAAAGATGAAGAAAAGGTCGTCGAAACACCAAAAGTCGTTACTCCTGAAATAAAGGAAGAAAAGAAAGAACCAGTGGTACAAAAAGTTAAAACAACGATTTCACTTGCCGATTTAGAAGCTGAACTTGCCAAAGAAAAAGAAGAAAAAGAGCAAGTGCAACAAAAACGTGAAGATCGTCGGCCACGCACTAAACAAGAAATTAAACAACCAGAAGTCGAAGAACCAACGCTACCGACTGGTCCAAAAATGGATATTTATACGGAAGAAGAGCTTGCAGAGCTTGATGCTGAAGTTGAAGAAGTTTATGAAGATGATGATCTTGACTTTGAAGACTTTGACGAATATTACGACAATTAAAGGAGTCCTTAAATGAAGAAAGTTATCGTTCGTCGTTGTATTGTTACCCATGAAAGTCACGAAAAACGTGATCTTATTCGTGTGGTAAGAACACCAGATGGGCGAGTGGTAATTGATGCGACGGGGAAAGTTAATGGTCGAGGCGCTTATCTTGTGCGGCGCAGGGATGCGATTCTTCTTGCGCAAAAGAAAAATGCCTTAAGCCACGCACTTAACATTGAAGTTGATCCCGCGCTATACTTAAAACTTTTAGAGGAAGTTGATGCGTAACGAACTAACTTCCTTCCTTCATCTCCTAAAAAGAAGCGGTCACTATCGCTTCGGCGCTGATTACTTAAGCGCCGCTAACGCTCATAAAATCGCGCTTGTATTAACAAGTGATGATCTTAGCGAGTATACAAAGACTAAGGTGAATAACTTCACTTTAGCGCATAACATCACCCAATTTGATGTCCCTGCGAACATCATGTCAATGCTTTATCCTGGTAAAACAATTAAAGTGTTAATTGTCACTAACCACGAAAGCGCCCACAAAATCGCAAATCTAATGAAAGAAGGTAACGGAAATGAGTAATGAAAAAAAACGCATCAGTAACGTTGCGCACCACAGTAAAAAACAAAGTGGCCCTTTTGTTGAGGGGAGAAAACTTATTTATCAAGGCCCAATCAAAGTAAGCGATTTAGCCCGTCTTTTAAAGCTTAGTGAGGCACAAATTATTAAAAATTTATTTATGAAAGGACAGATGGTCACGATTAATAACGTCTTAAGTCCTGAAACAATTGCCGAATTATGTCTTGATTTTAATTTTGACTATGATTTTAAAGAAGAAGTTGATGATGACTGTGACTTTGGTTTTGCCCATATTGTCGATGATCCGAAAGACCTTAAACCACGGCCACCAGTTGTCACGATTATGGGTCATGTTGATCATGGGAAAACAACATTAATTGACACAATTCGTAATTCATCAATCGTCAGTGGGGAAGCAGGTAGCATTACCCAAGCGATTGGTGCTTATCAAAAAGAAATTCACGGCAAGAAAATTACCTTTATTGACACTCCAGGCCACGAGGCCTTTACCGCGATGCGTAGTCGCGGGACCAAAGTAACCGATATTGTTATTTTAGTTGTCGCGGCGGATGATGGGGTCATGCCGCAAACTATTGAAGCAATTGACCACGCGCGGGCAGCGGAAGTGCCAATTATTGTCGCGGTTAATAAAATGGATAAACCACAAGCGGATATTGCCAAAGTTAAAAATGAACTTTTAGCGCAAAACGTTATTGCTGAAGAATTTGGTGGGGATGTAATTTTCCAACCAATTTCCGCTAAAAAAGGCACTGGTATTGAAGAATTGCTTGATGCTATTCTTGTTACCGCCGAAATGCTTGAATTAGAGGCAAATCCGAAACGTTATGGTTATGGTACAGTCCTTGAAGCACGACTTGAACGCGGCGAAGGACCAAAAGCGACCCTTTTAATTCAAAATGGAACATTAACAAATCGTGATTTTGTCGTTGCGGGGGCGGCTTATGGTAAAGTGCGGCGGATGACAAATGAACATAATAAGGCGTTAAAGAGCGCTGGCCCCGCGACACCAGTGGCGATTATAGGACTTGATGAAGTGCCTGAAGCTGGTGATAATTTCATCGCTTTTGAAACCGAAAGAGAAGCAAAAGAACTAGCGACGAAACGCAAACAAATCCGTATTGAAGAAAGTCGCGGTAGTAGTGAGGGGCTAAAACTTAGTGACCTTCACAAACAAATTGCCGAAGGGGAAACAATTGTCCTTAACGTCATTATTAAAGCCGATAACAGCGGTAGTGCGGAAGCGGTGCGGGGCAGTTTAGAAAAGATTAATGTTGATGGTGTGCGTTTAAATATTATTCGCGCTAGTGCGGGCCAAATCACCGAAAGCGACGTATTACTTGCCAGTGCGAGTAACGCTGTCATCTTTGGCTTTAATATTCGCCCCAATAATCAAGTTCGTGACCTTGCCGAACGGCTAAAAATTGAAATTCATCTACATCGTGTCATTTATGCTTTACTTGAACAAACCGAACAAGCTTTACGCGGGATGCTTAAGCCGGAAGTTGAAGAAAAAGTTACGGGTCAAGCTGAAGTACGGGCGACGTGGCATGCTTCAAAAATTGGTACAATTGCTGGGTGTTATACACTTAGTGGCGTTATTCGCCGTGGGCAAACAGTGCGATTATTACGTGATGGTGTCATTATTTATGAAGGTGAAGTCGCCACGATGAAACGGATTAAAGATGATATTCGCGAAACAAAAGCCGGCTATGAATGCGGGATGACTCTCCTTAATTATAACGATATTAAAGAAGGTGACATTATTGAAGGTTACGCGATGGTGGAGGTAAAAAATGCCTAAAAGCCGTAATTTATCACGTAATGAATCATTAATGCTTCGCTACTTAAGTGAAATTATTAGTTACAAAGTAAAAGATCCTTCATTAGGACTTGCGACTGTTAGTGCTGTCGAACTAACGCGTGACTATAGTTACGCTAAAGTGTATATTTCATTTCTTGGTGATGGTGATGTTCACGCTAAGATGGAAATCTTAAATAACGCTAGCGGGTTTATTCGTCACGAATTAGCGCAAAAGATGAATATTAGAAAGACACCCGAACTACGCTTTGTATATGATGACACTTTCGAAAGAGTCGCGAAATTAGACGAAATCTTAAAGCGCACTAAAAAATAAATTTGTTTAAAACTATTAAAATTGACCCGATTATAAGGGTCTTTTTTAAAATTAAAATGATAAATTGGAAATATGATACTTTTCGCGTTACGAAATAGAATGATTATGATACACTTAAAACACACGAAGAAAACCCTTATGACATTTGGTGAAAAAATAGAACAAAAAGACAAAGAACAACGCTTAGCAGCGACACAATTAACGGATGTCGTTTTTCCTTCCCAAAATGAACGTATGTCGATAACAGAACCAAATAATCAAATGTTGCCTAAACCTTTCAAAAAAAAGAACAATACAATGTTGCTCGTAATGCTTTCACTTGCATTTATCTTTTTAGTGTTTTCAATAGTGCCGGTTTTTGGTAGTTATGAATATGTTTATCCAGTACCCATTGGCCAAGAAGCACCTGAGCGTATCTATACTTTTAAAAATATTTGGCAACTTAGTATTCGCTATACAATTGTCCCAAGCTTCCTAGCGGTTGGCACTAGTATTTTTGCCATCATTTATGGAATACTGTCGTTGACTATTTTTACCAAAAAAGCGCATACGCTTTATTATTTTAACTTTATTATTCTCGCGGCTCTTGCTGCATTTATTATCTTATCCTTAATGTATTCAATTGGATTCACTAATTAAAAACTAATTATAAGCGAATAAATGTATTTTTTTACGTAAAACGTCCATTTTAATTAATTTTTTTAATGAAATGATAGTGTAAGATTTCTGCGTCAATGTAAGGTTCACCAATGCGCGTATAACCTAAGTTTTCGTAATATTTCAACAAATGACTTTGACCCCCAATATGGAAAGTCAGTGGCCGGTATTTAACGCTTAAAATTTGTTCAACGTAACTAATTAAAGTGCTGCCTAATTGACGACCACGATACGCTTTTAAAACAGCTATCCGTCCTAAATATGCCATTCTTTCTTTGGCATCATATTTATAACGAATCGTTGCCGCTTTTTCTTTATTGACATAAAGCACGAGACTAGTGTAATCAAATTCATGCGCATCATATTCATCCTCTGGTTTAATTTTTTGTTCTTCAACGAACACTTTATAACGAATATAGGCAACATCATTAAATTGGGCAGGCGTTGTCACTTTAACAATGACGTAATCATCGTTTAAAAGTGTTGCATAGTCTTTAAACCATAAGTCAAGTTCCTTATCGTTAAGGAGCATTAATTCAAAGTTACTTTTTGCTTCTGGATAGTCTTTATAAATTGATTTAAGGACATGTTTGATGTCTTCGCGTCGTGTCTTTTTTTCATTAGGACAATTATTTACAAGTAGTGGTAATTTTAAGTCTTTTTGGACACGAGTTATGAGCTTTTCATCACTGAGAATCAGCGGGCGAATAAAGGTGATTTCGGCGCGTTCAAGATACATTTGCGGGCTAAAAGTAGCGATGCGACCGCCGCTAACCATATTCATAAAAAGTGTTTCAAGCGCATCATCAATATGATGGGCAAAGGCGACTTTATTGGCCCCTAATTTATGTGCGACTTCATTAATCGCCGCTTTTTTCATCCGTGAACAAATTGAACATGGTAATTTTGCTAAGCCTTGTTTTGTTTGTTGGATTTCTAAAATTTTAGCGACATCACGGGAATCATTAACGATTAAGTCATAGCCTTGATTGTTAAAGAACGCAATATATGCACTCGCGTCAAACGGCGTAAAGCCCAAGTCTAAAATTACTGGATATAGCGTAAATGTTTTTTGACTATAACGTTTATATGTATTGAGTGCGGTAAAAAGCACGATTGAATCTTTACCACCGCTGATGCCGATCACAATTTTATCGCCGTCTTGAATAAGATTAAATAATTCATCAGCTTTTTTAATCTTGGCGAGTAATTCACGAAAATGTTTCATTGTCTAAAAACCTATCGCTTTATATTATAATATAAAAGATTATGAATAACGAAAAAAGTGGTATTTTACTCATCAATAAAGCGGAAGGTTACACGAGTCGTAAAGTTGGTAACATGCTTGCACGCCAACTTAACATTAAAAAAGTTGGCCATTTAGGAACGCTTGATCCCTTTGCCACGGGCTTACTAATCTTTGCGCTTGGTGAAGGAACTAAAGTTTTACCATTTCTTGAAGACGATCCAAAAACTTATGTCGCAACATTACAATTTGGACTTTTAACAACAACTTTAGATCCTGATGGTAAAGTGCTAAAAGACGAGAGCGTTGAGCCTTTTACAAATGCCGAAATCGAAAAAGTTATCACACGCTTCACGGGCCAAATAACACAAATTCCACCAACTACGAGTGCGATTAAAATTGATGGGAAAAGAGCGTATGAGTACGCTAGACGAAATGTTGAAGTAGTAATGCCTAAACGCGAAGTTGAAGTGTTTAGTCTTAAAGTACTTGCCTATAGTCATCCAGAGTTAGTAATTGCCGCAACCGTTAGTAAGGGAACATATATCAGAACGCTTGGCCAAGATATTGCGCAAGCATTAGGGACAAATGCGACAACAATCAAATTAGTGCGCACAGCACATGGTGATTTTAAACTTGACAATGCAAAACGAATTGAAGACGTTACCCTAGCTGATATGATTAGCCCAAGCAAGGCGCTATCTCGCTTTCCATTTTATAGAGTAAGTGACGAAGAAGTAAAAAAAGTGCGAAATGGGATGACTATTAAGTTAGACGCTAGCGAAGAAATTGTCCAAATTCATGATATGAATGGCGTTTTGCAAGCATTATATAAGAAAAAAGGCGATAATTATATACCACTACGAGGATTTAATTTATGATTGCAAAACACTTAGATTTAAAAAATATCAAAGCGTTAGACCCAAATACTGCCTTAGTACTTGGCACGTTTGACGGGGTACATGCTGGGCATCGTTATTTAATTACTCATGGTAAAATGCACCACGAAAATGTCGCTGTTTTACTCATTTATACGAATAAAAAAATGACTAAAGCGCATCAAAAAAGTGGTGTCTTAACAACATTAGAAGACCGAATAAAAATCTTTGCAGAACTTGGGGTCCAAAGTGTGTATTTATTAAATCTTGATGAAGAATTATTAAAACTTGAACCACGTGCCTTTGTTAGTGCGGTGCTAGTGCCTTTAGCGCCAAGCGAAGTTATTGTTGGCACTGATTTTCGCTTTGGAGCGGGCGCAAAGGGGACGGGTGAAGATTTAGCCAAATTTGGCCACAACTATTTTGTAACAACACTCTTAAAACCACTATATTACGAAGAAACTAAAGTCAGTACATCATTAATTAAAGAACTCTTATTAGCGGGAAAACCTGCTGTTGCGCGCTCATTACTTGGGCGTTATTATACATTAGCGGGACTAGTGACTAAGGGTTATGGTTTAGGCAATAAATTAGGCTTTCCAACAGCGAATATTGCGCTTGATCCGTCTTATTTTGTACCCGCACATGGTGTTTACTTTGTGCGTGTTAAGTTTAAGGATAAAGATTACTTTGGGATGGCTAGTCTTGGTTATCATCCAACGGTTAACAAAGTTAAGGTCCCGCTTTTAGAGGTAAATATATTTGATTTTAATGATAGTATTTATCACGATGTGCTTGTTGTTGAATTTATTGATTACTTACGACCAGAAGTTAAATTTGCCAGTGTTGACGAATTAATTATGCAACTTAAAAAGGATCGTGAAAATTGTGAATTAAAGATAAAGAGAGGAACATTTTAAATGCAAGTATTTAATGTAAAAAATAATGTTTATTCAATTGGAGTTAGTGATAAAGGACTTCGTGTTTTCGATATTATGATGGAGACAAAACACGGGTCAACGTATAACTCATATTTAATTAAAGAAGAAGGGGGCGTCACGATTATTGACGGAGTTAAGGCCCAATTTACCGCTAAGTGGTTAGACAACATTCGTTCATTAGTCGCGATTGAAGATATAAAGTACTTAGTTGTGCAACATACTGAACCTGATCATAGCGGAGCGATTCCCGCCCTATTAGCGCTCAATCCTAATATTGAAGTATATGGTTCATTTATGGCGATGGCTAATTTAAAAGAAATTAACAATGCTTCCTTTAAAAGTAATGTCGTCCGTCCTAAACAAGAATTAAAACTGAGTGAGCGGCAAAGCTTATTCTTTCACCCTGTGCCAAATGTGCATTGGCCTGATACGATAATTACGCATGACCCACTAAACGCGATTGCCTTTACGTGTGATTTTTTAGGGCAACACATTGCCCCACCACAATTACGCTATAGTCAGGAAAAAAACAAACAGATTATTGAAGAAGAAATTAAACTATATTACGATGCGATTATGGCCCCATTTAAAAATGATGCGCTTAAGAGTGTCGCGACTTTAAAAAGCTTAGATGTAAGTATGGTTTTAAATAGTCATGGTTATATTTTAGATACAAAAGAAGCAGTAGATTGGGCGGTTGATAAGTATATTAAATGGTCAACAGTGCATAAAAGCGATAAATTAACAGTTACCGTTGTCTTTGCTAGTGCTTATGGGTATACAAAAAGCATGAAAGATGTCGTTGTTGATGAACTTTTAAAAGCTGCTGCTTTAGTGCATGTTTTTGAAGTTCCAAATGATGACCTAGCGACAATTGTGACACGGATTGAAGAAAGCGATGCGCTCCTTGTTGCCTCCCCAACATTCGTCGGTGACGGGATTAAACCAATCTATGACGTGTTAAATAGTCTTAATCCTGTTATGGGTTATGGTAAATATTTTAGTGCTTTTGGTAGTTTTGGTTGGAGCGGGGAAGCGATCCGTAATTATATGAATAGAGCTAGTGAACTGCGCTTTAAGATTATTGATGAAGGCTTTAAAGTGCGCTTAAAACCGAGTGAAAAGGAGTTCGACGATACAAGACTTTACGCCCGTAATTTTATCAGTAAAGTAAAAGCAGAATTAAATAAATAATTAAGCATATTTTAACTTGGCAAAATAGCCAATAATATGTTAATATTATGTAGCGACTTTAGCGCTGCTATGATTCACCCCTAGAATTAGAGCGATGCTAAAGTTAAGAATAAGAAGAAAGGGGATAAAAAGTATGGCATTAACCAAAGAACGCATTGCCGAAATCGTTAAAGAATTCGGGGCGAACGAAAAAGATACAGGATCAACTCCTGTGCAAGTTGCGCTTTTAACCGAACAAATTCGCGAATTAACTGAACATATGAAAGTCCATCAACACGACTATCATTCACAACGCGGATTACTTAAATTAGTCGGTCAACGTCGTGGCTTACTTGATTATTACAATCGTGTTAATCGTGAAGGCTACTTAGCGCTTATTGCAAAATTAGGCTTACGTCGTTAAAAAGAAAGATTAAACTGTCATCGACAGTTTTTTCATTATTTATGTTGGAAAAGAGGAAAAAATGAAAAAAGTTTATGAATTAATGTTCCATGGCCGTAAAATTGTCGTGGAAACTGGCGAACTCGCTAAACAAGCTGATGGCGCCGTCTTAGTGCGCTATGGCGATACGGCAGTCTTAAGTACTGCTGTTGCTGGAAATAGTCCGACGAATTTAGATTATTTCCCACTCTCTGTTGCGTATCAAGAAAAAATGTATGCAGCGGGAAAAATTCCTGGTTCATTTTTACGCCGTGAAGGACGTGAAACCGAACACGCAACTTTAATTGGGCGGTTAATTGACCGGCCAATCCGTCCATTATTTGCCGACGGATTTAGAAATGAAGTCCAAGTGATTAATACTGTGTTAAGCGCTGATTATGACTGCACACCCGAAATGACGGCGATGTTTGGCAGCAGTTTAGCACTCACAATTAGTGATATCCCATTTGAAGGTCCAATTGCTGGTGTGCAAGTTGGTCGCGTTGATGGCAAATTTATTATTAATCCGACCGCTGAAGAAAACACTAAAAGTGATTTACAACTAACTGTGGCTGGCACAAAACGCGCCATTAATATGGTTGAAGCGGGTGCCAATGAAGTTAGCGAAGAAGATATGCTTGAAGCATTAATGCTTGGTCACGAAGCGATTAAAGAACTCTGTGTCTTCCAAGAAGAAATTCAACAAGCGATCGGTGTGGCAAAACGTGAATTTCCACTTTTTGTTCCTGATCAAACTTTAATTGATGACCTTAAAGCAAAATATACTGGTAAACTGCAAGAAGCAATTAGTGTGTTTGATAAATTAGAACGCAGTGCCGCAATTGAAGCAGTTAAAGTGGAAATGGTTGAAGATTATGAGGGCCAAGATTATGAAAGTGATGAGCTTAAACGGCGTACTGTCAGTGACGTTAAAGCGTTACATGAAGTGATGGTTAGTGAAGAAATTCGCCGACTTATCACCCATGAAAAAGTACGGCCTGATGGTCGTAAAGTCGATGAAATTCGACCACTTGATAGTCAAGTTGACTTATTACCACGAACGCATGGTAGTGCCCTTTTCACCCGCGGACAAACACAAGTCTTATCGGTCGTTACCCTTGGACCAAAGAGTGACGAACAAATTATTGATAATTTAACTGATGAAGAATCACGGCGCTTTATGCACCACTATAATTTTCCGCCCTTTAGTGTTGGCGAAATTAAACGTTTAGGCGGCCCTGCGCGTCGCGAAATAGGGCATGGTGCTTTAGGTGAAAGAGCTTTACTTGCGGTTATTCCAAGTGATGAAGAATTCCCATACACCATCCGTGTTGTGAGTGAAGTATTAGAAAGTAATGGTTCAAGTTCCCAGGCTAGTATTTGTGCTTCAAGTATGGCACTAATGGCCGCTGGTGTCCCGATTAAAGATATGGTAACCGGAATTGCAATGGGCTTAATTACAAGTGGACCACTTGATGGTAATCACCCTTATACGATTCTTACCGATATTCAAGGTTTAGAAGATCACTTCGGTGATATGGACTTTAAAGTCGCGGGAACTAGTAAAGGCATTACTGCTTTACAAATGGATATTAAAGTCCGCGGTATTAGCAAAGAAGTGTTAGCGGAAAGCTTAGCGCAAGCGAAAAAAGCGCGGGAAGAGATTCGCGCTAATCAGTTAAGTGCGATTAGTGCCCCACGGGATGATGTCGCCGAATTTGCACCAAAGATGGGCAAAATGAACATTGATGTTGATAAAATCCGTGAAGTCATCGGCAGTGGTGGTAAAGTCATTAATAAGATTATCGAAGATAATGATGGCGCTAAAATTGATATTGATGATAACGGTTTAGTTGTTGTCTATCATATGAATCGTGCGACGATTAATAACGTGCTTGCTACGATTGAAGCAATCGTTAAAGAAGCTAAAGTTGGCGAAATATACGAAGGTAAAGTAAATCGTGTTGAACCTTATGGTGTCTTTGTTAATCTCTTTGGTAATGTTGACGCATTAGTCCACGTTAGTGATCTTGACTGGGCTTATGTTGACGATGCCGCAAAGTTATATAAAATTGGGGACACACTCAAAGTTAAAGTTACTGGTGTTGACGAAAAAGGAAAAGTTAAAGCAAGTGTGAAAGTCTTTAAAGCTAAACCTGAAGGCTACACTGAACGCAAAGGTGGCGGACCACGGCGCGGTAAATAATTACTGCTCATAAAAAACAAAGCCTCTTAACATTGTTAGGAGGTTTTTTTTCAAAATTAACGAATTTAAGTGATTACTTCCTAATTATTTCAATAATTAGTGTATGATTAATGTGTATAGAAAAGCACGAAGTTGCTCTTAGGTGAATATTTATGCATGACATTATTATTATTGGTGCAGGCGTGATCGGTGCTTTAATTGGGCGCGAGGCAAGTAAATATGAACTTGATATTTTAATGCTCGAAAAAGATAACGATGTGGGCAATGGCACTACGGCCGCTAATAGCGCAATTGTCCATAGTGGGTACGATCCAAAGCCTGGCACACTTAAAGCAAAATTTAACGTTGCGGCCGTTCCACTTTTTAAAGATTTATGCGCTGATTTAGATGTGGAATTTAAGCGGATTGGCAGTTTAGTGGTTGCCCAAGCGGAAGCAGAACTACCACGGCTTGATGAACTAAAAGCACGCGCTGAGATTAATGGCGTTGAAGTTAAAATCTTAAATAAAGCGGAAGTCCATGCGCTTGAACCAAATCTACATGACCATATTGTTGGTGGGCTTTTTGCGCCAACAGCAGGGATTGTTAATCCGTTTGAACTTACGGCGCACGCGATTGAAAATGCGATTGAAAACGGGATGACTTTAAAGCTAAACGAAGAAGTAGTAGCGATTGATAAAGTTAAAAACGGTTTTAAAGTAACAACAAAAAATGGTGAATATTTTAGTAAAGTTGTCATTAACGCGGCGGGTGTGTTTGCTGATAATATCATCAATATGGTCAGTAAAGCTGACTTTAAGATTACGCCGCGCAAAGGCAGTTACTTTGTGTTAGATAAATTACCAATTCCGCTTGTAAATACAGTCTTATTCCCGCTACCTAATATTCACAGTAAAGGGATTTTAGTTGTACCAACGACAGCGGGGAATACACTGATTGGACCGACAAGTGAAGAAATTATGTCGAAAGTTGACGTTGGGACCGATTATGTGTCACTTGAAAATATTCGGCAAAACGCTAATCGATTACTAAAGGATATTCCGTTCCATAAAACAATTAGAACGTTTAGCGGATTACGGGCTACTCCGTCGACGGGTGACTTTGTCATTGAACATGATAAATATGTGAAAGGCTTAATTAATGTTGCGGGGATTGAAAGTCCCGGCCTTGCAAGTGCACCCGCGATTGCTCTTTACGTCGTTAATGAATTAGTGCCTGACTTATTAGTGCTTAAGGCGAAAGCAAACTTTAATCCAAAGATTCGGCCGCTCTTACGCTTACAGCATTTAAGTACTAAAGCAATTCAAGCATTAGTGAAAAAAGATAAAAACTTTGCCCAACTAGTGTGTAACTGTGAAAAGATTACGAAAGCCGAAATCATCGATGTCTTAAGTCGCGTTGTGCCTGTCAATAGTGTAAAAGCCATGAAAAAACGCTTACGGGCTGGCTTTGGCTTATGTCAGGGTGGGTTCTGTAGTGCAAAGGTGATTGCGATTATGAGTGAATATTACGGGGTTCCCGTTGATGAAATTGCCTATGATGATAAAGAAAGTTACGTGGTGAAACATGGCTAAAGAGTATGATTTAATTATTATTGGTGGCGGTAGCGCTGGCCTAGGCGCGGCCGTTGCAGCTTATGACGCAGGTATTCATAATATTTTATTAATTGAAAAAGAAGCGACATTTGGTGGAATTTTAAACCAATGTGTGCATGATGGTTTTGGTGTTCATTTATTTAAGAAAACATTAACGGGACCCGAATACTCCCATTATCTTGTCGAAATGCTAAAAGAGCGGCCTTTTGATATTTTACTTAGCAGTAACGTCACTGATGTTAGTGATAAAAAAGAAGTGACTGTGTTTGTCGCGGGCAAAGGTGTTTTTGTGTATAAGACAAAGGCGATTATTTTAACAACAGGCTCTTATGAACGCAGTGCGGGAGCGATTAATTTACCTGGTGAACGTAGTGCCGGGATTATGAGTGCAGGGCAAGCGCAATATTTCCTCAACTTAAAGGGTTATGAATTTGCCAAAGACGTTTTAATTGTCGGTTCAGGTGATATTGGCTTAATTATGGCCCGCAGACTTAGTTTACTTGGGATTAAAGTGCACGCTGTGAGTGAAATAATGCCCTATTCAAGTGGCTTAAAGCGGAATATCGTCCAATGTTTAGATGACTTTAATATTCCGCTTTATTTATCGCATAAAGTCGTTGATGTTCGTGGTCGGCCGCGAATTAACGAAGTTGATATTGCCGCCCTTAATGACAAATTTGAAGTAATTCCAGGAACGACGAAAACATTTAAAGTTGACACACTCTTGTTAGCGGTTGGTCTTATCCCTTACGTCGCCCTTAGTGATAAATTGGGTAACCCTGTTAGTAAGTCACGTGGTCCAGTGATTAATAATAATTACCAAACAAACTTACCATGGTTTTTTGTCGCTGGGAATGCACTTCACATCCACGATCTTGCTGATGATGCTTACTTTGAAGGTGAAGAAGCAGGGCGCGCCGCAAGTTTATATATCAAAGGGGCGTTAAAAGCGATAAGTAGTACGCTTAAAGTTGTGCCAGGTAAAGGGATAAATTACGTGTTACCAAACACGTTAAATCTCCCGCTTAACAGTGATGAATTAGTGCTTAAATTTCGCCCATGGCAAAACTTTGAAAATAAACGTATTGTCGTAAAGATTGATGATACGATAATATTTAAGAAATTTTTCCCGTTTTTATTCCCAAGCGAATTAGTGATTTTAAAAATAAAAAAGGAACTATTAATTGCGGGTGAAGGGCTGAGTGTGGAGGTTAGTGATGAGTAGTAATGAACGCAAAGTAACGTGTCTCGTCTGTCCGCGTGGCTGTATTATGACGGTCACTAGTGATTTAAAAGTCAGTGGCAATTTTTGTGCCCGCGGCATTCCTTATGCCCTTCAAGAAGTTAAAGAACCAAAACGCAATCTAACATATGTCGTTAAAGTTGCGGGTAAAGAAACGCCTTTGCCCGTGCGCACGGATGAGATGATTGCTAAGCACTTAATTCCTGAAGTTGTAAAAATATTACGGCAAACAGTCGTGCAAGCACCAGTGGCATTTAACGCTGTTATTATTGAAAATGTCCTTGGTACTGGTGTCAATATTATTAGTAGTGCGGAACTTAAATAAAGTAATTATTTGGTAGTTTAAGTAATCTTTTGTTATACTAACAAAGTAGAGAAACATCACATATTATTAACAAGAGGTATAATTATGAACGATAAAGTAAAAATTTTCGCGTTAGGGGGCCTAGATGAACATGGCAAAAACATGTATGTTATTGAAATTAATAACGACATTTTTGTGTTTGAGGCTGGTCTAAAGTATCCCGATAAATCTTCACCAGGGATTGATTTTATTATTCCCAATCACAATTATTTAATTACGAATAAAAGTCGAATTAAAGCCTATTTTATTAGTCATGGCCATGATGATCAATTTGGGGCATTACCCTTCATCTATAAACAAGCACCAGCGCCAATTTACACGACAGTTGCCGCGGCGATGATGCTTGAACGCTTTACAAGACGAGTTGGTGTTAAGGATGTTAAATATCAAATTGTGACAATTGAACCATCAAGTCAACACACAATCAGTGGTCATAAATTTACTTTTTTCCAAACAACACATTCCGCGATGCATAGTTTTGGGATTGCCCTTGATACAAGTCAAGGCACAATTGTGTATTCGGGTGATTTTATTATTGAGTACACAAATAGTGCGCGCTATAAACTTGACTTAAATAGCATTGCCAAAATTGCTGAGAAAAATGTGTTATGTTTGCTAAGTGAATCTAATGGTGCCGAAAAGGCGGGCTACACTTCGCCAACGCATCGCTTAACAACGCACATTGAACCAATCTTCCGTGAAACAAAAGGGCGGATTTTCATCTCACTTTATGATCAATCAACGTATAACATCGAAGAATTAGTGCAAGTGGTCATCGGCGCTAAACGTAAAATTGCCTTTTATGATCCAAAAACGGAAGACTATTTCCGTGATTTTGAACGTGTGGGCTTAAGTTTACTTGATGAACGCTATGTGATTAGCAATGATGATTTACTACGCGCTCGCGACCAAGACTTAGTTATTTTAATGCTCGGAGCTGGCGACAAAATCTTTGAAAAAATAATTGCTTTATCTAATCGCGAGAATGCGGATAAGAAGATTGTACTTGGCAAAGATGATACGTTTATTATGGCTCTTCCTGCTCCTGCGACACTAGAAGTCATTGCCACTGAAGCACTAGACTCGTTATACACAACAGGATGCACTGTTGTTAATATTACCCGTAAACTCTTTACGAATATGCATGCCCAAGAAGAAGACTTGCGGATGTTACTCTCACTTTTAAAACCAAAATATTATATTCCGGTTAAAGGGTTATATCGGCAACAGATCGCTAATGCCCAACTTGCGCTCCATAGCGGCTTAAAGTTTAGTCATCATAATATTTTCTTACTTGATAATGGTGTCAGTGTCGAATTTAATGATGGTGTGGGGCGCGTGAAGATGAGTCCGCTTGATTTAATCGCTAGTGGTGATGTTCTAGTTGACGGGACAGGGATTGGTGATATTAATCGCGGGGTGATTGAAGATCGGCAACGATTGAGTGAAGATGGCATTATTATTATGGCCATCGCCGTTAATTATGATGAGCGCACAATTACGGCGGGACCTGATGTGCAGATGCGCGGGTTTGTGTATGTCAAAGATAGTGAACAACTTTTAAAACAAATTCGCCAAATCTTTATTACGACTGTTAGTGAAGCACTAGCGGAGACGCAATTTGATATTGATGGCGCGGTTAAAGAAACCGAATCACGCGTTGAAAAGTATATTTTCCGCGAAACACGGCGCCATCCGATGATCTTGCCACTGATTCGTGTTATTAATCAATAGTGAATAAATCACAAAAATTGATAAATTTTTGCTCGTCTTTTTCCCTATTGCTGTAATATTATGTATAATATTAAGTATGAGTGAAGCAAAATCAAATCTACTGTTACAACAACAAAAAATAAGTCGCGGCTTAAAAGGCATTATTGTCGCGCTTTTAGCGCTAATCGGAATCTTAAAAATATCGATTGGTGGCGTCATTAATGTGCCTGTTGCGCTTTTATTTGGCGACCTTTTTGTCATCTTTTTCTCGTTGCAAGTCGTATTTGCCATTTACTTAATCTTTTTCCCACCAGCAAAAAGTAAGAAGCGGATGGCGCTTGTTTTTCTTAGCATCTTTGGTTTATTAATTGTAAGTAGTGCATTTTATGCCGGTACGTTACGCGATTATACGCGTGATAATACGACTTTTGGCGCTAATCTAGAGACGATGGTCACTTTGGCGCGCGCAACGTTTTCGTTTACTCCCCCATCAAATGCCTATTTCTATAATTATGGTGGCGTGTTAGGTGAAGGGCTCTTATATGCCTTAAAAGCACTCCCAGTGTGGCTTATCATCATGATTCTTGTTCTTGGTAATATTGGTTTTGCGACGCTATTACTCTGGCCGTTACTCGTTAAAATATATGCCGCGATTAAAGAAGAAATTCGTGATTTAAAGAAAAGACGACGTGTGCTACATGAAGCCGGTCTTTTAGCGAAAGATGAACCAAAAGTCGAACCAGATCAAGTTCCTGTCACTGATATTTTAAGTGACAATGAAGTGTGGGGTAGTAATTTATTACATCGTGTTGGCAGTGTTGATGATAAGATGAATGAAAGTCCATTACCACCGCCCCCACCCTTAAGTGTCGTTAATACTGAAAGTAGTTCAATGCATCGTGCTGTGCCTGGTGAAGATTTTGCGGCCTTTGATGAACATTTTGAATTACCAACACTTGATAGTAATGATGAAGAATTTGAGGCACTTGACCCCACGATGATTAGCACGATGGCTAAAGTTGAAAGTACGGAAGATTTCCAAGAATTAGAACGCGCTGTTGATGAAAAAGGGACATTTGAAGCTGTGAGTTTTGGTGCGACTAATGCTGAAACTACAATTAGCCCACCGCCTGTTACGGAAGAAGAGCAAGTAATACCTGCGCCAGTAGCGTCTTCCTTTGAACCTGAACCGCTGCCGCCATTACCCGCTCCTGAACCAAAACCAAAGGGTGAACCACAACCGCGTATTTCCTCAAATTTTGCGAACTTCCGGTTACCGAAACTTGATTTATTAGATGACGCTGTTGATAATGGTGAAGAAGCACAAAATCGCGAATTTGCCGCAGATTATGAAGGAAAGATTAATGCCTTCTTTACGGACTTTAATGTTGATGCGCATGTGTTTAGCTGGACAATTGGGTCAACATTTACGCGCTTTGAAATTCAACTTGGACCAACGGAAACGGTAAAATCTATTAACCCATTACTGAATGATATTTCGCGTCGCTTAAATGGGGCGTCGTTACGTTTTGAAGAAATTTTACCAGGGAAAGCGACAAGTGGGTTAGAAGTCGCAAATAAATATCGGACTAACGTTAATTTTAAAGATTGTATGCATAAAATTGTCGCTAATAAGCGCAAGAAATATTTAATCCCATTAGGTAAAGATGTGGCGGGTAATGTTATTCTTGCCCCCTTTACTGATTTTCCGCACTTACTAGTTGCCGGGGCAACAGGCAGCGGGAAAAGTGTCTTTATTCATACTGTTTTAACCTCACTCATCATGATGCATTCGCCACTTGAATTACGCCTAATGCTCATTGACCCTAAACGTGTTGAACTTTCGGCTTACGCGAATATTCCGCATTTAATTACCCCAATTATCAAAGAACCAAGTGAAGCTAAAATTGCGCTTGACCGCCTCATTGGCGAGATGGAAAACCGCTATAAACTTTTTGAGAAGACGGGTGTTGGTAAACTTAGTGATTATAACGATGTCATTGAAGATATAGGTGGCGAGAAACTGCCCGTTATCATTGCGATTGTTGATGAATTTGCTGATCTTTTTGAAAGTGAAAAAGAAATCTCTAACCTTGTATTACGGCTTGTGCAAAAAAGCCGCGCGGCGGGTATTCATTTACTAATTGCGACGCAACGTCCAAGTGTCCAAGTTATTACGGGCAATATTAAGGCGAATATCCCAAGTCGTGTAGCCTTTATGACGGCAAGTGTAACGGATAGCATGACGATTCTTGGCTGCGGTGGTGCGGAGAATTTACTCGGATTTGGTGATATGTTAGTTGATAGTATTACGACAAATTATCGTGGGCTCTTACGGGTGCAAGCGCCATATGTCCAAACACGTGAAGTGTTACGTGTCACTAATTACTTACGTAACAACTATATGACAGATTTTTATCCCGAATTTTTAGATTTAAAAGAAAAAGTAAATGTCTATGGCGGTGGTGGACCAGTTATTAATGATGATCTTTATCAAGCCGTTTTAGAATTTACATTAGGGCAAGATACAATTTCGATTAGCCGCTTACAACAAAACTTTAATTTAGGTTGGCCGCGCGCTCGCCAAATTTATGATCAATTAATGCAAGATGGGATCATTGAGCCACCTGATGAAGCTAATAGCGCAAAAGGTGCGGTAGTCATTGCAAATAAAGGGAGAAGTTAAAGATGGCAGTGGGCATTGATTTAGTATATATTCCCCGCTTTGTGGGTAAGGAAAAACTAGCAGCGCGTATTTTATCGCCAAATGAACTCGAAATTTATAATATGCGCCCGAATAAAGAAGAGTTTCTCGCCGGTCGTTTTGCGGCGAAAGAAGCATTCTTAAAAGCAATCAAAGAAGGGATTGGTCGCATTGCTTTTCACAAAATAGACATTGTGTATAAGCGTGATGGTCGCCCTGAAATTCATCATGACGGGAAAGTTTATTCTGTCTCGATTAGTCATGACGGCGATTATGCCGTGGCAATTGTCGAAATTAAGGAGTAGTGTTATGGCGTTTGGACAATTTAGTGCACATTTAATTGCCCCCCGTGTAATCCGCGTGGTGCTCTATAGTGATAAATATCAATATGAACAAGCACGGGTAACGATTTATGATGATAATGATAAATTAGTGCCCTTTAGTTCTAAAAGTAAAGTCGTGCAATATAAAATCACGACCTTTGAATTAACATTAGAAAAACCATTTGTGCTTGGCGAAAATTATAAAGTATATTTACAAAACTTTGGTCAAGTTCCGCTTAATGTCAGTGAAGCGACGACTTTTCCTAATTTTGATACGGATTATTATTATACTGGTCCGCTTGGGGCGGCTTATAGCGCCGAAAAAACAACGTTTCGACTATGGGCCCCGCTCGCTAGTCGTGTCATTTTAAAATATGAAGTCCCTGGTGAAAAGCATTTCTTATATCGTAAACTTAAACGCGGCGAACGCGGCGTGTATGAATTTACACTAGAGGGCGACCATGAAGGGATTCGCTATACGTATTTAGTGCTTAATAACGGTCTTGAAGAAGAAGTAACGGACCCATATGCCGTTAGCAGTGGGCCAAACGGGACCTTTAGTTATGTCGTTAATCCCGCTAAATATGATTATGTTGCTATGCATGATGATAAATTACCGCCATTTACTAAGCCTACTGAAGCGATAATTTATGAAACAAGTGTCCGTGATCAAACAATTGATGAACGGACGGATATTGAATATCCTGCGACTTTCTTTGGGATGATTGAAGAGGGGCGTAAAGTAAAAGGCATCTATCCCGCAGGCTTTGATTATTTAAAAGATTTAGGAATCACACACCTACAACTGATGCCCGTTTACGATTTTAAAACAGTTGATGAGACACGAAAATGGCAAAGTTATAACTGGGGTTATGACCCGCAACAATACTTTGTATTAGAAGGAAGCTACGCTCGTGAACCATATGACCCTTATAACCGCATTAGTGATTTTAAAAAGCTCGTTAGTAAATACCATGAAGCGGGGATTAGAATTATTATGGACGTTGTCTTTAATCATGTTTACGACCATGAAACGAGTGTTTTTGAGAAAATTGTTCCTAATTATTATTTCCGTAAAACAAGTGAAGGCGTCATTAGTAACGGCAGTGGCTGTGGCAATGATTTAGCGACCGAACGCCCAATGGTGCGGCGCTTAATTGTTGATGCATGTCGCTATTACATTGAAAAATTAGGGGTTGATGGTTTTCGCTTTGATTTAATGGGCTTAATGGATATTAAAACGATTGACGAAGTATATAAAATGGCGAAAGCTCTTAAGCCCGACTTCTTAATTTTAGGCGAAGGCTGGGAAATGATGACTCCGCTGCCCAAAGAACAATTAGCCCATCACGGTAATGCGAGTAAAACACCCGAAATTGGCTTCTTTAATGATGCCTTCCGCGAAATTATGAAAGGTGGTAGTTTTGTTGAAAATCTCCATGAACGGGGCTATATGCTAGGCGCGACAAATTATCGGCTTGGCTTTTATTATGCTTACGCTGGTAGTGTCTTAAATACAACTTTTTCACCACGTTATGGAAACGCTGGTCAAAGCATCAACTATGTTGAATGTCATGATAACGGTGTGTTAGTCGACAAAATGCTCGTTAGTAATCCGGGTGAATGCGCGGAAACACATTTAATGCGGTTACTTAGTTTAAATACGATTGTAATGTTAGCGTTTGGTGTCCCATTCTTCCATCGTGGGCAAGAAATTGGCGTCTCCAAATACGGAGAATTAAATTCATATAAGAGCAGTGATAAAGTTAATCAGTTCCCGTATACACTTGCCTATAAACGCAAAGAAATGGTTGAATATTTTAAAGCATTAACAGTGATGCGGAAAGAATGCCAATTCTTACATCACACTGACCCCAAAGTCATTAAAGAACTTGTTGAATTTAAAGATTTGCCAGGTGGCGCAAGTCAAATTACATATAATCCTGAGTTGGATTTAGGACCATATAGTCACTTTAATGTCTTTGTCAATCCCACAAGTGAACCAATCTTTATTAGTTTAGAAAAACCGTTAAAAACAATTCTTAATCGTGGTGGTTATATCGCTGCCCGCTCGAAAGAATATTTTGAACGAACAATGGTTGCCCCCTATAGTGTAATTGTGCTAGGTCTCCGGAAAGGAGATAATGGCCCAAAATAAACTAAGAGGAGAATTAATTATGTTAACATCCGTATTTATCGTTGGCACCCTAGGTAAAAACGAAAATGATTATCGCTATTTGCTTGTGGAGAAAGTACCAGGCATTGATTATAGTGATGATGGTGATGAACAAACACAGTATGACTACTTTAAAGTCAAACATTGGTCTAATACGACCTCAACCTTAAATCGTCTCGCGGAAGGACGTAAAGTGGCGCTTAAAGGTCGCCTTGAAGAAATTGAAGGAGAAACATTTATTATCGCTGAGTTATATCGTGAGTTTTAGAAAAAGATTATGATTAAGTATATTATTTGGATTGCGAAATTATTTATTCCCGTGATATGGGGTTATTTTACATGGATGCGTCCCTATGCGCGACGGCCCGATAAATATCCTGCTGCATTACGGATGAAAAAGGGCCAAAAAATAGCGCGCCGCGTCCTAAAAATATTAAAAGTTGATGTCGAAATTCGCCAGATGCCTGATTTTAAAGATGATGAAATCTATTATATTGTGAGTAATCACACAAGTGTGTTAGATCTTGTTGTCTTACTCGCGTATTTACCGCTTCCTGTATCGTTTTTATCGAAAGTCGAAAACAAGAAAATTCCCTTTGTGCGGACACTAATGCGGGTGTATAAAGGCTTATATCTTGAACGCGATAACTTACGCCAAGAAATTAAAGTGATGCAAATGACCCGTGACTCGCTCGCTAATAAAGAAATTAGTTGGCTAATTTTCCCAGAAGGAACGCGCAACCAAGATTATCATGGTCCGCTTTTAGATTATAAAGCGGGGGCATTTAAAGCTCCGCTAGCGACAAACACAACAATTGCGCCAGTTGTCATGTGGGGCAATCAAATGGTATTACCGCTTAAAACACGGGCGCGACGCTACAAAGTTTATGTTGAATTTTTGCCGTTTATCACTCCTAGTGGCACAACGTTAGAATTAGCGAATCAAGTCCATGAACTAAGTAATAACGCGATGAATGAGTTGCGTCGCGAATATGGCACTGTGCAAAAGATTAATAAATATGGGCGGAAGATTATGACGCCTGCGCTTAGTGAAAACACTGAACATTCTAAATAATTTGCTAAAATTAGGCGCTAATTTAAGTATAAAGACGTTGTTTTACTCTATCTTTGTAGAGTAAGCGCTTTTACATATGTTAAAATATGATTAATAAAGGAGAAATTAGATTATGCGAATGTATGATATTATTCTAAAAAAACGCGATGGTTTTGCCCTTTCCGAAGCTGAAATTAATTTTTTCGTCAAAGGGGTAACTGACGGAAGTATTCCTGATTATCAAACGAGTAGTTTATTAATGGCGATTGTATGGCGCGGGATGAATAAAGCAGAAACAGCGGCTTTAACACTCGCGATGATGCATAGTGGTGATGTCATTGATTTAAGCGGCATCAAAGGCGTCAAAGTTGATAAACATAGCACGGGTGGCGTTGGCGATAAGACAAGTTTAGTACTTGGCCCGCTCGTGGCAAGTTTTGGCGTTAAAGTGGCCAAAATGAGTGGGCGCGGTTTAGGTCATACTGGTGGAACACTTGATAAACTTGAAAGTATCCCGGGCACGAGTATTAATATCCCTAATGAGGCCTTTATTCGCCAAGTAAATGAAGTTGGGTGTGCAATTATTGGTCAAACGGGGCATTTAGTCCCCGCGGATAAGAAACTTTATGCGCTCCGCGATGTAACGGCGACCGTTGAAGCGATTCCGCTGATTGCTAGTTCGATCATGTCCAAAAAATTAGCGTCCGGCAGCGATACAATTTTACTTGACGTTAAATTTGGCAGTGGTGCCTTTATGAAGACACTCGCTGATGCCCAAGAATTAGCCAGAGCCATGGTTAATATTGGTAAGAGTTTAAATCGTGATACGCGGGCGATTCTAACGGATATGGATCAGCCCTTGGGGCTTGCAGTCGGTAATGCGTTAGAAGTTAAAGAAGCAATTGCTACGCTCAAAGGCGAGGGACCGCGTGACTTAAGCGCGCTTTGTATTGAGGCTGCTTGTATAATGCTAGAACAAGCTGGTGTGGTTAAGGACGCGAAAGATGCTCGTAAACAAGTCGAAGCCAAGATTAAATCGGGGGCAGCGCTGCAAAAACTTGTTGATATGATAAAAGCCCAAGGTGGGGACGAAAGTTATATAACTCACCCAGAAAAATTTGCGGTTAGTAAACATGTGTTTGAAGTATTAGCGACAAGTGCTGGCTATGTCGAACATATCGATAGTATGGCAATTGGCATTGCTAGTATGAAATTAGGCGGTGGTCGCGAAACTTATGAAGATACAATTGATATGTCCGCAGGGATTGTCTTAAATAAAAAAGTAGGAGATAAAGTGAAAGTTGGTGAACGTTTAGCGCTTGTGTATACGAATAAAGCTGATGAAGTATCTAATCCAATATTAGTTGATATTCATCACGCGTTTAAATTAAGCGATAACCATATTGAGGTGCCACCAATTATTCATGATTATATTAAATAATGCGGGTCGTCATTCAAATTGTTAAAGACGCTAAATTGGAAATTGAGCAAAAGGTGTATTCCGCGATTGAATACGGGATGCTTTTACTTGTGTCTTTTACGCTTAGCGACACGCAAGAAGTAGCACGAAAAATGGCGGAAAAGATTGCGCTGATGCGCATTTTTCCCGATGAAAACGGGAAAACTAATTTAAATATTAACCAAGTAAATGGAGCAGTCTTAAGCGTTAGTCAATTTACGCTTTATGGCGAATTTAATAGTCGTAGACCTTCCTTTACTAAAGTACTTAGCGGCAAAGAAAGCAGTGCCCTTTATGATTATTTTAATGATGAATTACGGCAGTTTGTCAGCGTTGAAACTGGTGTTTTTGGCGCTGATATGAATATAAAATTTACGAATGTTGGTCCCGTAACTTATGTGGTGGAAAGCGAATGAAAAAAGATAAAGCACATATTAAAGTAATGGTAGGGCTCAGTGGCGGCGTTGATAGTGCAGTCGCGCTTGCGCTTTTGAAGGCGGAAGGCTACAACGTTGAAGCAGCGTTTATGCGCAACTGGGATGCGCTTTTAAATAATGATATTAGCGGCAACCCGACGCTTTACGATCCAACTTGTCCACAGGAAGTTGATTATAATGATGCTAAAGCAGTGGCCGATGCACTTGGTGTTAAACTCCATCGTGTCGACTTTGTCAAAGAATATTGGGATTACGTTTTTAGTTATTTTTTAAAGGAATATGAGGTTGGTCGCACCCCAAATCCAGATATCTTTTGCAATAAATACATTAAATTTGACGCCTTTTTGGCGTGGGCGCTTAATATGGGCGCCGATTACATCGCGACGGGGCATTATGCGAAACTTGAAACAGTAAATGGTGCGCTCGTGATGAAAAAAAGTGCGGACAAAGATAAAGACCAAACATATTTTTTAAGTCAGTTATCAAATGCGCAACTTGCACGGACACTTTTTCCGCTTGGCGATATCCCGAAAACAAAAGTGCGG
The DNA here is from genome assembly GCA_002070905.1 of Tenericutes bacterium ADurb.Bin087. Taxonomy (GTDB): domain Bacteria; phylum Bacillota_I; class Bacilli_A; order RFN20; family CAG-826; genus UBA1361. The sequence continues at coordinate 24,862 of MWEF01000003.1, read as the reverse complement.
GAATTAGCCTTAAAACTTAACTTAACTCCGGCGCAGAAAAAAGATAGTACTGGTATTTGCTTTATTGGTGAACGGCACTTTCGTAATTTCTTAAAAAATTATATCCCCGCTCAAAATGGTGTGATTGTCGATATCAATACTGGTAAAGAAATTGGTACCCATACTGGCGTCTATTATTATACACTTGGTCAAAGGCGCGGGTTAGGGATTGGCGGACTTAAAGATTATCCAGAAAATAAACGATGGTATGTTTGTAAAAAGGATGTTGTTAACAATATTTTATATGTCGCTAATGATGACGAAGATGAGCATTTAAAAAGTGACAAGATAACTTTAAGTGATGTTAATTTTATTAATGAAGAATTACCAAGTGGTAGTGATATGAATGTTAAGCTCCGCTATCGGCAAAAAGATTTACCAGCAAAGTACTACAAAGATGAAAAAGGCGCCTACCTTTTATTCCCCCAACCTTATCTCGCGGTCACCCCAGGCCAAGCCGCCGTTTTCTACCATAAGGATATTTGTTTAGGAGGTGCGATTATTAGCGATGTGTTCTATCAAGGCAAAAAAGTTGACTAACTTTTTAATATGCTATAATATTACCGAAATCAATAAGGAAATTAAACTTTACAACGACATAGCGAGAGTTAGATGGTGCAAGGACTCAATAGTAAAGTAAGCCACTTCCTTCGAGCGACTAATCATCGCCGGTTAATTCCCGTTAACGAATTGTAAATAAGGGCATCACAACGATGAATTAGGATGGTACCGCGGCGAGAGTCGTTCCTATGTTAGTTGAGGTTTTTATGAAAAAATTAACAAGTAATGATATTCGCACATTGTGGCTATCCTTTTTTAAAAGCAAAAAGCACGCTGTCGTGGAAGGCGCTAGTTTAATTCCCGTTAATGATAAAACGTTACTTTGGATTAATTCTGGTGTCGCGGCGCTTAAACAATATTTTGATGGCAGTAAAGTAAGTACCGATAAACGGTTAACAAACGTGCAAAAAAGCATTCGCACGAATGATATTGAAAATGTTGGTAAAACAAATCGCCACCATACCTTTTTTGAGATGCTTGGTAACTTTAGTATTGGCGACTATTTCCGTAAAGAAGCGATTACATGGGGTTTTGAATTTTTAACAAGCAAAGATTATTTAGGGCTGCCATTAGATAAACTATATTTTACTTACCATCCAAGTGACACGGAATCGCGTGACTTATGGGTTAATTTAGGCGTACCTAAAAGTCATGTGATTGCTAATGAAGATAATTACTGGGAAATTGGGGAAGGCCCGTGCGGTCCAAATACAGAAATTTTCTTTGACCTAGGCCCAGAAGTCGACGCTCGTGGTCCGGAATTATTAGCCAATGATATTGATAATGATCGGTTTTTAGAAATTTGGAACATTGTGTTTAGTCAATATAACGCAAAAGCGGGTGTGAAACGTGAAAATTATGAAGAGTTGCCAAGTAAAAATATTGATACAGGCGCAGGATTGGAACGAATTGCGAGTGTAATGCAAATGGTACCAAGCAACTTTGAAACAGACTTATTTACCCCAATTATTACGCAATTAGAAAAGCTATCAGGCGTTAAATATAGCGATGATATAGTTAGTTTCCGTGTTGTGGCCGATCACATTCGTACTGCAACATTTGCGATTGCCGATGGCGCTAGTTTTAGTAATGAAGGCCGAGGTTATGTCTTGCGTCGTGTGTTACGGCGCGCGGTGCGTTATGGCCAAAAGCTTGGGATGAAAGAACCATTCCTCTATAAATTAGTGCAAAGTGTGATTGACGCGATGCACGAATTCTATCCGTATTTAGTGGGTCGTAAAGACCACGTTGAACGCCTCATTAAAGCCGAAGAAGTACGGTTCTTAAATACGCTTAATCACGGTGAAGAGTTATTACGTGGCGCTTTATCCGCGAGTAAAAACATCAGTGGAGAAGTCGCTTTTAAACTCTATGATACTTTTGGCTTCCCAATTGATTTAACACTTGAAATTGCAAGTGAAAATGGCGCTAGTGTTGATGTTAAAGGGTTTGAAGTATTACTTGAAGAGCAACGAGAACGAGCACGTGCAGCGCGGAAGAATTTAAATAGCATGGCTAGTCAAAGTGAAGATTTATTAAAATTTGATCAAAAGTCCACATTTGTTGACCAACAATTTGAAGTAACTGCAACAGTGATTGGTCTTTTTAAAGATGGTGTTAAAGTTAGTGAAAGTGATGAAGACGTTAGTGCAATATTTGATACCACCCCTTTTTACAGTGAAAGTGGCGGTCAAGTTAGTGATAGCGGCTTTGTAAGTAATGATGAACTTCGCGCTGTCGTAACGGCGATGACTAAAGCCCCGCACGGTCAACATTTACATCATTTAAGTCTTGATTATGGATTAATTAAAGTTGGTGATAAAGTTAAACTTGAAATCGATGGCGCTGCGCGGCGGTCAACAATGTTAAATCACAGTGCGACGCACTTATTACATCGGGCACTTAATGATGTCTTAGGGAGTGAAGTAAGTCAAGCGGGGAGTTATGTTGGTCCTGATTATTTACGCTTTGACTTTAATTACAACGCCCGTGTTAAAGAAGAGGAACTTGAACGTATTGAACTGCTCGTCAATCAATATATTAGCGCTGCTGTGCCGCTTAATGTGAAATATATGCCATTAAGTGAAGCACAAAAACTCGGCGCTAAAGCTTTATTTATGGAAAAATATGGCGACTTGGTTCGCGTTGTTACGTTTGCGGGAATTTCCACAGAATTATGTGGCGGAACGCATATTGATAACACAAGTAAGATTGGGGCATTTGTGATAGTGAGCGAAAGTAGTATCGCTAGCGGAGTGCGGCGCATTGTGGCACTTACTGGACTCGCGGCTTACGAACACTTAAAAACATATTACGACACTGTTGGCCGTTTAAGTAAAGAACTTGGACTTAACGATAAAAAAGATATTATTACGCATGTGCGCTCATTAGTTGAAAAAAATGCGCTGTTAAATAGTGAACTCACCGCGCGTAAAACCCAAGAATTACATTCAATCGCGGACAGGTTGGCGCCAGTAAAAAGTGGGATGATAAATGTTTATTTAGACTTTATTGGCGGTGTGAGTCGTGATGATTTAGGAATTATTGCTGACCGCGTGCGGAGCGGTGATGAAGCAGCACTTATTACTTTAATTAGTGATGGTGCGCAAGATTTTAGCGTGCTTGTGAGCATTAGTAAGCCACTAGCGAAAAAAGTTAATGCGAATAAGGTCATGAAAGCATTAACGGCGACGTTTGGTGGTAGTGGCGGTGGCCGTCCTGATTTTGCTAACGGCATACTTAAAAGTTTTCCTGAACGGGGCGCTGTGTTAACAGCAATTATAAAGGTGCTTGATGAGTAAAATATTAGGCTTAGATTTAGGAACGAAAACACTCGGAATTGCGATTAGTGATTCGGCGCAAAAATTGGCGGTTGCGTATGAAAATTATACATTTCCGTCCCATTATTATAAGAAAGCGCGCGCACACGTACTCGCGGTGTGCGCGAAAGAAAATATTTGTGAAATTGCGCTTGGCTATCCGCTTAATACAGACGGGACAGTTGGTGAAAGAGCAAAGTCAGCGGAACGCTTCCGTGACGACCTCTTAAAGGAAGGAGCGCCTCCGATAGTTTTAGTAAATGAAACATACACGACCCTTGCCGCAACTGAAGAACTTGCAAGACTTGGTTATACTAAAACACAAATAAAGGCCCAAATTGATGCTGTGGCCGCTAAATATATCTTAGAAACTTATCTAGAGAGGAGAAAGCAAGATGAAAGAAAATGATGTGATCGTGATTACCACTGATGAAGGTGTAACGGAAGAGTTTATTATTCTCTTTACGTATGAAAATGAAGAACGAGGCACAAAATATGTCTTTTTCTATGATGAAAATAATGATGAAGAAGTAATGTGTGCGAAATATTTTGATGATGGAACATTAGAATATGTTGAAGACGAAGAAGAGTTAGACGAAATGGAAGAAGTGTTCCGCGCCTACGAAAGCGAATTAGAAGAGTAACCGCTTCCCTGTTTGTTATCCTTTGCCAATTACCCGCATTATGTTATAATAGCAAAGCAATTTATATAGGAGAAAAACTATGACTAATAAATATACTTTAACCCAAGAAGGGGTCGACGCCTTAGAAGAAGAATTAAGTGTTCTAGTGAACGTAGAACGGCCGTTAGTGCTCAAAGAAATCGAAGAAGCCCGCAGTTTTGGTGACTTAAGTGAAAATGCTGATTACGACGCTGCACGGAATAAACAAGGCAACATTGAAAGTCGCATCATGGAAATTGAACATATTTTAGCGCACAAAGAAATTGTTGAATATTCCAAAACGAGTAAAACGGTTGCAGTTGGTAATTATGTTGAAGTTCATGACCGCACAAATGATGAAACTTTCTCATTTCGTATTTTAGGCCAATTTGAAGGTAAGCCACTGAATGGCACGGTTTCCGTTGATGCCCCAATTGCCACAGCAATCTTAGGCAAAAAAGTTGGTGACCGCGTCTTAGTAAGAGCACAAACACCTTACGAAGTGCAAATTTTAAATATTTCGACTGATCCGATCGAATAATTACCATTTTTGTAGTAAAAAGATCAATAACTTCCTACTTATTAGTAGGAGGTTTTTATTTATGTTAAAGCTAATGATTGGGGTTGTGATTGCGACTGTTATTGTCATTTTTGCCTTTAGTGTGATTAATGCGAATATGAACGCTAATCCGCAAGGGCAAAGTTCAATGCATGTCATTGATGATAATTTTTTATCCATTACAGTAACAGGACAAGTCGTAAAACCAGGAACGTATGTGATGAAGAAAGATGAAACAATTGGCGACTTAATTATGGCAGCGGGCGGGCCAACAAGTAACGCTGATGCTAGAGCTTACTTTGAAGAAACGGTGCTTGTCGCGGGTGTAAGTTATTATATTGCCCCGATTAATGACTTAGATGATTATTGTGGGGAGATGCCGCTTCATAAAGTGAATATTAACACTGACCCGAAAGATAAGCTAATGGAAGTAAACGGGATTGGTGATACTTTAGCGAGCGCTATTATTCAATATCGCGGGGAGTATGGTGAGTTTACTTATTTAGAAGAATTAATGAAGGTTAAAGGGATTGCTAAAGCCACATTTGAGAAAATTAAAAATAATGTAATCTTACGATGAATTTATTGTTCATCCTTCTGTCTTTTATCGCAGGACTTTTAACTCCTAAAATACCGTATTTTCTCTTTGCTTTTGTGCTCTTGCTAATCCGTGTTTTTAAAATCAGGCATGTCTTTGTTTTAGTTATAGTATCATTTATAATTGGTCTAATTATAATGAAGATATGTAATTATATTAATAATTTACCGTTTACAAATGGATTGGCGTTAGTAACTAAAGCAGGACAAAATCATGTGGTTATTTTAACACTGCGCGGCAAGTTATATGTAAGAATTTCAAATAACACATTTGTGGAAGGTGATGTGCTTTTTATTAAAGGGTATAAAATTCCTTACTCTTTTAGGACTTTAGAAGGCGAATTTAATTACGCTAAATATTTAGAAAATAAAGGAATAATTAGTGCTCTAAATGTTACATTTTTAGAGTTAAAAATAGCGTCTTTATTACGCCTTTTTAGTCGCGGCACTAAAGTAATATCTTATCCCACTCAGCTTGAAAATCTTAAAAATATATTGTTAACAAAGACAATAAATTATGATGATGCCTTCCTAAATGAGCTAGTGCGTTTAGATTTAATCTTTTTGATAACTTTAACGGGGGCGCATCTTAGTTTTTTACGCCGTTTAATAAAGAAAATAAGTAGTGTCTTTATGAATGAATTATGGCAAGAAATAATTAGTTACCTATGTCTTATACCTTTATTTTTACTTAACGTGACAAAATTTGCTTTCTATCGTATTTTTTTAAGTGGAGTGCTCCGTTATATTAATAAAACAAAATTACAATCACTTTTTAATAGTGTGGAATTAACAAGTATTGCGGCCTTTTTCTTCCTAGTGATTAATCCGTACTTTATTTTTGATCCCGCCTTTTACTTAGCGTATACGTTAACATTTCTTTTTAAACTTTTACAACCCGCTAAAACGATAAAAGGACGATTACAAGGTGTTTTAATTGTGGTATGTGTCATCGTTCCTTATAACATATTTAAAAGCGGCTCATTTGAAATTGTTTATCTCTTTTTCTCACTTTTACTTGTGCCGCTGATTAGTATTTGGACGCTCTTGTATTTCGTTACAATGTTACTTCCGTTTTTACAAAATATGGGGATTAATCTCTTAAATGTTATTTATCACGTCGTGCTTTTGATGAAGAAAATAAATATTACCTTATATTTTGGCGCGATTAACAATGTTGTAAAATTGTTGGTCATTGTCCTTGTTGCATTTTTACTATATAGCATTAACGCTAAAATAAAGCCCCTCCAAAAAGAAATTCTTTTTGTAATAACAACAGTGCTTTTATTAAACTTACTTCCAATCAGCCATTATCTTGAATATGCGATAAGTTTTATTAATGTTGGGCAGGGCGATAGTACTTTATTACGGATTAAAAATAAGTATGTGTTAGTGGATACTGGGGGCCTAACTTATAAAGATGTGGGGAATGATATTTTAATTCCCTATTTAAAACGGAATAAAATTTTTAGTCTTGATTATTTAATTATTACGCATGATGACTTTGATCATTGTGGCGCTAAAGAGGTGTTAGTGAATAATTTTAACGTCAAAAATGTTATTACAAAAAGAGACTATTTCCCGCTTACTATCAACGGGATTACAATTAGGAATTTAAATAATAAGTATTATGATGACCTAAATCTTGATTCATTAATTTTATATGTGGCTTTTCCGCGAATGAATGTGCTTTTAATGGCGGATGCTGGTATTGTAAACGAAACAGAATTAATAAATAATTACCCGTCTTTAAAAGTTGATGTTTTAAAAGTTGGGCATCACGGTTCAAATACAAGTACAAGTGAAGACTTTATCCGTCACTATCGTCCAGAAGTTGCGATTATTAGCTGTGGTTACGCTAATTATTATGGTCATCCCCATCATAGTGTGCTGGCAACATTACATAAATACGATGTTAAAGTAAAAAGAACAGACACACTTGGTACAATTACGATAAAAACTTGTATAATATAACTATGTTATATCTCTTTGCAGCAAATGAATATGCACTTGTGGAAAAAGTTATTCGAAAAACGGTAGATACTTTACTACCAGAACGAAATGCTTTTAACTATGTACGCTACGACATGCGCGAAACACTTTTTAGCGAAATTATGGAAGAGGCACTTAGCTATTCGTTTGATAGTAGTGTACGTGTCATTATTATTGATCACGCCAGTGTGTTAACGACAAGTAATGAAAAAAGTATTAATAAAGACATCCCCGATGAACAAATTGATTTACTTTCGCGCTTAAGTGAAGATACGCATCTTATTTTCGTCGCTCGTTCTTCGCAAATTAATACGAAACATAAGATTATTAAGTTTATTGAAAATAACGGAAAGATTACTGTTGAAAAAGATATTGATAAAAATGATTGGCAACGTTTTGTCCGTGCTTACTTTGCCAAAGAAAATTTACCAATTGATGATGCGGCGGCTGAAGAATTATTAAGTCGTGTGACTAATTTAGGAGCCTTTTTACAAGAAGCTGAAAAATTAGCAATTTATGGCGAAAGAGTTACCTTACCACTTGTTGAAGAACTTGTAACGCCCTTATTAGAAGAAAATAGTTTTGCGCTTGTCAATGCCTTCATCAGCGGGGACAAAGCAAAGACGATTAAGATATATCAAGATTTTAAAGTGCAAAATCAAGAACCCGTTGCTTTTATTGCCCAAGTGGGGAATCAGTTTAGAACATATGCCCACATTTATATATGTCATGAAGGCGGGATGACAAATGATGAAATCGCTAGTTTTTTGAAGATTCATCCGTATCGCGTTAAACTTGCGATGGATCAAAGACGACGCACGAGTTTGGAAGAAGTATTTAATATATTGCTCGCACTAGCGGATTTAGATTATAAAATAAAAAGCGGCCAAATTGACCGTTTTTATGGATTTGAAATGTTTCTGCTTAATTATTGAGCGGAAAGTTCATTAATTTGCCGCGCTAATTCGCTCTTATGACGAGCAACTTTATTGCGATGAAAAACACCACGTACTGTTGCTTTATCTAATAAAGAGACGGCTTTTTTATATTCAGCTTCGGCTAAAGCGACATCTTTTGCATCAATCGCTAAGCGTACTTTTTTAAGTTGAGTCCGCACCATTGATTTAAAATGGGCGTTCCGTTGCCGCGCTTTTTCATTCGTCTTAACACGTTTAATTTGTTGCTTAATATTTGGCATACTATTACCTCTTTCAATAATAATCCTAAATATTATATAAAATTATGATAATTTTAGCAAATAAAGAGAGCAATAATTTTACACTTATTACCTCTTTCCAAATATATTATTTTTATATTTGACGACAGAATGACACTTGCCAATTTATATTGATATTATGATTATAATAACTTTAATTAATAATTGTTACTATTTAACAGCATTATCGTTTTAAGGTATTTAACGTAACTTGATAAAAATAGTAGTGCATTTTATGCTTTTTTAGCAGTTAAAATTAATGATTAAAGCGTTTTTACCCGTAAGTAAGTCATGCAAGTAATAATAAGCACCTAGTAGTAAAGAGATACCAAATCTTATAAGCAGGATGATACGGACATTCACGTATTCTTATAAATTGTAGCCACTGTAGGTAGTAATTTTAATCTTATGAGTGAAGTATTTTATATATTTCATTACGAAGTGGGAAATTTTGTCTATAATTTAAGCGTGAAGAGTATGAAAAATTTAAGAATTGTATATTTAGGAACTCCAGACTTCAGCGCTGAACTTTTACGCTATTTAATTGCGGAAGACTATAACATTATTGCGGTTGTAACACAAGGTGATAGTCCTGTTGGGCGCAAAAGAGTATTAACGCCAAGTCCAGTAAAAAGTTTAGCGCTCGCCCATAATATTCCCGTTTTTACGCCATTTCGTATCCGTCGCGAATATGATTTCTTAGTGGAATTAAAACCAGACTTAATCCTAACATTTGCCTATGGTCAAATTGTGCCAAAAGCAGTGCTTGATGCACCTAAATACGGTTGTTTAAATTTCCATGGTTCGATCTTACCGAAGTATCGTGGAGCGTCCCCCATTCAAATGGCTCTCATAAACGCGGAAAGAGAAACGGGTGTTAGTCTTATGGAAATGGTTGAAGCAATGGACGCAGGCAGGGTATTTGGGATTGAGAAATTTAAGATTGAACCAAGTGATAACTTTGCCACAATTGCAAGTAAAATGGTAAAAGCTAGTGCGACACTAATTAAAGAAGTGTTACCTGCCGTCATTAGCGGGGAAAATAAGGGGACTCCGCAAGATGAATCGCAAGTTACTTTTGCGCCACTTTTAAAAGCTAAAGACGAGTGGATTGATTTAGAAAATGACGATGTTAAGAATGTTTTAGGGCGGATACAAGCTTTTACGCCCCTAACTGGTGCGACTTTAAGCTACGATAGTTTGCCACTAAAAATCTATGAAGCACGGCTAGAAAATAATCGTGTGGAACGCGCTATTGGGGAACTTTTTACTAATGACAAAAGACTTTTATTACAAGTAAAAGGCGGTCAAATTGAAGTCCTGCAACTCCAAAAAAGCGGAAAGAAAATCGTGGACGCTAAGAGTTTTATTAATGGTGAACAAAGTAAATTGCCAACTTTATTAAAAGGATACACTGATGCGGAAGTTTAATCTCAGTGTTCACGAGCTTGTCGACTTTGTGTTACATTCGGGTGATTTAGATACCCGTGTTTTTAATTTAGAAACGATGAGCCGCGGGACACAGATTCACACCTTTTATCAAGCTAAACAAAACGATAAATATCTTGCGGAATATGCCCTTGAACATACTTTCGAATATGAGAATCACTTAATTACATTACAGGGCAGAGTCGACGGCGTTATTGTTAATGGTAATGAAGTAACGATTGAAGAAATTAAAAGTGCGAATACCGATATTGATAAATTTTATGAAGCGCATGAAGCGTGGCATCTTGGGCAAGCAAAGTGTTATGCCTTAATGTATGCGCTACGCTTTGATTTAGACACAATTGACATTCAACTGACATATATCTCGCAACTTGATGACCGGAAGACTTTTAAGCGTTATACATTTAGTCGTGAAGAATTACAAAGTGACGTCTATAGTTATTTTGGTGAATATTTAGCCTTTTTCTATCAAGTCGAAAAATATCAAAAGCGCAGAACAAAAGCACTTGGAGCACTTAATTTCCCTTATCAAGCAGCGCGCACAAGTCAAAAAATAATGATGGAACAAGTTGAGTACGCTTTAGAAAATGAACATAAAATCTACTTTAATGCTCCAACAGGCAGTGGGAAAACAATGGCGGTGCTCTATCCTAGTCTTAAAGTTTTAGCGGAAAAAAGTGACACTAAAATCTTTTACTTAACGGCGAAAGGCAGTGGGAAAGCACAAGCAGAAAATGCCTTAAAAGTCGTGCGGCAAACAGCGCTTATTAAAAGTACAACGGTAAATGCGCGCGAGAAGATGTGTCTTAATGATAAAGTTGCCTGTAATCCGGATGAATGTCCGTTTGCGGTTAATTATTACGGCAAGATTAGAAATGCCTTACTTGATGCTTTTAGAAGCGGCGATGAATATAATCGCGAATTTATTATGGAGTACGCTAAAAAGCATAATTTGTGTCCTTTTGAATATCAGTTAGATTTAACACTTTTAAGTGATGTGATTATTGCTGATTATAATTATCTTTTTGATCCGTTTGTGTATTTACGGCGTTTCTTTGATGCAAAACGTGGTAATTATATTGCCCTTGTTGATGAAGCACATAACTTACCCCGCAGAGTGATGGATAATTACTCATTAGTGCTAGATTTCTCGCCCTTTTATAGCTTTCGTAAAGTGTTAAAGGGCACTGAACATAAGAAAATTAGACGCATCATTAATCGCATTGTCAAGGATTTAGATGAATATAAAGATGGGATTGGTAGTGAATTTGAAACAATTGCGGAATTTCCCGCGGAATTACGTAGTAGTCTTGACCGCTTTTTAGTGATTGGTAGCGAATATATGCAAGAAATTGGCGACAAGCTTGTGGAGGGCTTTAGTGATTTCTTTTTTGATGTGAATAAATTTATTAAAATTCTCGATTTAGCGGATAGTGACGACTTTGTGTTATTTACGGAAGTTGATGAAGAGCGCAAATTTTTCCCGAAGTTTTATGTTAAGTGTCTTAATGGCGCGAAATTTATTAATGAATTTTTAAGAATTATTGATCACGCTATCTTTTTTAGCGCAACTTTAGCGCCCGCACCATACTTTAAAACAATGCTTGATATTGATGATGATATCCATCAAATTCCTAATCCATTTAAACGTGAACAACTTTTAATAATGGTGGATGGGAGCACGAGTCTTTATTATAAAGATCGCGACCAAACGCTAAGCACAGTCGCCGCTAAAATTCGCGCGGCAATTAGTGTTAAAGTTGGTAATTATATTGTTTATACACCTAGTTTTGTGTATCTTGAAAATCTAGAACGTGAATTAGGAAATAGCGATGACTATGATTTAATTGTGCAGCGCTCAAGTATGAGTGATGTCGAAAAAGAAGAATATCTTGATACTTTTAAACTTTCCCCCACTAAAACAACGCTTGGTCTAGCGGTGTTAGGCGGCTCCTTTAGTGAAGGTGTTGATCTTGTTAGTGACCGCTTAAGTGGTGTGATTATTTTAGGCGTTGGCTATCCGCCGCCGTCTTTTGAAAAAGAACTCGAAAAAGACTATTTTGACAACAAACTTAATGACGGGATAAGTTATGCTTATGTTTATCCTGCACTCAACAAGATACTCCAAACCATGGGCCGTGTGATTAGAAGTGAAGTAGATTATGGCTTTATCCTCTTAATGGATAAACGTTATAACTATAATCCGTATCGTAGTCAATTGGAGAATTATGATGGCTTTGTTGTCCAAGTCAAAGACGCCGAAAGAATCAGCCATCTTTTAGCGCGTTTTTTCCTAAATTAAGTAATGTTTAATAAATATTTTTAACACTTATTGGAATGTTTTACAGCAAGTCTTTTCTCATTAGTCAATTTTATTAAAAATTGGTATAATACTATCTCGAGAGCAACTATTATGAGCTACAATAAAGATTTAATTCGGAACTTCTCAATTATTGCCCATATTGATCATGGTAAATCAACGCTTGCCGATCGCTTAATTGAGACAACAGGCACGATTGAAAAGCGTGAAATGAAAGCGCAAGTGCTTGATTCTTTAGAGCTTGAACGCGAGCGCGGAATTACCATTAAACTTAATGCTGTCGCGCTTGATTATACGGCAAAAGACGGTAATACATATCGCTTAAATTTAATTGACACCCCAGGGCATGTTGATTTTACCTATGAAGTAAGTCGCTCACTTGCAGCGTGCGAAGGGGCGATTTTAGTCGTTGATGCAACGCAAGGTGTAGAAGCGCAGACACTCGCTAATATGTATTTAGCAATTGATAACGACCTTGAAATTATTCCAGTGATTAATAAAGTTGATTTACCAAATGCGCGCGTGGAAGAAGTGCGTGAAGAAATTCATAAACGAATTGGACTTGACCCCACGAAAGTAATTGGAGTCAGCGCTAAAACGGGTTTTAATATTGCCGAAGTACTTGAAGCAATTGTTAAGCATGTGCCCGCTCCAAGTGGCAGTGTTAAAGCGCCACTTAAAGCGCTTATTTTTGATAGTTATTATGACCCGTATCGCGGTGTGGTGATTATGCTGCGCATTAAAGAAGGGGAAGTGCGTGTTGGGGATGAAGTTTTAATGATGGCCACGAATAAAAAGTATCTAGTCACTGAATTAGGCATTAGAACCCCGCAAGAAGTAAAGCGTGATGTGTTACGGGCTGGGGAAGTAGGTTATTTAGCGGCACAAATTAAAGATATTAAAGATATTAGCACGGGTGATACCGTTACTTTAGTAAATAATAAAGCCAAAGAAGCTTTGCCTGGTTATCGTGAAATTACCCCGATGGTTTATTGTGGTCTCTATCCAGTTGATTCCAAAGATTATGGTGATCTTAAGGACGCTTTAGAAAAACTCTCGCTTAATGATGCGGCTTTAAAGTATGAACCAGAAACGAGTGTCGCGTTAGGTTTTGGGTTCCGCTGCGGGTTTTTAGGACTTTTGCATATGGATGTGATTCAAGAACGGCTGGAACGAGAACACGATTTAAATTTAATCTTAACCGCCCCTAGTGTTATTTATCATGTCTATCTTACCGACGGCAAGATGTTAAAAATCGATAACCCAAGTAAATTACCTGATTTTACCATTGTTGAGCGGATTGAAGAACCTTACGTTAAAGCGCAAATTATGACCCCGCAAGAATATGTGGGACCGATTATGGAATTATGCCAAGATAAACGCGGCATTTATGTCGATTTAGCGTATCTTGATGATACACGGATGCAAGTTACGTATGAAATTCCATTATCCGAAGTCATTTATAATTTCTTTGATAAATTAAAGAGTTATTCAAAGGGGTACGCGACACTTGACTATAGTTTAAGTGGTTATAAAGCTAGTAATCTCGCCAAAATGGATATTTTACTTAATGGTCAACCAGTGGATGCGCTTAGTTTAATCGTTTATCGCCCCACAGCTTATAATCGCGGAGTGGCAATGTGTCGTGCCTTAAAAAATATCATTCCACGGCAACAATTTGAAGTGCCAATTCAAGCGGCTATCAATAATAAAATTATTGCTAGGACCGATATTAAAGCGGTACGGAAGGACGTGTTAGCGAAATGTTATGGCGGTGACATTAGCCGCAAACGGAAGCTTTTAGAGAAACAAAAAGAAGGTAAAAAACGAATGAAACTCGTGGGATCAGTGGAGATTCCGCAAGAAGCATTCATGACTGTATTAAGTATCGAAGATGATAATTAGTAAAATATTAGTAGTTTTATAGTTTTAGGGGTCAAAACAAATCGCAATTATGGTAAACTTTAATAGAGGAAGATAAGTATGAGTAGTAATCAAGGAGAACGCTTTAGTAATGAACGCTACCTAACGATGAATCAAGTTAGCAGAGCGCTTGGCACCACACTAATTGATGATATTTGGAAAGAAGTATTACAATATCGCAATATGTTTAGTGTGACTATTCCCTTACGCACTGTGGAACGTAATCGTTTACGCGTTGTACTAACCCCCAAAATTAATGATCGCTTAAATCAACTTGATCGGAGAATTTCACGGATTCAAGCACGAATTCAAGAAGTTTATGTTGACGCGAATCATCAAAAGGCGCTCAAAACGTTATTAACGCGCGATATTTTAAAAACAATTGCTAGTAGTTATGAAATTAATTTTCATGATGGGATTGTTAATCAACTTATTAATCACAATATTAGTGTTTTAAATGCGTGGGAAATGTTCTTAAATGATTACTATCGCGGATTAGAACTAGTGGCAAAAAGTGCAAATCTTGATTTTACCGAAGCGCTTTTAGCCGATGTTGGTCGCCTCTTTAATGTTCCGCCACTTAGTAATTATATCTATCGCACTACTGAAATAAAAACTGGGCGGCAAGTATCAGTTATTAACCATGTTTATCCCCATGTTCCTGTTAATCAAATTAGTGATGCAATTGCTGATTTTTACGCATTTATGGCGACAAGTACACTACCGACAATCGTCCAAAGTGCAGCAATTATTTTCTATCTTGATTACATTAAACCATTTGAAGCCCATAGTGAAATTATTGCGATTTTAATGGCGAAAGCTTTTCTGGCCGAACGAGAACTTGCGCTTATCGCTCCATATCTTAATATTGAACTTATTTTAGAACGCTATCGCGATGCGCGTGATGATGTGTTCGCCGAAGTCAAAAAGAGCGCTGACCTTACCTACTTTATTGATTTACTGATTAATGTGCTAAATGAATCGCTTCAAGCAATTGAAGAACGGATTGTCTTTGTCGTGACCCATGAATTAGAAGCCGAAAAGCATGTTTTACCCCCGCTTGAAGTGGAAAAAGACGAAGCAAGTAATGTTGAAGCGCCCGCTGATCTTTTTGAACATGCTCAAGCTGAAGTTGCACAAAAAGTAGAAGCCCCCAAACAAGAATCAGTGCCGCTTTACACACCAAAACAAGCTGCCGTCCCCCTTCCGCTTCCACCACGCGAAGAAGAAGGACCAAAAGTTACCCCAGAAGAGGCTAATTTAGGGATTACACAATTACCGCCAGAACTTAGTGAAAATGATATATTGCGCTTAGAACGCCATATTCGTGAAAGTGATCCTAGTTTAAGTCGCGCCCAAGCTTACTTCTACGCCCGGCATTGTACAATGGGCAAATATTATTCGATTAATGACTTTAAAGAAGTGACTGGCTGTGCGTATGAAACAGCCCGCACGTCAATGGATCATCTCGCTAACAGCGGCTATTACCGCAAAGAAAAATTTAAAAATAAATTTATTTATACACCAACACGGAAAGCATAGGACAATGATTATGATTTACTTACCAACACTTGCAATTGATTCACCAGGACTCATTCTATTATTCTTAATTCTCTTTTTTGGCTTAATTGCCCTTATTACTTTTTTACTACGCCGTTTTATCCCTGGCTTAAAGGAAAAAGGCGGCCGTGTTAATGAACAAGTTGCGGTTCAACAAGAATTAGAACGTGTTCTTGAACCGATTACGGATGAAAAAGTACTCGCGGAATTTGAAAAAGTCGATCAAGAAAAGAAAAATGACTAGGCGTGGACTTTACGTACACATTCCTTTTTGTGGCACGCTCTGCCATTATTGTGATTTTGTTAAAGTAATTTATCAAAAAGCGTGGATTAAACCGTACTTAAAAGAGCTTAAGCATGACTTAAGTTTTTTTAATGTCGAAAGTGACTTACAAACAATCTACATTGGTGGTGGTACACCAAGTGCGTTAAGTTTTTATGAGTTACGTAATCTTTTACAATTATTAAAGCTATACACCACGAATGTAAAAGAATATACAGTGGAGGCTAATGTTGAAAGTTTAACGTTGCCTAAACTTAAATTAATGAAGAGTTACGGCGTTAATCGTCTTAGTGTTGGCGTGCAAACAACGAATGATGAAATGCTTGCAAAACTTAATCGCCAGCATACTTACCAAATGATTAAAACGAAGATTAACCTCATTAAAAAGGCTGGTTTTACGAACTTTAGTGTTGATTTAATTTACGGGTTACCAGCTCAAAGTCTAAACGATTTACAAAGCGATTTAACAAACATTTTAAAACTTAATCCGCCGCATATTTCTACATATAGTTTAACGATTGAAAAAGGAACAGCAGCGAGCATTAAAAAGTGGGTGAGCGCTAGTGACGAAAAGATGCGCGCGATGTATGATTTAATTCTTAGCACATTACGGGCCGAAGGTTATGTGCGCTACGAAGTAAGTAACTTTGCGAAAGCTGGATTTGAAAGTATCCATAATAAACTATATTGGGAAAATCATGAATATTACGCGATTGGACTTGGCGCTAGTGGGTATATCGATGGGAAACGTTATGTGATTGAAGGTGGCATAAGTCGCTATTTAAAAGGTGAAAGTATCATTAATATTGATGAAATAACAAGGCAAGAGTACATTGAAGAGTACTTAATGCTTAACTTGCGGCTCGCAAAAGGCTTTACGTTTAGAGATTTTAAAAAGCGCATTGGTTTTGAGTTTATGGAAAAATACGAACCACAAGTAAAAGCACTTATCGAAAGAGGACTTTTAAGTGTTAATCATGACGGAGTGTGTGCCACTGATGAAGGAATTATGCTCCTTGATCAAGTCGTCTTAACACTAATAATGTAAATAACTTTACAGCATCGATATATATTTTTTATAATGTATATGAACACTTGCTCAAATATTCAAGTGTTATGACAAAAAGGAATGGTAAATAGCGTGGATATTGAAGGACTGCGGGATTTCTTTAAAGTATTAGGCGATGATACGCGGATGCGGATTATTTTATTATTAGAAGAAAAAGCGCGGAATGTTACTGAAATCGCGACAGCATTAGGGATGACTCAAAGTGCGATTAGTCATCAATTACGAACACTCTATGACCATCGTGTTGTGACGTGCATAAAAGCGGGCCAAGAACGGATTTATGAAATTCTTGATCCGCATATTTACGAAATTATTAAACAAGCACGCGACCATATTAAGGAGTAATTATGATACAAGACAATAAACCACAAACTAAATTTCAAAAAATATTTCATCAAGTTGGATTATATGCTTATTTTTTAGGACTCGCCCTCTTTTTATTTGCGCTTTTAGCGCATATTCCGGGGGTGACTTTTTTAAGTGATACCGCCGTGATGATTTTAAACTTAGCGGCACTAGTGCTAGCAGGCTATGAAGTCATTAGTGAAGGACTAGTGGATACTATTAAAGAAACGTTTAAAAGTAAAAGATTTAGCCCGAATATTCATATTTTAATGGCACTAGGGGCAATTGGGGCGATTATTATTGGTGATTACGGGGACGCGGCTTTACTTATTTTGATATTCGCGGGCGCGCATTTCCTTGAAGAGTACGCTGAATCAAAAAGTGCGAAAGAAATTACCAATTTATTGAAGATTACCCCGACAACCGCTAGACTTTTATTAGCGGATGGCTCACAACAAGAAGTCGCGGTTGAAACACTTAGAATTGGCGACAAAGTAATTGTGTTAAATGGTGATCAAATCCCGACAGATGGCACGATTATTAGCGGGAGTGCGGCGATTAATGAGGCAATGATTACGGGTGAAAGTATGCCCAAAGAAAAAAGTGAAGGTGACGAAGTCTTTGGTGGTAGTATTAATGGCAATAGCACTTTTACGATGGTTGTCACGAAAAATAGTGATGAAACGGTGTTAGCAAAAATCTTAAAGGTTGTTAGTGAAACCCAAACTAATTTAACAAAGACCGCGACCTTTATTAAGAAATTTGAACCAATTTATGTAACGATTATTATGCTACTGGCCCCATTATTTTATTTATTTGGTTATTATGTTTTAGGATGGCAAGATGTAATTAGCGCTAACGGGATGACTCTAGCGCTAAAACGAACGATTATTCTCTTCATTGGTGCTTCGCCATGTGCGTTAGCGGTTAGTGATATCCCCGCGAGTTTAAGTGCCTTGAGTCTTTTAGCGCGTCGTGGTGTACTTTTTAAAGGTGCTTCTTCGCTAGCGTTATTTGCCGATGTTGAAGTGGTCGCTTTTGATAAAACAGGGACATTAACAGAAGGGAAACCAAGCGTTACCGATGTTAATACGCCACCCGGCGTTAGTAAAGAAGAAGCCGAAGAGGGTAAATTATTCCTTGTCAGCATGGAGAAGAAGAGTAATCACCCGCTCGCTGCAGCAATTGTTAGTCACTTTGGTGATATGCCAACGATTGATCTTGAAGTTGAACATAAAATCGGGAGCGGCTTACGAGCAATGCATGATGGCAATGAATATCTTGTTGGTAAACCAGCGTTATTTAATTTACCTGAACGATGCGCAAACCGTGCTAAAGAAATGGCCGTGCAAGGAAAAACAGTCGTCTTTATTGCTAAAAACGGGAAACCAATCTTACTTGTCGCGCTTTTAGACATAGTGAAATGTTGTGCGATCGATGGTTTAGAATATTTTAGAAAACAACAAATTTGTACCGTGATGATTACTGGTGATAATGAATTAACCGCACAAGCAATCGGTAAAGAATTAGGCATTACCCGGATATACGCAAACGTCTTACCCGAACAAAAACTTAATATTGTTCAAGAATTAAAAAGTGAATTAGGTCCAGTAGCGATGGTGGGTGATGGGATTAATGATGCGCCAGCACTTGTCGAAGCAACAATCGGTATTGCGATGGGGGACGGCACTGATGTGGCAATTGATGTTGCGGATGCGGTCCTTGTTAATAATGACTTCCAAAAATTAACTTTGATGCATGCCATTTCGCGGAAACTGAAGCGTATTGTCATTCAAAATATCGTCTTAGCGCTTGGTGTCGTGCTATTGTTAATCGCCTTTAATTTTGTGGTAACCCTACCAATGGGACTTGCGGTCGCAATCCATGAAGGAAGCACGATTTTAGTAATATTAAATGGTTTAAGACTTTTAAACTTTAATGAAAAACACGTGATTAAAAAGCCAAAAAAACGAAAAAATATGCGAAAAATAGCTTAATTTTTGGCGATTTACGTAGTAATTACATAAAAGTTACAGAATTTAGCACTTAAAGGTTGACAGTGCTATTTTCTTTAGTATAATAATATTAGCATTCTAATGCGTGGAGTGCTAAGGAGGAGTTATGCGCTATCGAAGACGGGAGTTAATCTTAAAGTACACTGTTGAGTTATTTATTAAGACAGCGCAACCTGTTGGCTCAAAGTCTTTAATCGAAAATTTTAACTTAAACTTTAGCTCGGCGACGATTAGAGCGGAAATGAACGCGCTTGAAGGGATGGGTTTCCTTGAAAAGCCACATACAAGTGCGGGCCGCGTCCCGAGTAAAAAAGGTTATGAATTCTATGTTGCTAACTTACGCGAAAATGTGGTGAGTGATAACTTCCGCCATCACATCCAAACACTCGTCGAAGAACGAACTAAAAGTGTGGAACAAGTCATTAATCAAACATGTAAAATTCTCTCCGAAATGACAAATCTTGTCAGTGTCGCCCTTGGTCCAGAGACAAAAGGGGAATTACTGCAAAGTGTTCAAATTGTCGAGTTAGATAAAAACATGGGCACCGCTATCTTTGTCACGAATCGCGGTTATGTTGAACATAAGACATTCGTCGTGCCACCGACAAGTAGTATTAAAGAAATTAGCAAAGTCGCTGATATCTTTAATCAAAGACTCGTCGGCACACGCATTAGTGAAGTGACAGCGAAGATGGAACTCTTACAACCACTCTTAACCGATTACGTTGTGGAACAAGAAGTCTTAACAAATGCTTTCACGGAAGCCTTTATTAGATACGCCCGTGATCGCCTAAGTTTATATGGTAAAGAAAGTCTCCTTGAGCAACCCGAATTCATTAATGATAGTGAAAAGCTCCGTAAACTAATTGCGATTCTTGATGATCCGGTGAAATTACGCGAACTTATTACGGGAAACGGGGACTTAAGTGTCAATATCGGTGGTAAAGATGAAGACTTAACCCTTATTAGCGCTAATGTCCATGTGCCAGGTGACCAAGTTGGACAAATTGTCCTTGTTGGTCCAAAACGCATGGATTATAGCAAAGTGTTATGGGCATTAGAATATGTAACTGATGAGCTCGAAAAATACTTCGAGATAGAAAGAGAGATTAAAGATGAGTGATGAAAAGAAACATGTTGAAAAAGAGGTGACCCTGAAAAAACGTCATCTGGCCAAAATACAAAAACTCGAAGCTGAAATTGAAAAATTAAAGGCTGAAAGTGCCGAGTGGCATAACAAATATATGCGCGTTCTTGCCGATATGGATAATGCCAGAAAGCAAAATGCGAAAGATCAACAATATTACATTAAATATCGCGCGGTCCCATTTATTGAAAAACTCTTACCCGCGCTTGATATCTTCAATCATGTCATTCGTGAGGAGCAAGAAGATCCCGTGCTTAATAATTACTTAACTGGCTTCCGCTTCGTCTATGGTCAATTGCTTGAGGCATTAACAAGTGAAGGCCTCCAGGAAGTAGTCGTCAAAGTCGGTGATAAATTCGATGAAAATACGATGCACGCGGTCGAAGTAAAATATACAGAAGAAGTTGAACCAAATACTGTCGTCGGTGTGCGCAATAACACCTTTAAATTCATTGATCGCTTAATTCGCCCAGCGCAAGTGATGGTGTCAACGAATATTAAAGACGAACCAAAAAGTGATGATAACGTCCCAGAAATTAACCCTGCGGACTTAAATTAATAAACAAAGGAGAAAGATATTATTATGGCAAAGAAAGAAATTATTATTGGAATTGACTTAGGAACGACAAATAGTGTCGTAAGCTATCGCCAAGCGGACGGCCAAATTAAAGTTATTCCAACCCCGGAAGGCAAACCGACTACCCCAAGTGTCGTCGCCTTTAAACCTGATGGCGAACAAGTTAACGGTGAAGCGGCCAAACGCCAAGCAGTCACTAATCCCGATACCGTGATGAGTGTTAAACGTCACATCGGGACAAATAAAAAGTTTAAAATTAATGCGTTAAAGAAAGAATTTACGCCTGAAGAAATTAGTGCCAGAATTCTTGGGTATATGAAAGATTATGCGGAAAAGAATTTAGGCCAAGCAATTAAGAAGGCCGTTATTACGGTCCCGGCTTACTTTAACGATGCCCAACGGCAAGCAACCAAAGTCGCTGGTGAAATTGCTGGTCTTGAAGTCGTGCGGATTATTAACGAACCAACGGCAGCGGCGCTTGCGTATGGCTTAGATAAAGAACACGATGAAAAGATCTTAGTGTTTGACTTAGGAGGTGGAACATTTGATGTCTCGATTCTGGAGATTGGGGATGGTACCTTTGAAGTTATCGCCACTGCGGGAGATAACCACTTAGGTGGGGATGACTGGGATGCGGAAATCGTTGAATGGATTAAGCAAGAAATCGAGCGCGAACATGGCTTAAAGTTAAATGACAAAATGGCGATGCAACGCTTCCGTGAAGCCGCTGAAAAAGCGAAAATTGACTTAAGTCAAATGCTTGAAACAACGATTAGTTTACCATTTATCGGCATGGGCGCTAGTGGGCCAATTAGCTATGAAGGTAAATTAACACGCGCGAAATTCCTTGATCTTACGAAACATTTATTAGCAAGAGTCGAAGAACCTATTCGCCGAGCACTTGCGGATGCGAAAGTTAAATCAAGTGATCTTAATCAAGTCATCTTAATTGGTGGTAGTACAAGAATGCCTGCCGTCCAAGACTTAGTGAAGAAAATGACGGGTAAAGCCCCTAACCTTAGTGTTAACCCTGACGAAGCTGTCTCAATCGGAGCGGCCATTCAAGGTGCGGTGATTGCTGGGGACGTAAAAGACGTCGTCTTACTTGACGTTACACCACTTACCCTTGGGATTGAAACAATGGGTGAAGTAATGACACCGCTTATTACCCGCAATACAACGATTCCAACAACTAAGTCGCAAATCTTTAGTACAGCTGCGGATAATCAACCATCCGTTGACATTGTCGTTTACCAAGGTGAACGCCCAATGGCGCGTGATAATAAATTATTAGGTCATTTCCGGCTTGACGGGATTAAACCAGCACGGCGCGGTCAACCACGGATTGAAGTAACCTTTGACATTGACGTTAACGGGATTGTTAAAGTTACCGCCAAAGACTTAGATACACAAAAAGAACAACATATTACAATTACCAACAGCAGCGGACTCTCAAAAGAAGAAATCGACCGCATGGTTAAAGATGCTGAAGAGCATAAAGAAGCTGATGAATTACGGAAGAAAAATGTTGAACTTAAAAACCGCGCTGAACAATACATTAATGAAATTGAACATAGTTTAAGTGAAGCGGGCGATAAAGTTGACGCTAACCAAAAAGAGGCTAGTGAAAAACTCGTCACGGAACTTAAAGAAGCAATTGAAAAAGAAGATTATGAAACGCTGGAAAAACGTTTAAGTGAACTCGAACAAATGGCGCAAATGATGCAAAATATGCAACAAGGGCAAGGTGAAGCTACTGCGAGCACTGAAACGCCCAAAGATGATGATATCATTGACGCTGATTTCACCAATAAAAAAGACTAATTAAATTACTAAACAACTTTCGGAAACCCCGTCATCCGGGGTTTCTGTCTGTAAAAGGAGATGCCGATGGCTAAACGTGATTATTATGAAGTATTAGGAATAAAGAAAAGTGCTTCGAAAGATGACATCAAAAGTGCTTATCGTAAACTGGCAAAGAAGTATCATCCTGATGTGAATAAGGAAAAGGATGCAGAAGAGAAATTTAAAGAAGTACAAGAAGCTTACGACGTCCTCTATGACGATCAAAAACGCGCTACTTATGACCAATTTGGTCACGCTGCCTTTGATCAAAATGGCGGTAATCCTTTTGGTGGTGGCTTTAGTGGCGGTGGCTTTGGCTTTGACTTTGGTGATATTTTTGAAGGGTTCTTTGGTGGGGGCAGACGCACTAGTCGGCAAACAGGCCCCGCTCGTGGCAACGACTTATTAACCCGTGTCCGCATCGACTTTATGGATGCGATTAACGGCACAAAGATTGAATTTATGCACACCTATGACAAGATGTGTGATACGTGTAAAGGCAAAGGAGCTGAAGAGGCTAAGGACATCCATACATGTAGTAAATGTAATGGGAGTGGGGTTGAAACATTTGTCCAAGAAAGTATTTTTGGCCGTGTCCAAAGTCAACGGGCATGTAGCAGTTGTGGTGGCAGCGGTAAAACGATTAGTAAACCATGTAAATCATGTAATGGCGCTGGCTATAGCCGCGTGAAAGAAAAGCAATTACTTAATATCCCCGCTGGGATTGGTGAAGGCCAAAAGTTACGGATCCAAGGTAAGGGTGAACGCGGACTTAATGGTGGGCCTAATGGTGACTTACATGTTGAAATCGTCATTAAACCGCATAGTAGTTTTAAGCGCGTTGGTAACGATATTTATTTACAAATCCCGATTAGCTTTGTTGATGCCGCCCTTGGCGTCACGCTAGAAGTCCCAACAGTCTACGGTAATGTTGAAGTAAAGATTCCCGCTGGTACACAACCTGGGGCAACGCTGCGCTTAAGTGGTCAAGGAGTGAAAGACGTGCGCGGTAATGTTGGGGATGAATACTTAGAAGTTGAAGTTAAAACACCGACGAATTTAAGTAAAGATCAAATCGCCGCACTCGAAAAATTCAAAGACGCTGAGCCAAAGAAAGAAACATTTTTTGAAAAGTTTAAATCAAGATTTAAACGCTAGAAAAACAAATTAGGCGCTTACGAGGTTAGGAATTTATTCCTAGCCTTTTTTAAAAACGAAAAATTATCACAAATATTTGAATTTTATAAATGCGGAATTATTATAAAATTATGCTGAATATATGGCGCTAATTTAATTTATACCGCTCTTTAATCGCTCTTTTTTAAATTTTAGTGATTTATTTTTAGCGGTTTAATTGATTATATGGTGCTAAACTTAATTTATGAACGTGTGTTCACAGTTAGGAAGGAAATAATTTATGAAAAATAAAAAGTTGCTCGCTAAAGCGACAATTGCCTTTTTGGCGTTTTCGACATTACTCATTAGTGTCATTAGTGTTGGAGACTCTCGCTCTTTTGGGGCGCGCGGTGAGCCAACACCATACGCGATTGTGTTTAATGCCACTAAAAATAAGATTGTAACTGGGCCAGTTGGTCAAAGTAATTCCGGCTACGGATCGATGAAGACGGAACTTGGTAATACAATCGGAATGCAGATTGGTGCTTTAGAAAATACGGCTTCAACATGGCAATCATTACGCCCCAGCGGATTTATTACAAATACCGATATCATTCATGGCATTACTTATATGCGTTTTGAAAGAGTAAATGTAAATAAGGGTGCAGCAATTTTGTATTCTTACGAAAAAGGAGATTAACTATTCTTAATCAAGTTAAATAGTAAATATATATCAAAAAGATTCACAAACTAAGTGAATTATCCGTC
>MWEF01000002.1 GCA_002070905.1 Tenericutes bacterium ADurb.Bin087 | reverse complement strand
GAGATTGTGTGTTTCATTTAAAAATTCCCCCTTTTTATTTTACTCTCTTTGAGCAAAATTTTGGGGGAAGTTTCACTAAGATGGAGCAGGTGACGGGAATCGAACCCGCGTATTTAGCTTGGAAGGCTAATGTTCTACCATTGAACTACACCTGCATACGTCACTGGCGGACCAGACGGGACTCGAACCCGCGATCTTCTGCGTGACAGGCAGACATGTTAACCACTACACTACTGGTCCATTGCCCTACTATTATATTAAAATTACGATTAATATCAAGTCTTATTATTTATAAAAAGAAAAACCAACGATGAGGTTGGTTTTCCCTTTTCTATAAGTTTCTTTCTAGAAGAAAGTTTTACGAGCTTCAGCTTTCATTTCTGCCGATGTTGAGAATGGAATACGGGTTGTATAACCTTCACGTGCGGCAACAATCATCTTGGTTGGCCATGCATAAACATCACTATTCCAGCGATTGACGACGTCGTTGTAAAGTTCACGCGCCGCGGTAATTTCGCGTTGGAGATAGCTATTTTGTTGCATTGCATCTTGAATGGCTTGATGGGCTTTGAGTTCTGGATAGTTTTCAAAGGCGATGTTAAGTTTATTTGTCACGTCACCCACTTGGCCCGCGACAACGTTCCGATTTTCATCAAGGCTAGCACCACTGCGTGCAGCAGCGATAGTGGTAAAGGTGTCTTTGTCAAGCGCGACAGCGCGATTAACTAAGCCAACAACGTTATTGAGGATTACGACGCGTTGTTCTAAATAGTTATCGATTTGACTAGCGTGGTGTTGAATCCGTTGTTGTAATTGTTGGAAATGTTTCTTCGCTTGAATTTTCTTAAATAAGAAGATAACTCCCGGAATAATAAACGGGAACCAAAGTAACACTTCAAAGAGTGTTGAACCCCAGCCAACCTTAATTTTTAGTTGTTTACTAATTACATTAATATCCTGACCTTCTTTATTAACTGGTCCAGTTAGTTCGTCTAATTCATTTGCCATAGTACTTTTCTCCTTTCTTTAATTATACTATTAAAATAAATAAACTTATTACTTAAAAAGTTTGTCAAGGCCTTCATTATCGTCATCAGCGAATTTACTAGCGACGAGGAAAGCCATGACATGGCGGCCGGTGACAGGTTTATGATCAGGTGTATATTTGCTTAAATATTCACCAATTTTGTCAAAGAATGAATCATTTTGTGTCTTTTTAGCATTTTCTTCATTGAGCACTTTAATTGTCGCGTGCGATTCGCGTTCAACAGGAATATATTCAGTCCAGTAGACAGGCACATTATGGACGGTACCATTGCCCGCCATTTTGGGGATGTAATCGACACGTTCAAAAGTTGTAAAACCGTGACTTGTTACACTGACAGTATCAAAGTCTTTACCTTTTTGCACAACCTTTGTTTTTAAGATGTTTTGCGTATGACTATCGGGGTGCGCAAACGCACTACTTGGGAATTGGTTCACTGTTGATTCGTGTTCATAAAATGCGAGGTGTGATTTATATTCCGTTTGATAAATAAATTCATGTGGTTTATGTTGTTGATAAAGCGGGATTGCTAAAACTGGCGCCATATTAAAGTAGAAACGATGGAGATAATTGTTGTTATAATCAACGAAACGTTTTCTAATTTCTTTATTATCATAGTGATAATAATTGCGCGGATTGCCACTATAATCGAAAGCTTGTGAATGTTTCGAACGCACAAGATTTAAGTTTTTATTTTTAAAGAATTGGAAATTATCACCAAAGCCCACCGTTTTATCTTTAATTAGATCTAAGATTTCACTTTGGCCTAAAGCGGTAAATAAGAGCCTGAATTCTAATTCATGGTTACGGTCATAAGCATTAAAGAGAGCTTCAAATTCACTATTGCCAATCGGCGTAAATTGTTTGCCTTGTTTTAGTGCTTTTTCACTAAGTTTTTGCATTTCTTTTTCTTCTTTTTCCACAAAACGGCGCAGACTTCTTTCATTCCAATCAAGTGGGAGTTGCGGATAGCGGCTAAAGATTAAATTCGGGGCGGCTTCGTTTCCGTAGATGATATATGTATCATTGTTGTAATATGGACACGGTTTATTCACACTAGCGCGCAATGTCTCTGTGCGTGTTTGCCGTTGGGCTTTACCGTTAACGTAAACAGTAACAGTATAAGAAACAGTAAGGGTCCCGGTATATGTTTTAGTGCCCATATCCATCACGAGTGTTCGCGCTAAAATAAATGGGTTACCTTGAATTTCCCCTGATTGCACAAATTCAGCGGATTCATTATCAGGCGTAAAATCACTTAATTCATATTTACGCACTAAGTAA
The DNA here is from genome assembly GCA_002070905.1 of Tenericutes bacterium ADurb.Bin087. Classification (GTDB taxonomy): domain Bacteria; phylum Bacillota_I; class Bacilli_A; order RFN20; family CAG-826; genus UBA1361. The sequence goes on along the minus strand of MWEF01000002.1, from coordinate 112,169 downwards.
TCAAGGCGTTTGGAATCAAAAAAGGGATCCATTTTTAAAAGCGGAATCGTCTTTTCAACGAGCATCGGTGTCATATTAGCGTCAAATAAATCATTCAGCGGATTAACTTGCGCCCACGCTAGTTTAATTTTTTCATCACGCTTACTAATTAATTCATTTAAACGACTTTGCGAATCTCTAATCCGTGGTCGTAAAACCATGATCACGATTAAAAGCATTCCAACACCAAAAGCGATGACGCCGATAGCGATAAGAATTCTCGCGCCAACACTAATGGTTAGTGAACTATCTGCCCCCTCAGAGGCGGCGACGACAAATAAAATGAACACAACTAAGGCTGCGATAAATAAAAATAAGAGAAAGCCGCGTAAACGCCGGGCGCGTCTTAATACTTTCTCTTCATCATCGATTTTGATATTTAAAGCATTGATTTCTTTAACCGTTAAATCATTTTCGGGAATATTAATGCCGCTTTTTTGCACTAGTTCATCAAAAAACCGGTTTACATTTTGGTCATGCAACCCTTTAAACTTGTCACGATATTCTTCAAGTGGGTCAAAAATTAGTTTACTCATAAATTAATTATAACAAACGTTGTTTAATAAACATTTATTAATTTATATAAAATTCAAAAATTAATTATTATCGATAAAATCCACAAGTTGGGAATAAGCTTTATAGCCAACTTGTTTACCAACAGGGTTACCGCCTTTAAAAAGAATCATTGTAGGAATGGAAAAGACGCTATATTGTTGTGAAAGTGCCCCAAAAGTATCAACGTCAACTTTTAAGACGGTGACATCACTCCGTTCTTTACTTAATTTCTCTAGCACTGGGCCAAGCATCCGGCACGGCCCACACCAATCAGCGTAAAAGTCGACTAATACGGTTCCACCTTTAATAATTTCTTTAAATTGAGCAGCGTTTTCTAAGTGTGTAATCATAAAGACCTCCTATAAATTAATGATGATGAATACTACAACGAGTAGCACGACATGGACGGGATAAAAGGCATAATAGATGATACGCCATGCTTTACTACTATGTCCTAAGCGTCCGTTGTAAAGTAACAACAGCGGGATACTTATGAGCGAGAAACTTTGCAGCGCTCCATCAGGCATATCGCTATTGTATACGCTTAAAATATACCAAATGAGCGCAATGAATAAAAGAGAAACGCAACATCCAATATTATACATATGCTGTGCACTTTTTTGGCCACTATTTGCGGTTTCATTTTCCGCGTCTGTGTCATGCAGCGGATAGCGTTTTAATAAATATACTGCTAATTTGCGTGCGACATAGAAACTAGTAATCATTGCAAGGCCAAAAAGACCGCCGTCCCCCGCAAACGCGATGAGCCATGCGTGTTTAGTAAAATGCGCGAGAAGGTTAATTGTAACTAAAACGACAAATGGTAATAAATAATATACTTTTTGCCATTCCTTACGTTCAAAATATACGAGCAAACTAGCGCCCGCAAGCAGTGTGGCAAAAATATTTTTAAGTTCATAGACGGGGTCATAGAGTAAGACACCGATAATTAATGCTTGCAGGATTAGATATAAATAGAATATGCGTAACAAGTATTTATTCGTGTTTTTAGTATAAATAACACCCTCACTAATAAAAAAAGCATAAAGGACGAAGGCAATGCGACCAATCACGCGCATGAATGTATAAAGTGGGAGCGCCGGATTAATAAAAAGCAGGGCAACGTGATCAATTATGACCGCACTCATCGCCACAAGCTTAAGGGTAAATGCGTTTAATAATAAATGTTTATTTTCCCGCATAGATATTTATAATTGAAAGAATATATGACACTAAATTGTTTGTAATATGGGCCACGCTTGAACCCGCGAACCCTTCTTTCTCATAAATAAAACCAAAGACAACCCCGCTTACTATATAACTAGGAATGTTAATGAATTCTTCAATAAGTTTAGCTTTATCGATTGCTCCTTCCGCATCAAAGGGAATGTTAAAGTGCATAAACCCAAAAATAGCGGAACTAACGACATACGCTAAGATGCGGTTGCGCCTTGAGAGCGCGTTAAATAACCCAGCACGATACGTCAATTCTTCAACAAGTGGCCCAAGAAAAACAATCCAGAAAAAGGAACTCACTGGATATCGTGACAAGACGAGGTTAATTATTTGTTGATTAAGATTCTCATCGGCTTGGCCAAAAATAATTTGCATTACAAGTGTTGTGATAACAGATGTCATAATAACAATAAAACCATAAAATACACCAGTAATGTATGGCCGTAGTTTAAGGAATTTTTTAATTAAAGCAGGTAATGTTTTAGACACCGCTAAAAACACAACAATGAGACTAAAAGTTAAGACAAAAGTCCAAAAGTTAACGAACGCAAAAGCAGCAGCGTCGTCTGTTTCACCAAGGATGGCTTGAGCAATCGTCTGAATAATAAATGATGAGAAAAACATTAAGACGATACTAGCAAAAAATAGTGCATAAGAAAAACCAGGGGATTTGAGTCGCTTGTAACTTGGGGACTCTTCACTGACAATAAGGAGGCCGTAATTAGCATCAACTGGCGTTACGTTTGCTTCTTTAGTAACTTTTTCTTGTTCGTCCATACATTTAGATTATAACATTATCACCATTTTTGCGTTATAAAAGCATAAACTGAATAATTCTTGATAGAATTAAACTATGAGTTATGTCGTCGATAAGAGTTACATAAATGAAATAGTCGTGGAAAAATCGCGCTTTATTGCCCTTTTGCATCCACTTAGCAGTGAAACAGCATTTGATGAGTATCTTGCTGAAGCAAAAAAAACATATAAAGATGCACGACACTATACATATGCCTTTCGCTATCGTAATCTTGAGCGCGCTAGTGATGATGGCGAACCGCAAAATACAGCGGGATTACCGCTTTTAAACTTACTAAAAAATCATGATTTAGTAAATACAGCGGTTATTGTTGTCCGTTATTTTGGTGGGAAAAAGCTTGGCGCAGGACGATTACTACGCACATATGTTGACGCTGGTAATCGCGTCATAAACGAAGCTAAAAAGTTCCTGGAAGTTCCCGCTTTTAAATATGAAATAGTGGTCCCGATTAGTGACTTTGAACGAACACGCCATTATTTAGAAAAAGACGGATTTATAATTGATGACGCTGATTTTAGTAGTTTGGATGTAAAAGTGTGCGTGCGCGCAAGTAAAGAAGTTAGTGAAGCATTTGAAAATCGCTATAATGTGGTTAGTAAAAGTGAGGCAGTCATGTTAAAGGAGTGCAGTGATGAAGGAAATTAATGATAAAAATATTAAGCATATAATCGGCATTGTTTCAGGAAAAGGCGGTGTCGGTAAAAGCTATGTAACTGGTTCAATCGCTGTAACACTTGCCAAGCAAGGTTATCGTGTTGGGATTTTAGATGGTGACGTTACTGGTCCTTCTATCCCGCATATGTTTAACATTAATAGCGGAGTGTATGGTGATCAAGAAATTATTTATCCCGCCACAAGTGATATATTAGGAATTAAAATTATTTCGAGTGCGCTTCTTCTAGCCCATGATGAAGATCCGATTATGTGGCGCGGCCCCCTGATTGGTAGTTTGGTGACGCAGTTTTATACGCTTGTAAATTGGGGTGCATTAGACTTTTTACTCATTGATTTCCCGCCAGGAACGAGTGATGTTGCCCTTAGTGCATTCCAAAATATTCCAGTGGACGGGATTGTACTTGTTACTACCCCGCAACAAATGGTGCAACAAATTGTCAAAAAAACATATAAAATGGCGGAAGAGATGAAAGTAAAACTCTTCGGTGTCATTGAAAATATGGCCTATGTTAAATTACCTAATACAGCGGAAAAGTATTATTTATATGGTCAAAATAAATTGGAAGACTTGCAAAAAACATTTCCAATTAATATTTTAGGGTCACTTCCCTTTTTACCGGTTAACACAAAACTTGTGGATGAAGGTAAAATAGAGGTAACAGACACAAGTGAATTTACACTGATTACTGAATCACTGCTAAAGGAGTTAAACAATGAATAAATATAAGATTAGACGCGAACGATTATATAAAGCACTTACAGATAATAGTGCCCTTATTCTTTTTAGTGGCTGTGAAATTAAAAAAAGCGCGGACGCTTTTTATGATTTTGAAGTGAATCGAAACTTCTTTTACTTAACGGGCATTAAACAAGAAGGTTCGATTTTAGTTGTGACGAAATCGAAAAATAAGATAAAAGAAACAATCTTAACGAGTCCATATGATGCGCATAAAGAAATATGGACAGGCCGACGCTTAAAACCCGAAGAAGTCACTATGATTAGCGGGATTACCGACTATAAAACGACTGCTGAATGGGAAGTTTTACAACAAATGACACTCGCGAAGGTTAAGACGATTTATCTTGATTTAGAACCAGGTATTTTTACCAATACTGGGATGTTAGTGAGTCGTTTTAGTGAGCAAATTACTAATCTTGCAAAAGTTAAAGTTGAAAATGTTTATCCGTTAATTATGCGGCTGCGGATGGTGAAAGATGAAGCTGAAATTGCTTTAATTCGGGAAAGTATTGCGCTAACGAAAAAGGCGCTTGATTTTGCGATTAGTAAGGTTAAACCAGGAGCGTATGAGTACGAAGTGGCCGCTGCCTTTGAATATAAGATTAAAAAAGTTCACGGTGAGCTCGGTTTTAGCACAATTGCCGCAACTGGCGCTAATGCGGTCATTCTTCATTATCCTGATTTAAATTCTAAACTTGAAACTGGTGAATTACTACTGCTTGATTTAGGTGGTCATAATAATAACATGTATACCGCTGATATTTCGCGGACTGTGCCAGTTAATGGTAAATTTACCCCATTGCAAATCACAATTTATGAAATTGTTTTAGCGTGTAATAAAGCGGTAATTAATTTTATTAAACCTGGTAAAACAATCGCGGATTTACAAACGTTTACACGAGAATTTTTAAAAGAGCGCCTTGTGAAAGCGAAGTTAATGACTGCTGATGAAGATATTAGTAACTACTATTATCATGGTGTTAGTCATCACCTTGGCCTTGATACGCATGACCCTGCAGACCGGAGTTTACCACTTGAAAAAGGTAATGTGATTACCGTTGAACCGGGACTCTACTTTGCAAAGTATGGGATTGGTGTGCGCATTGAAGATAATGTATTAGTGACCGACAAAGGAGCGGAAAACTTATCAATTAGTATTCCAAAAGAAATAAAGGAGATTGTTAGTTAATGGAAAAATATATTTTAACAATTGACCAGGGAACGACTTCAACACGAGCAATGCTCTTTGATAAAAATGCCGAGATTGCGTTTATTGCCCAAGAAGAGATTAAGTGCTATTATCCTAAACCAAGCTATGTTGAACAAGATGCAATTGAATTATGGCTTAGTGTTTTAAGTGTTATTAATCAAGTTTTAATTAAGGCTAATTTGACATTCTATAATATTGTGGCAATGGGGATTACTAATCAACGCGAAACAACGATTGTATGGGACCGAAATACAGGGATGCCTGTCGCACCCGCAATTGTATGGCAAAGTCGGCAAAGTGCGGATATTTGTAATGCGTTAAGTAAACATAAAGCAATGATTCATAAGAAAACAGGGTTATTAATTAATCCTTATTTCAGCGCTAGTAAGATTCGCTATATTTTAGACCACTTACCAAACGGACAAGCGCGCGCTGACGCTGGTGAATTAATGTTTGGGACGGTTGATACATGGTTAATTTATAAATTGACAAATGAAACACGCCACGTTACTGACATTACTAATGCTTCACGGACAATGTTATTTAACATCAACACTTTAGAATGGGATGACGATATTTTAAAGTTATTCAATATTCCGCGAAGCATGTTACCCGAAGTGTTAGCAAGCGCTGATGATTTTGGGCAAACAAGCTACTTCCACAATACAATTCCAATTACTGGTGTTGCTGGTGACCAACAAGCAGCGTTATTTGGTCAAATGTGTTTAAAACCAGGAGATGCGAAAAATACATACGGAACAGGATGCTTTATGCTGATGAACATTGGTGATAAAGTTCAACTATCCAAAAAAGGGCTACTCACGACAGTCGCGTGGAAGATAGATGGCAGAGTTACTTATGCCCTTGAAGGCAGTGTGTTTATGGGTGGCGCTAGTGTGCAGTGGCTTCGCGATCAACTTAAACTATTTAAAAATGCTGCGGAAACTGAAGAAATGGCTTATGCGGCCCATCAACATGATAATATTTACTTTGTTCCCGCCTTTGTTGGTTTAGGGACACCATATTGGGATGACAACGCGCGTGGTGCTGTCTTTGGCTTAACCCGTGAAGCGGGAGGCCTTGAATTAGCACGAGCCACCCTTGAAGCAATCGCTTATCAATCACGGGACGTTTTTGATGTGATGATTAAAGAATCAAAGCAAGATTTAAAAGTATTAAGTGTTGATGGCGGGGCTTCCGTCAATAATTATTTAATGCAATTCCAAGCCGATATCTTAAATACGACGATTCGCGTACCGAAAGTTTATGAAACAACATCACTTGGTGTATGTTATCTTGCGGGATTACACAGCGGGTTCTTCCCCTCAATTCGAGCGATTACCAAAATTCATGAATATACAAGAACTTATAATCCTAAAATGGACGAAAAAGTTCGTGAAGCGAAATACGCTGGGTGGAAAAAAGCAGTTAAAGCCGTACTAACATTTAGCGAAGAAGAATAAAATCATTCATATAAATGCGTATAGCATGGTCATAATTTCTAACTAAATATTATTTATTTTTTACTATTGCAAAAATAATATAGCAATCGGGAAATAATTACTGATATAATAATGTCAGGAGGAATTATTATGATGATGAAAGGTTGGTTATTTACTAAAACTAATGTGCCGCTTACTTTAGTAGAGAAGGAAATTCCAAAACCTGCGCCAGGTGAAGTTATCATTAAAACAGGAGCCTGCGGAATATGCCATAGTGATGTTGGTGTGATGCGTGATGAAGGCTGGCTGACGATGATGAAACTCCCTGTTATTATGGGACATGAATGCGCAGGAACTATTATTGAAGTTGGTAAAGGTGTAAAAGACTTTAAAGTTGGTGATCGTGTCGCTATTTGTCCAACAGGTCCTTCTGGTAAAGGGGCGCCTGGTTATTTATATGATGGTGGGTTTGGTACACATGTAGTCGCGAATGCATTAGACTTAGTGAGAGTTCCTGATAATTTAACGATGGCGGAAGCGGCAATGGCAACGGATGCTGGCATGACTTCTTACCACGCTATTTTTACAATTGGGAAAGCAAGAAAAGAAATGAATGTGGCCTTAATTGGAATTGGTGGGTTAGGTCAAGTTGGTTTACAAGCACTGATTGCTTCTGGGTTTAAAAATGTGTACGCTGTTGATGTCCGCGATGACGCGATAGCGTTAGCAAAAAAACTAGGAGCGAAAGAAGTCGTACGCAATATCAAGGATTTAAAAGATAAAAACTTAGATTTAGTTGTTGATTTTGCTGGTTTTGGTGTTACTACTACTGAAGCACTAGAAACGGTCGTTCGGAATGGAACAGTTGTTTTAGTCGGAATGGGTCGTTTAGAATTTAAAGTTAATGTCACCGACTTTATTGTTGGGCAAAAACGTGTTTTAGGCTCTAATGGTGGCGATAAGGAAGATATTGCGGCCATTTATGAACTTATTAGTGCGGGCAAATTAACGCCGAAATTAACAATCATTAAACCAAGTGAAATTCCCGATGGAATTTTGATGCTAGAGCAAGGTAAAGTCCAAGGGCGTCTTGTTGCAGTTTACGAAGAATAACAATATACTTTATTAGACAAAAAGTTAGAGCACCGTTGAGTCTATGATTCAACGGTTTTTAAATATTCATAGTTTTATTAACTATAGTTAATTAAACTATTGAAAAAGTTGATTTATCTTTGCTGTCTTTTGCTATAATTGAATATATGAATACGCTTTTAAATGCCTTAGAGAAAACAGATTACGTTATCGTTGATTATACAACTAAAATTGAACTTTTAAAGATGCGGGTTAATTATCCGCGTTTAGCTTTCAAAATTCTCACTGTCGATGAACTTGTTGGTAAGTTTTTAGGTGTCGCCGATGACCATAGTTTATTTGCGCTACTGGAAAAATATGATTCATTAACTTATGAACACGCAAAAACCATTAATCAAACGATAATTTTTCCTAAGCTGCAAGACACAACCACTAAAATCATAGCACTAAGTAGTTATCAACAAACTTTAAAAGGGTTAAATTTTTTGGATGGTGATTCGTTAATTCGTTATAGTTTTAAAAATAGAAGAGTGCTTTTGCCAAAGTACTTAGGCAATCATTATTTACTAATTAATTTATTAAATAGCGCTGGTTCATTAGTTTCGTATTTTGATTGTGTTAATAATTACAATCATAAAATTACTATTTTTCACACTGGCGTTGATGAAGTTTATGCGGTGCTCAACAATATTGCAATGTTATTAGCAAATGGCGTTCCTGCGTCTGCTATTAAAATATTAAAGCCCGAAAGTATCTATGAAAAAATGCTGCGCCGACTAGCGCCGCAATTTGATATTGTACTTAAACCCGAATCGTTTCCACTCAGTGCCTTTCCTGAAGTCGTTGCTTCTGTTGATCAATTTAGAAATAAACGCATAGATATAAATGGACCGCTTATTCGGACACTAGCGATGAATAATAATCCAGCACTTATTGCCCTTTATAACCTAGTGCTTACCATTAACTTTGATAGTGTGAATGATAAACACCATTATCAAATTTTAAAGGATAAAATTAAGCATGAGTTCATCACTCTTGAACAAAATGACGGGATTGAATTTATTGATGAGCTGCCCTTATTTAGCGCGAAAGAAACACATTATTTTTATTTAAATTTCGCTAATGGAAGAGCACCAACCGTTAGAACATTAAATCCTTATTTGAGTAATAATGAACGACGAGAACTTGGGTTATTAGATGATGAAACAACAGCGTTACTTGCCGAAGAACGACTATTAACGGCACTCCAAAATAATGAAAATTTGCATCTTTCATTTGCGAGTATTTTTGAAGAAAGCAACTACGAATTAAGTACACTCGCGGCCAAACTTAAAATCGCCCACGAAGAGTATGTTATTCCCCCACAACTATATAGTCAGCAATATTTAAACTATTTAACAGGTATTGCGGCTGATAAACACAATTTTTATAAAAAGGTTGATGAAAATTATGGAGCGCTTTTAGCGGCTAATGCACAGGCAAATGCTTATGGTAGTTTTGACTATCGCTTTAAGGGTATTGAGTATGACCATAGAATGCTCTTCTTATCACCGACTCGGATTAATTTATATCAAAGACTACCATTTGATTACTTTGTAAAATACTTATTACACGTTGTTGATAATCGGCCAAATATAAATTGGGATTATGGCACTTTCGTGCATAGTGTTCTCGAAAATAGCGTTGATGAACAAACGTTTCAGGTTTGTTTTAGTCATTATCTTGATGCAATGGAGTTTAATGCTAAAGATCGCTTTTTCATTGAAAATGATCGTGAATTAATTGCCGAGGCATTTCGTTTTAATAAACGATATTTAGAGACTACCTTACCAATCCAAAAACATTCCGAAATTGAAATTAACGTCCCTTTTGCCGCGAATTGTGTGCTAAATGGTCGAATGGATCGTGTGCTATTATTCGAAGAAGATGAACAGAAAATTGCTTTTGTTATGGACTTTAAAACATTTAACGCTACAAGTAATCCAAAGAATTATGAATATGGTTTAGATTTACAATTACCGCTCTATGGACTACTTCTTGCTGAGAGTGACGAATATAGAGACTATGAAGTTGCGGGGCTTGTCCTTAATATGATTAAGCTCTCCTCAACTTATAGTGCAGGTAGTGATGAAAGCTTTAAAGAAGCAATTATTAATGATGTGCGTTTTAGTGGCCTACTTGTCGCCGATGAAACAAAACTTAAAATGATTAGTGCGGAAGCAAATGTTGAGCGTCCTTTCTTTGCGACAGGTGGACGTGGTAAAGTTAAACAATTAGTTGGCTTAGTAAGTCCTGAACAATATCAATCATATATTACACTTGCTAGAGCAAAAGCTATGGAAACATATGAAGGGATTATTAATAACGATTTTCGCGTTGAGGATAAGAAAATCGCAAACAAAAGCAGTGCCCAAAATTCCCGCTATAAAGAAATAAGTTTCTTACCATATAGTGCTGTACTTGAAGAGGATGAGTATGACGAAGAAAGCTAATAGTAATGAAATTGTCTATAGCCCTAAACAAGAGGAAGCACTATCTTTAACTAAAGAAAATATGTTAGTTTCCGCTGGAGCAGGGAGTGGCAAGACCGCTGTTTTAGTTGAGCGTATCATTCGTATCTTAACGCAAAAGGAAATCCCACTTGATCGTATCCTTGTGCTGACCTTTACTAATGCGGGAGCGGAAGAATTTAAAAAACGGATTAAACAATCATTGTTAAAAAGCGAAAACCATGCGCATAAAGCATTTGCGGTTGATAACGCTGATATTACGACACTAGATGCGTATTCATTAAAGATTTTACGAAGATACGGTTATATGCATCCTGATATGCAAACTGATATCACTAATCTTGATGTCGGTTTCGAAATGGTGTTAATGAAACAGTATTTTGATGAAATTATGATGGAATATTATAATAACCCTCCGCTAGCGCTTAAAATGTTTGCGAAGCGCTTCTTATCGAAGGATGATGATGCCTTATTTAAATTAGTGCAAAGTTTAGATCGACAAGTGAATCTACAATTAAATCCTGATACGTATCTAGAACATTACATCGAAACTTTTTACTCTGATAGCAAGTTTGAGGAAATTGCCAAAGAACTTGATAAATATGTCGTAAATACACTCCGTAAAATTGCTAATGCCATTAAACATTTTACTTGTGAAAGGCACCTTAAGGTATACGAAACTTTTCTTGACCATTACGGAGCAGTGTTATCGTTTGAAGATTATATGAATAATTTAGATAAATTTGCTTATCAAACTAGGCCCCGTAAAACACTTGATGAACATCCAGAAGATACGCCTTATGCCGAAGAGGTGAAAATTTTAATTGCAGATTTAAAAGAATTACTAAATTTTGGAACAAAAGACACAATGTATGATGTTTTTATGGAAAATAAAGGTCATGCTGAGTTTGTTGTGGGTATATATAAACAAATTAGAGATAAACTAAGGGCATTTAAAAAAGCAAAGGCAGCATATACGTTTAGTGATATTGCGCGTAGTGCCTATGAATTAGTAAGTATTCCCGAAGTTCAACAAGAATTAAAAAACCAATACGATTATATTTTAATTGATGAATATCAAGATACGAGTGACATTCAAGAACAATTAATTAATAAAATCGCTAATAACAATGTTTATATGGTTGGTGATATTAAACAAAGTATTTATGGTTTTAGGAACGCTAATTGTGATATATTTCGTGAAAAATATGCTAAGTATCAAAAGAATAAAGGTGGAAGAAAAGTTGACTTAAACGATAACTATCGGAGTCGTCCAGAAGTTCTTTCAGCAATTAATGCCATCTTAAGTGACATCATGAGTGATGAGTTTGGGGGCGCTAATTATCAAAAAGACCACCTGATTAATCATGGTAATTTAACATACAATAATTTTAAAAATCCAAAACAGAAAGTTGGATTAGAAGTAATTAATTATGTTGTACCCAAAAAGAATGATGACGACGATGTTATTATCCGTGAGAAACTTGACTATGAAGTTGATTATATTATTAATGACATCGAACAAAAAATTCATGAGAAATACCAAGTATACGATAAAAAAAGTGGTTTACGAGATGTCCGTTATGGCGACTTTACAATATTAATTGCGGAAGGAACAAACTTTAATCGTATTGAGGAACGCTTTGTTAGAGCGGGGATTCCCGTTTATGTTGATCGTGATGAAAAGGCGAAAGAGAATAATATCAATATTGCGATAAATAAACTTTTAACTATCTTTGTTGCCTATACAAAGAAAGATGAACCGCAAAGCTACGAATTTCGTTTGGCGGTCGCTAGTTTCTTGCGCGGTTTTGTTAATAAATATAGTGATGCAGAACTGTTAAACTTATTAAAGGATAAAAATTGGGATTTTAGTCGAGACCATATTATTAGCAAGATTAAGAAGTATGCTAAAACAATCGATCAACTTCCAGTAATGGAAATAGTTAATCGGTTAGTAAGTGAATTTGACATATATGGTTCACTAAATCATATTCGTGATTTAACCCAAAATACAATGAAATTGTCGAGTAAATTAGCAGAAATAGAAAATTTAGCTAATCTAGGTTTAAATCTAGAAGCCATTGTAAATTATCTTAATGAACGTGAAGTAGCGGGTATTGAAACGGAATTAAAGCGTGTCAAATTAGAGCGTGATGCGGTAACAATTATGACGATTCATCGTTCAAAAGGCTTAGAGTTTCCCATTGTTTATTATATGGAACTTGACTCAAATTTCTATCGCGCAAATCGGCGCCAACCACTGAAAGTATGTCCTAAATATGGTTTTGTGTTACCAGAACCCGCTTATAAAACAAGGCGGAGCTTTATTGGTTTTTTAGCTAACATCTATACTTCAAAAGAAACATTATCCGAAAAGATAAGACTGCTCTATGTTGCACTAACACGGGCGAAAGAATTGATGGTGATCATTCATGACATAAAAGAAAGTGGCGAAAAATTTTATACCTTTGATAAAGTCAACACTTTTAAAACACTTCTTCTCCAATCTCCTTATTATGATAGTGTGCGGAAAGTTGTTACTATTGAAGAAGTATCATCAACAATGAGTGATATTGATGTTCCGCTTAAATATGACGATAAGTATTCATTGCATAAATTAAATTATGCATTTAAACAATCGCAAGTCTTAATTACAAGTGATGATAAGAAAGAAGTCGATGATAAAGTCTTAGCGCGAGGTACACTATTGCATCGCTATTTTGAAGAATATGACTTTGACAAGCAAAATCTTGATTATATTAGTGAAGCTAAAGATCGTAAGCACATTAGAGATTTACTAACATTACCATTTTTTAGGAATGTTACTAACGATAATATTTTCCGCGAATATGAATTTATTGATGAAGACTCAGGAAAAACATATGCAATTGACTGCTTCATCAATTATGGACATAAAATCGTTATTATTGATTTTAAGCTCTCCAATATTGATGATCCGCTCTATGATTTACAAGTATCAAATTATGCGAAATATTTAGCAAAGGTATTTAATTTACCTGTGGAAGGCTATTTAGTAAGCATTATAAAGCTAGAATATAGGGAGGTAAAAATAAATGGATAAAAAACAATATATACCAATAAATGAAGAGCATTTTATTAGACTATTGAGATTATATAAAATTCCTGAATCACAAGAAGACCATATTTTATATGAACTTTATAATGAATGTGTTGAACTTTTAACTTTACACCATGAACTCTTTGAAAATATTCCTTATGTCACGCTTGACCATCAACGGCTAATTCTCCTCCTTATTCACGATTATGATTATCGAATGCGTGGACTGGAATTTGTCAAACGACAAGCACTATTGAAAGATGAGAAGTTTCGTAATACATTAATTAGTGTCGTAGTGGATAAATATGGGAGCACTGCTTTCTTTAAATATGATTCAGGAACATACTTGACACAGTATTCGATGGAAATATCAACGATTAATGTTTATTTAAATTTCATCATGCTTAAATTACCTAATATCCCGCGCAAGAATAAAAGTATTGAACTATTTGCTGAGTTACTTAAAAACGCTTTTTCTTACGTCCAAACAATTACCGAATTAATTGTGCGTGGGTTTGAAAAAGAAGCCCTAGCTACCTGGCGTTCATTACACGAATTAGAAGCAACACTTACTTTACTTACGGACCAAAAAGTGCTCGTTGAATATAATCAGCATATTCTTTATGCATTAGCGTTTAATAAACTAATTGCTAAAGCAGAAGCCGATAAAGTTTTTCTTGAAATTAAAACTAAACTGAAAGATTTGAAACTAAAGAGTAAAGACACCAAGCGTTTTATTGAATATGGTTGGCTTTTAAAGCATAAAGACTTTGATGTTAACGTGCATAAATTTAATTTCCGCGATGGTGTGCAAGCGATTGCTAACATGAGTGATAAACGCCATGTCTATCAAATTGCTAGTGAAGTTACACATAGCTCCGCCCTTACTTTATTTACCAAAAGATATTATTATTTAAATCTTGTACTTGATAATCTTTATAGTTCATTTTTAACAATTGAAGCCCTTTTTGCTGAGTTATACGTCCAAAACGCTGATAAAAATGAAAATGAATTATATGCGATAACACGTGCTATTTATCTTGATGATATTAAGCTTGTTCGCAGTCGTTTAAGTAAAGCATAAACGAAAGGGCCACCCAAGCGAGTGGCCCTTTTAGTCTAGCGAGAAACTTTAATTATACGTCTTCAAAGCAGCTGCCGCCGATGAATTCACGGAGTAATGAATTGGATGGCACCCATTGTTCATCCATATCTAGGAAGTATTTAAGCATCCGAATTAATCGTTCAGCGATTGGGAAGTCTTCGCTTAAATAATCAAATTGTAATAGTAATGGGAAGGCATATTTTTTCATAACCGCGAGTTCGTAAGAAAGCAGTGAATTGAAGACATAATCAGCTTCTTCTTGCGTATCATAAATCCATTTAAATTCTCCAGCACGAACACTAGGCCACATTGCCATTGTTTCTTTTGCACTGGCATTACGATATTTATGGTCGCGCACAATCCGCCGGAGTAAGCGTAAGTCAGTGAGACTAATTGGGTTATGGTCATCAATGTTAATTTGTGCTTGTGGTGCAATATATATTTTATATTTTTGATGCTTTGGAATATAACTTGTTAGTTGTTCATTAAGGGCATGAATTCCTTCGATGATGATTGGTTGATTAGCGGCGACTTTAAGTTTACGACCCGCAACACGTTTGCCAAGTTTGAAATCAAATTTTGGTAATTCAACTTCTTCACCATTAATTAAATCGAGCATATTTTTATTAAATAATTCGATATCAAGAGCATAAATTGATTCTAAGTCAATATTACCATGTTCGTCACGTGGCGCTAATTCACGTGGTAAATAATAGTCATCAATTGATAAACGAATCGCATTAAGTCCACGGCTCATCAGCTCAGTACGTAGTCTATTAGCGAACGTTGTTTTACCTGAACTACTTGGTCCCGCAATACATATGAGACGGATGTCTTCGGAATCTTCTAAAATGCGATGGCCTAGTTCACTTAACATTTGATAATGTTTAGCTTCGGCAATATTAATTAATTCGACGATATTACCCTTTTCAATGTAGGAATTAATATTTGCCACACTATCAAGGTTTGTTAATTTGGCCCAGTTATGGCTAGCTTTTAGGGCTTTCCCAAACATCGGTGCATCTTTAAATTCTGGAATTTCCCCTTTTGTTTCACTGCGCGGATATTGAAGTAACATCCCTGGTGAGTATGGTCTAATAATAAAGTTCTTTAAATATCCTGAAGAAGGAACCATATAGCCATACATATAGTTTTCATAACCATCACATTCATAGATATGGACCATCGGTTCTGGACGATATTTCAAGATTTCAAGTTTATCTTTATAACCTAAACGTTGGTATAATTCCTTCGCTTCTTCAATCGTAATTTTAGTACGTTTAAACGGGAGATCAGCGTCGACAATATTACGCATTTCACGCTGTAATTTTTCGACTAACAAGCGATCTACAGTAACACCTTTGTTTGTTACTTGGATAAAGATCGAACGTGATACGTTATACGAAAACCGGACATTTAATTCAGGCCGTATTCTTTTCATCGCCATCGCTGCCACAAAACGGAGCGATGTTTGATAGATACGAATCCCTTCACTATCATCAAGTGTTTTGGTTTCAATGGTCGAGTCTTGATTTAAAATAAAATTGAGTTCGCGAACACGGCCATTGACGTAAGCACAAATTAAATTCTTGTCTTTACCAACAATATCTACAATCCGAGTTGGTTTATCGTGAGTTGTCATTTTTCCATTAAAAACGACATTAAAACTTTTTGGTTTTTTGTTTGTCATAGATTCTCCTTCTATTGCTTGCTTAAATATGTAAATTAATTATATACAACAATGTATTTTTTTCCTAAAGAAATAACAATTCTAAGGTGGAATTATGCAAAGTACGTTTTATACGCTTTAACAATAACTTCAAGTTCTTCAGGGTTGTTTGGTAATGATATCCCATTTTCATTATCGTCGTATGTAAGAAGCGGTGTTTCTAAATTATTTAGACTATTATATAAGTAATTAACATAACTCTTATTTTCAAAATACGGGAAGAAATATTTGTTGATTAGTTCGTGATGAGTAGCGTTATTGAAATTGTAAGAAAAAGTTACATATTTGTTTACTGTTGGTTTAATCGTTTCTTTATTATCTGTCGTGAATAAATTAGCGGTCCTTATATGTTTTTTAAAGAATGTATTAACATCTACTTGTGTTTTTAAATTATTAGCGCCACGCTCCCGATAAATCATCTTACCATCGCGATAAATTAAGATATTAGGTGCGCCAGTGACATTCGTTGTTTCGATATAATAATCACGATTATTGCCATATTCCTGACTATAGAGATCAATATAATAAAGTTCAGCTTTTGTTTTTTGAATGTAATTTAATAATAGTGGTTCAAGTTCTAAACAATATTGACAGCGATGACTACCAAAATATAACACAAAGTTTTTGTTACCTTTAGTAAATGCTTCATGGTATGCACGGGTCATATTAATTCTATAATTTTCGCTCGTTATGGTATCTTCTGTTCGCTTTGAGACAAGTATTTGATTGGGGTTATCGCTGCTACATCCGTTCAAAAAAATGCTAGGAATGCAAATAAGTAGTAAAATCACTAATAATTTTTCATTTTTCATATTATAATTAAACCATAATAATAACAAGACAACAATTGTGAAGATTACTATTTTTAAGGAGTTAAACTATTATGAATATTTGGCATGACATGAACCCAGACCGCATCACTAGCGAACGCTTTGATGCTGTCGTTGAAATTAGCCGGGGCCAACAATCAAAATATGAATTAGATAAGGAAACGGGATTAATTCGTCTCGATCGCGTGCTTTTTACTTCCACGCACTACCCACAAAATTATGGCTTTATCCCACGTACATACGCTGATGATGATGACCCACTTGATGTTTTAATTTTATGTTCGCAGCCACTTGGCCCAATGACGATTGTGACTTGCATTCCAATTGGCGCAGTGCGGATGGTCGATAATGGAGAGTTAGACGAAAAGATTATTGCTATCGCAGAAAATGATCCAACATATGCTTCTTACGAATCGACAAGTGAAATTCCGCAACATGTTTTTCAAGAAATCCGCCACTTCTTCCAAGTTTATAAAACGTTAGAAGGTAAAGAAACAGTCGTTCACCACGTTCAAGGACGTGAAAACGCCATTAAAATTATTGAACAATCTATGGCTAAATATAGAGAAATATTTGGCGATAATAAATAATGCTCCATATTATTCTTTATCAACCAGAAATGCCAGCGAATGTTGGCAACGTGATGCGTACAGTGGTCGCAATTGACGCTACGCTCCATATTATTGGTCCCACCCCAATTAAATTTGATGATAAGAACTTAAAACGTGCTGGAATGGATTACGTAAAAGACTTATCATTTTTTATTTATGAATCACTTGCTGATTTCATTAAAAAACATCACGATAAAAATATTGTCTATGTCACGCGCTATAGTAGCAACAATTATACTGACGTTGATTATGGTCGTTTTGATGACGAGGTTTTTGTTATGTTCGGCAATGAGTCTTATGGCTTGCCGTTAGAGCTTTTACGGCAACATAAAGAAAAAACAGTCCGTATTCCAATGGTCGCATCGGCACGAAGTTTAAATCTTAGTAATGCGGTTGCTATTGTCAGTTATGAAATATTACGCCAACAAGGGTTTTATAATCTTGCCACAAGCGAAATTATTAAAGGTGATGACTATTTATAAAAGCGCTTAATATCGTTCTTGAATAATTCTTTAAATTCATCGTTAAATCTCAAAAAGAAAGTTTCATATTTTCGCGCGATTACTTGACCAGGAAAGACACCTTTTTTTATGTTAACCACGTCGGAATACATGATTTCAGCATCAACTTGTTTAGCTAAAAATAAACATAGCATTCCAGCAAATTGAATCACGTCTTTTGCCGGCTTTTCCGCTCTAATAATGATATGTGAACCAGGCCGATTTACGATGTGCATAAAAGTATCATTTTTACGTGCTATTTTGAAGGTTAAAAAGTCATTTTGTTTATTGTTTTTACCAAATAAAATGTCGATGTTTTTATAATTGATAATATAGGGATTAAGTTTAGAAATTATTTGACGTTTGTCACGCCTTTTTAAGAGATCTAATTCTTCATAAATTTGAAATATCTCACCAGCGGATTCTAAGTTATTAAGATGACTTTCTATTCCTTCAAGATACTTAATTTTATCTATCGTTTCCGTAATTTTGGATTGTAAAATTTGTTCCGATTTTTTAATTTTCTTCGCCTTTTTAAAAAGGATTTCGGCGTTTACTAATGCATCATAGCGCGGATCAACTTCTATAGTTTTACCGTCAATTTGCACGAAATAATCGTAAATTGCAGGCTTATATGTTAATAATAGATTGGCGTTATGATACAAATCTGCAAGGTTATCGAGCTTTTCTAAATCCTTTTCATAGTTTTTAATTAGTCGTCTAGCGCGCTTTAAATTTGTTTCCAAATACACATAAACATCACGGAAATTTTGCTTTTTGATACGCTCGCGATGCTCACTTAAATATGCTTTTAAATAATCTGTTTGCAGCGAAGTTGTATGCGAAATGAACTCGCTTTTTTCTGGTAAAAAATATTTGTTTCCGCCCCTCATAAATCGGCCATCCTTGGCCCGTTCTTGATGATAGCGAAAGGCTGTTAATATTGTGTTATCTTCATTTACTAAAACCGCCTGTGGATGATATGGGATTAGTTCAACAAAAAGCGTTACTTTTTCTAGCTCTAAAATATTATTTCTTTGCTCAAACACAAGCGCTAAAATCATATCATTATTAGGTTGTTCTAACGACACTAAACGACCTCGTAATGATTGTCTTAAATTAATCGCAAAACTATGTAGTTCTCCTCCATCAGGAAAGGCGCCCAAATCCGCGTTAAACACAATGAATGGAGTCCTGCTATTAAGCGAAATGAAAAGGTTTTTCCCGTGACTAAAATCAAGGACAAAATCAACTAAACTTAATTGTCTAACTCGCTCAAGAAATAGTCCCACA
This sequence comes from Tenericutes bacterium ADurb.Bin087, assembly GCA_002070905.1. GTDB lineage: Bacteria > Bacillota_I > Bacilli_A > RFN20 > CAG-826 > UBA1361. Next base: position 92,704 of record MWEF01000002.1, on the reverse strand, counting down.
TAATGTTTGTTAGCGGTGATCAAGTCTTGTAAATCATTCGGATAAAGTCTTTGCATGCCTTTATTCTACAACAAGATTGTGCCAAGTTTGTTATTTAGTAGTAAATAAGATACAATTTATTCAGTAAATTTAGGGGGAGAATTTATGAAACAGGGATTTATTGTTTTAATAAGCGGACCTTCTGGTGTTGGGAAAGGCACATTAATAAATAGCTTACTCGCGGATAAATCTTTAAATTTGACTTTTAGTGTATCAATGACAACAAGAAAGCCGCGCCCAAATGAAAAACATGGCGTTCATTATTTTTTCGTAAGTCATGAAACTTTTCTCGAAAATATTGAACGTAATAACTTCTTGGAACATGCACAATTTGTGGGTAACCGCTATGGCACACCCCGAGATTATGTCTATACATTGTTAAATAAAGGGAAGAATGTGCTTGTTGAAATTGAAGTAGATGGTGCGTGTCAATTGTTAAATAGTGTACCGAAAGACCAAGTTCTTTCCTTATATATAATGCCCCCTACTGTTGAAGATTTGATTAAACGATTGCGCCATCGCGGCTCTGAAGATGAAGCAACAATCATGCAACGCGCAGAACGCTTTAAGGAAGAAGTTAAATACAAAGATCTATATCAATGGACTATTATTAATGATGATTTACAAACTTGTATTGACGAAGTTAAAGCCTTAATTCGGGGGAAAATTAATAGCTAGTTATGCAACTTATTGAAGTTTTCACACAGTATTCTAAATTAAATAAACCATTTACTTTTTATTATGATGGTAATGATTTAAAAGTAGGTGTTAGAGTACTTACTGATTTCAATAATCGGGAGATTGTTGGTTATGTAACTAGTGTGAAATCAACAACCGAAACAAGGGCCGAAGCTAGCGCTCGACTTGGTTTTGAACTTGTTAAAATTACAAAAAAATTAGATGATAAGCCATTACTTACTAACGAATTAATGGAGTTAAGTGAAAATGTTACGGCATATTACTTAACAAATCGAATTAGTGTTTTGAATGCGATGCTGCCACCATCACTCCGTCCGAGTAAAGGTAGTTTAACGGCGCCAAAGATTGCTACACAAAAAAGAGTTACTTTTAACCCCGAATTTAATGCATTCGATAAATTAACTGATAAGCAAAACGGCTTATTAAATGAAATTATCACGCTTGGTAGTGTTTTGCAAACCTCTAAAAATCGGCCCCAAATCACACAATTATTAAACAAGGGTGCGGTACTTATTGAAGAAATTGAGAAATACAGACTAAGATATGAAGACTATCCGCTTGAAGAACCGCACACATTAACAACAGCACAAAAAGAAGCCGTCCAATCAATTTTAAATGATTATAAAGAAACATTTTTACTCCATGGTATTACTGGAAGTGGAAAAACAGAAGTTTATTTAACGCTTGCGGCTCACTACTTGTCACAACAAAAGCAAGTTATTATGTTAGTGCCTGAAATTGCACTTACTGGGACAATGTTAGCTAATTTTTATCGTCGCTTTGGCAAGAAAATTGCCATATTACATAGTGAATTAACGCCAGCTGAAAAGTTTGATGAATATCGGCGGATTAGTAATGGGGAAGTTGATATTGTTGTTGGTGCTAGAAGCGCTATCTTTGCTCCATTACAAAACATTGGGTTAATTATTCTTGATGAAGAACATTCTGAAACATATAAACAAGATGTCGCCCCGTTTTATCACGCCTTAACTGTAGCGCAAATGCGCGCTAAAAGTTTCAATGCAAAAGTGGTAGTAGGCAGTGCAACACCAAGTGTCGAAACAATGGCACGGGCCAAAAAAGAGGTGTATGGTTATTACTATCTTGGAGAGCGAATTAATCTACAACCACTACCAGAAACAACTATTGTTAATATGCTAGATTATAAAAATTTAACACAGGCGTCACCGTATATTTCTAACTTATTGGCAAAAGAAATTAGAAAAGCGCTTGATGCCAAAACACAAGTGATTTTATTAGTAAACCGACGGGGGTACGCCACTTTTGTAAGTTGTCGTCATTGTGGGGAAGCGAAAAAGTGCCCTACCTGTGCGATATCTCTTACCTATCATAAAGTAGGAAATGTGCTAAAATGCCATCACTGTGGCCTTTCTTTCCCAATAAATGAGCCTTGTCTTAAATGTGGCGGCGAAAAGTTCTCATATACAGGGTTTGCGACACAGAAAGCAGAAGAAGATATTCAAAAAATGTTTCCTGAAGCACGACTACTTCGATTAGATAGTGATGTTAGTCGGCGTGATAAAACACCACAAGTTGTGTTAGATAAATTTATGAAGTATGAAGCGGATATATTAATTGGAACACAAATGGTTGCTAAGGGCCATGATTTTCCACTCGTCAGCCTTGTCGGTGTAATTGGAACAGATGCAAGTTTATCCATTCCTTCATTTCGTAGCAGCGAGCGAACTTTCCAACTTATAACGCAAGCAGTTGGTCGGTCTGGTAGAGAGAAAATTACGGGAAAGGCAATTGTGCAAACAATGATGCCCGATCATTACGTGATTAAATATGCTAAAGCTCAAGATTATTTTGGCTTTTATGATGCTGAGATTAGGCAACGATATTTTACCCAAAATCCTCCGTTTCATTTTCTTTTATCAATTACCATGAGTCATCAAGATGAAAAGACATTGATGAATACGATTGAAACATTACGTATCAATTTAGTAAAAGCATTAGGAGAAGATGCAAGTGTGATTGGTCCCACCGCTACTTTTTATCCAGCGAGCGGTAAATCATTCAATCAAACACTTATAGTGCGGTATAAAAATTATTTTAAGATAAAACCTGCACTTATCCACACATTAAGTCCATTTAGGGAGCAATCCTCCTTATATGTGCATATAAATGTTGATCCATATGATGTATAGAAAGGAAAAAGATTATGGTCATTATTAAAATTTACTCGCAAGACGTCTATGTCGCTGCGGAAATCAGTGTTAAATATGCTGATGAAATTGCCAAGAGTTTAGGATTAACCAAAGAAGATGTTTTTATCATTGGCAGTGATGGAGCATTAATTGCTGAAGGAGTTGATCAAGTAAGCTGGTTTACGTATTTAGAAGTTTCACTACCAGCGAACTTAAAACATAAACAAGATGCGTTAAGTAAGGTTTTATTGGAAGTTTTTAGTAATTATGGTGTGCACCTAATGATTAAATATGATTATGTGCAAAAAGAAAACATTGTGAAAATCTTAAATCCTGATTTTAAAGTATTTAATGAGACGATGGTTGAAGTTTATTCACATGGTAATTACTACGAAGACGAAAACGAAGACCTTGATGAAGATTGGGACGATGAAGAAGACGAATAATTTTCTAATTAATTAGAAACACCTTTACAAAGAGTGATATACTAATATAGGTAGGTGCATATGATAAAACACATTTTAAACACAACAGAAAAAATTATTGATGGTAGTCTTGCTTATCAACAATTTAGCAAGGATTTAAAGCAAGACACAACATACTCACAAGCAGAAAAACATCAAATTCGTACACTTGTGAATGCCCTTTTAAATCGCTATTTTCGTTATCTATATTCATTAACTGAAGGCGAAGAATCAACTTTGAAATGCGATGAACTATTAGCGTTAGGTCTTTTTAGTTTTAATCGCGAGAAAAAAGTTATGCCGCTTAGTTATGAAGACTTTTTAGCCGCCTTACCTACTGAAACACAAGTTAAATTTGAAGAAGAATATCCAGATTCAAGTTTCCCAATTAAAATTCCTAAGCATTTTCATAGTGAGAATCAAGCGCTCTCTTTAGCGGCCCGCTTTAGCATTCCCTTACCTGTCGTTGAACAATTACTATCAGATATTGGTCGTAAAAACTTGCTTAAGTTCCTCACAAATCGTTATCGAGAAACTTATGGCCTTATTAATCATGCGGTAATCAGTGATGACGAATTCTTCGCAAAAATGCAACTTTTTACCCGTGGTTTTAAACCGGGCGAATTTGAATACAAGGGCAAAGATTATATTAAAAAAACACCAGCGTACAATAATAATGAAATTGTAATCGCAAGCCAAACATTATTAGATGTTGTCGATATTATTGAAGGCACAAAACCTAAAACATTATTATTTGTGCAACATGAAGATACTTCTTTAATGTTAGTTTTGGCACTTAAATATCCCGAAATACAAATTCATTTCTATAAGGATGATAATCGATCGCGGTATATCGTGCGCCATTTAGTGCGCAAATTCGCTTTAGAAAATGTTACTTATATTGATAAAATTACGCAAACTTATGATTTTGTGCTCACAACACTCCAAAGTTCAAATATTAATGGTGATATTCGCCATCGTGATTTTTACTTCCGGCTTCCCGAAAATTTGCAATTCTTTGCTGCTAAGGGTCGTGAAGAACTCGATGATTTAAAAGATTATGTGGCGGACGATGGATACCTAATGTTCATTACAACAACAGTGCTACGTTTTGAAACACATCTGCAAGCGGTTGCATTTGTGCGTGATTATCCTGAGTTTGAGTTAAAACTAGAAAAACAACATTTTCATTTCACGCCAAATAATGAAACGCTCTACTTTGCCCTTCTGAAGAAAGGTGTCCATGTTGAAGAAGCTTAATTTTTATGATTATCCATTACCTAAACTCCAAAGTTTTTTAATCAGTGAGGGGTTTAAAAAATATAGTGCAACCCAAATGTTTGAATGGGTATATTTAAAAGATGAGTTAGACTTTAATAAAATGAGTAATCTCGCATTAATGACCCGTGATTTTATGATCAATAACTTTACTTTTGAATTACCAGTAATTAATGAGATTCAAGAAAGTGATGATGGAACAGTTAAGCTTTTATTAAAGTTAGGTGATGGCTCACTTGTGGAAACAGTATTAATGCGTTATCGATATGGTAATTCGGTTTGTGTTTCCACACAAGTCGGGTGTAATATGGGTTGTCGCTTTTGTGCTTCTGGTCTTCTGAAGAAGAAGCGCGACTTGACTCCAGGTGAAATGCTTGGGCAAGTGTTGATGATTAATAATTACTTAAAGGAAAAGGGTGAACCGAAACTAACAACGCATGTTGTGCTGATGGGCACAGGGGAACCATTTGATAACTTTACGAATATTCTTGATTTTATTGACTTATTAAATAATCCAAAATCACTGGCGATTGGTGCGCGGCATATTTCGGTATCGACGTGTGGATTAGTCCCTAAAATGAAAGAATTCGCTGACCTTAAGTTACAAGTAAAATTAGCGATATCGCTACATGCAGCCACTGATGAGAAACGTAATGAATTAATGCCGATTAATAAGGCTTATTCGCTAAAAGAAGTGCTTTCTGCTGTGAAATACTATGAAAGTAAGACAAATAAACGTGTCACTTATGAATATATTATGCTCAATGACTTTAATGATTCGCTTGATGATGCTCGCGCACTAGCAAATCTTGTCAAAGGGACGAATGGGTTTGTTAATTTAATTGCCTATAACCCGATTGCAGAATTTGATTACGAACCATCGACACGTGATCATGTGTATAAGTTTGCGAACTATCTTAAAACAATGGGTGTACAAACAACAGTGCGCAAAGAGTTTGGTAGTGATATCGATGCTGCTTGCGGACAACTGCGGGCGAAGGTGGAGAAGAAACGTGGCAACAACCGTTAAAGGTACATTTGCGGCTAAAAGTGATCGTGGCTTAGTGCGGCTTCATAATGAAGACCGCGCTGCGGTGCTTTTAAATCAAAAGGGTGATTTACTCTTTGTTGTTTGCGATGGTCTTGGTGGTCATAATAAAGGAGACTTTGCTTCTAAGTTAGCGATTGATATGTTAATGACGGCTTTTGCTAATAATCGCGGGTTTTTAACAACAAATAGCATCAAACGCTTCTTTAATAAAAATATTCGCTCAATCAATAAAGCAATCTTTGAAGAAAGTATTTTATCGGAAGATATGAACAATATGTCCACGACATTAAATGCGGTTGTGTTAACGCGCTCAAAGTTATGCAATGTCAATATTGGTGATAGTCGCTTTTATTTATGCACCGATGATGAAATGTATTTGATGAGTGAAGATCAGACTGTTGTTGGTTATTTAGTGCGCACGAATCAAATTACCCCTGAAGAAGCACTCGTGCACCCAAAACGTCATATCTTAACAAATGCTCTTGGAACAATGCCGACGGTCACTTTTGATTTTCGTAAGTTTCAATATCGCGGGGAACGTATTTTAGTGTGCAGTGATGGCCTTTACAATATGTTAGATAGCGAAGACATTTTAGGCATATTACGTACAACACAAACGGTGGAATTTAAAGTAGACGCACTCGTCGCTCTCGCCAATCATCGCGGTGGAGCTGACAATATAGGAGTAGCATTATGGGAGCCAGACAATGATTAGAATAGGTGATTTAATTGACAATCGGTATCGGATTGTAAGCTTACTTGGTGAAGGAGGGATGGGGACAGTTTACGAAGCGGTCGACATTATTACTAAACGTAATGTTGCGCTAAAGTTTTTAAAAGCGAATGTGGCCCGTGATAAAGTAAACCTCGCCCGTTTTGAAATTGAAGCGAAAGCGACCGCGACACTTAATCATCCAAATATTGTCCGTGTCATCAGTGTTGGTAAATATGAAAATCTCCCATATATGGTTAATGAATTAATTATTGGCAATAATTTAGAAGACGAACTTCAATCGCGTGGTCGCTACACATTTTTAGAAGCCGCTGATATTATTGATCAATTATGTAACGCTGTTAGTTTAGCGCATAAAAATGGGGTCATTCACCGTGATATTAAACCAAGTAATATTTATATTACTAAAGAAGGACTCGTTAAGCTTGGGGACTTTGGAATCGCGCGTTATAGCGATTCAAAACGTGTTACCAGCAACACAAATATCGTTGGTAGCGCCCACTATTTAGCACCTGAAGTTTGCCGGGGTGGTGAAGCTTCACCGCGAAGCGATATTTATGCCCTAGGTATTAATTTCTTTGAATTAATTACTGGTCATGTGCCCTTTGATGGTGATTCAAACGTGGCAATTGCGGTCAAACAAATTAAAGAGAAGTTTCCAAGTCCGCGTAAATATGTAAAAAACACGCCAAAGGCAATTGAAAAAATAATTAAAAGATGTTGTAAGAAAAATCCGCGTGAACGTTATCAAGATGTTGAATCATTACAACAAGACATTTTAATGTTAAAAACAAATCCGAAATTATTGCGTCCGCGCCAATCCATTTGGGTGCGCTGGTTTGGATTTGTGTCTGAGGATTAGATGCCAGGACTTGTTATCAATAAACAGAAATCAAGTTTTATCGTCGCCAAGAATGGTGAAACGTATGTCACTAAACCTAGTGGTAATTTAATTAAATCACGGCAAACGATTTATGTTGGTGATTATGTTGAAATTGATACGGAAAATAACTTAATTAGTGAGCTTTTACCACGCCGTAATTTTTTAATTAGGCCCCCAATTGCTAATGTTGATATCGTCTTAATTGTGATGTCGATGGTTCAACCTGATTTTAGTTTATTTCTTGTTGAAAAGTTTTTAAGTTACGCTAATTTTGCGGAAATTAAACCACTTGTCATCATTACTAAGCAAGATAAGCTTGATAGTTATGAGTTACTGAGTAACATTCAAGCAAGTCTTGATAAGCTCCACGTTAAAAATTATGTTGTTAATAATAAGAGCGGTGAAGGACTTGATGTAGTGCGGAAATATCTGCATGGTAAAGTCGTTGCGCTCATGGGGCAATCAGGGGTTGGTAAATCAAGTTTTATTAATGCGTTAACTGATTATGATCGTGAAGTTGGAAAGTTTTCGATTAATATTAATCGTGGTCGGCACGTTACAAAAGAAGTGATTATGCTGCCCTTTAATGCTGGTTATTTAGTGGACACTCCAGGGTTTTCTTCCTTTGAATTACCACTGACCAAGGGAGACCTCGCGGAAAATTTTCCCGGGTTTAAAAAGTATATTGGTACATGTAAGTTTAATGATTGTCTACATGTTAATGAAATTGGTTGTAGTGTTAAAGCCGATGTTAGTGCGGGGCTTATTAGTGAAGAAAGTTATAACAATTATGTTATGATAAGTGCAGAATTAAAGTTTTTTAGTGAGGATTATAAATGAAAAAGAAAGTTTATGTTGCCCCATCTTTATTAGCCGCTGATTTTAGAAATCTACATAACGAATTATTAATTTTGCAGCAAAACAAGGTTAAATATTTACATTTTGATGTTATGGATGGCCATTTTGTACCGAATTTGTCATTTGGTATTCCGATTTTAGAAGCACTTAAACCGCACTATAAATTCATTTATGATGTGCACTTAATGGTCAGTAATCCCGAGTTTATCGCTCCTAAATTTGCCGAAGCTGGTGCCGATATCGTTACGTTCCATCTTGAAGCGATGAAGACGGGTAATGATGTCATTAAACTGATTAAAGAGTTAAGACTGATGGGTGTCAAAGTTGGTATTAGTGTTAAACCAAATACACCCGTTGAAGACTTAGCACCAATTTTAAAAGATTTAGATTTAGTGCTTGTGATGTCGGTCGAACCTGGCTTTGGTGGGCAAGGCTTTTTACGGAGTGCGCTCCCTAAAATTGAATGGCTTGATGAACAACGGAAAAAGTATCGATATCAATATGTCATTGAAGTTGATGGCGGGATAAATGCGGAGACGGGAGCACAATGTGTGGCCGCTGGTGTCGATATTTTAGTCGCTGGTTCTTATTTATTTGGTAAAGAAGATATTGCGGAAAGGATTAATGGCTTACGTAATGGATAACATCATTCATATTGCTTTTTTTGCGTCTTTATCATTATTTATTATTACGTTAATTTTCCAATTATCACTTTATCGTTATAAACAAGATCGGAAATATTCCTTCCGTAATGAATTACCCTTTGAATTAGTGCAAGGGGCGGATATAAAGTTTATAAATTATCATTATGTTTTACTCTTTTTAGTCACGATTGCTAATTTATTATTTGCTTTCAAATATTTGCAACATATTTATAGTTGGTATGAATATTTACTCGTTGGTGCCTTGGCGCTTAGCTCGATTATGCTCTATCTCTTATTCTTTGTAAAAGTATATGAAATAAAAAAACATATCATTGTCGTAATTATCCAAGCTTTAACTGTCGTCACTAGTTATTTTGCGTTTGGTTTATATGCCCATATTAGCCCATTTGGCAAACAAAATATTGTGTTTGGAATCGTCGGCTATATTTTTGCGGTATTTGGTATTTTAGTGCTTCTTAACCCCAAACTTAGTAAATGGCCCATTATGGATAAAGTGTTACAGCAAGATGGCACGGTCTTAATTTTACGACCCCGTTATTTCTTGCTTGCGCTTTATGAATGGGGTTTTATTGCTGCGCAGTTTTTACTAATGATTATTATGTATGCTTATCTTTTTGTGTAAGAGCAGAAGGAGCGGATTAATAAAAAAAACTCACTGTGTTGTGAGCTTTTTTTATACTTTGGCGGACTTATTAAGTGAGCGATACGCTCGAGCTGACATCCGGACGGTTTGGAGTTGGCCATCAACTTCAACTTTGTAGTTTTGTAAGTTTACGCCCCAGCGCCGTCTAGTTGCACGAAGTGAGTGACTGCGTTTATTGCCACTTAAGGGTCCTTTGCCTGATACTGGACAATGTCTTGCCATAATTTCCTCCCCATTCAATAAATGCTACATTAAGATAACATTTATGTTATAAATTTGCAAATATAAATGAATAATTTTGTTGTTTTAGAAGTTAATTTTAGGAAAACGCCGTAATAATTCATCTTTATCCACTAAATTTTGGCAGCGTTCAAGCATGGCGTTATAGACTTTTTTGTGTGGGTCATGCGCTAAATAGCGTTCATCACCGACACGGGTGAAGAAGCGAATACTTAATTTTTTAGCGGAATAAACTTGATCAATATAAATAATGTCATCGAATTTGTAATAAAGAACATTACTCCCTTTGTGGTGAATTATTTCATGCTTTTTAATTTCATAATAACTATTGCGATACCCAAAAATTAAATAAATTATCGTAATAATAGTCCACCCGCCTACGGCAAGATAATGGTTTAAAGTAGGCGGAAATTTAATACCTACAATTAAATAGAAGACGATCGTCATCAATAAATAAATCGGGAGGTAAATTAAGAGTAAGCCTTTAAAACTTGTATAAATTCTTTTCTCCGTCATGTTGTTTGAATTCGCGCACTAAAGTCATTAAATTGTGCTTTAAAATTGTTTACTTCTTTGCGCACTCCTTGTTCTAATTTTTTAACGGCATCAAGATCATTTGTGAAGTCATTGATGTTAACGCGAACAGCCTCATATAATTTAAAGTATAACGTTAATAAATATTTTTCAAAATCAATCTCTAATCGTAAATCTTCGGGACTAATTAAATATTCGTGAACAAATAATGAGGCAAAAGCATAATGGGGATAGAGGTCAACCATATTAATTATTTCAAGTAGTGTTCGCAGCGAATATTCACGTGATTTAATTAATTCACCCGCCCAGCCATAACGCTCAGCGATATAATCAGGAACACCCTTAAAACCAAGTTGTTGTTTTGTTTCCTTCGCTTTATCTTTTTGTGCTTGGCGACTAGTACCTAAAACCTTGACACGCATTAAAGCAATATTACGCCGTTCATTAAATTTGCCCACTAAATTTGCGTTATTATAAAGAATTAATAAGGTAACTGTTGTTTCTAATAAACTGCGCCACACGATGAAAGCATCATTATAAAACTCGCGTTCTAAAAGCATTATTCCAGAAACTAGTTCTTGGAAGTAGCGCACTGTCAAGTTATATAACGTTAACTGTGGATCTTTTATTTTGGCGATATCAAATGCCTTTAATTTTTGGTAGCGACTATCAATTAAGTTTTCAAATTTTAAGATCAGCGGATCAATATAAGCATCGCGTGTAAAGGTATGTTCAGGGTCTTGTTTAGCATTTTCGGCATTAATAAAATCGTCAATTATTTGCTTAATGTGTTGGTCATTTTTATAGTAATTTTGTTGGTAACTAATGCTGTACAATTTGATTGTGTGATTATGGCGTTTAATAATATTTTCGGCAAATATTTGTGGGTTGAGTGCCCGTTCACCAAATTTACGGCGATAATCAGGATAGGCATTTCTTATCGCATTACGAAAGTAGTCAAGCTTTTCATTAGTAATCGGCGAAATGTGGACATCATCACTTAGGATGCTTCGCACTTTTTCACGACTAAGGGGGAAGTTATTTGCCATATTTTGCCGCCATTCTACTTATATTTTATCTGATTTTAAAATTTTCACTTTTATTATACAAGTTTAATACCATTTCCTTTTTTTATATGATAATATAAACATATAACCAAAGGAGAATATTTTTTTTGAGTTTATTTGCAATCATTCCTAGTAATTTCTTCTCCATTCTCGCGAGTAAGAATAAAGAGATATATGCCGAAGCGCTTCTTTTGTTGCACTCTTCAATTGAAGATAATGAATTGCTGATTAAGAAACGTGACTTTACCCGAAATCTTCGTGATCGTTTAACTGAGCTTGCGCTTAACGTTGATTTTGATGATGAGGAAGAAGGCGATGAAGATGAGATCGTTAATCATAGCGATAAGGCCGCTTTTATTGTGCGGCGTTTAGAAGAGTGTGGCTGGATTGATGTTGAAGTTAATCCTGATAACTTTGAAGAATACATCGCTTTACCAAGTTATAGCATTAATGTTATTTCATTGCTTCATGAATTAGTAAAAGAGAGTACCGCTGAATACGTGTCGCTCGTGCATGCGACATATAGCGAATTAAAACTAGAAGACGACATGCGGGACGAATTTATGTATGCGACTCTTGTGCGCGCTTTTGAAAATACAAAGCGCCTTAATGTTGAATTAATTACACTAGCGCATAGTATTCGTATTTTCCAAAATCGCTTAGGCAAAGTATTTAGCACTAATAATATATTAAGCGATTATTTCGACCTATATAAAACGCGCGTGAGTGATCGTTATTATCACCCGCTGAAAACGTTTGATAGTGTCGCTAAATTTAAGCGCCCGATTTTACAAATTTTACAAAAGTGGCTCTATGATGATGATATTCGCCAACAATTAGTGGCACAATCATTAATGTGGAGTCGCAATAAAGACGCTAAAGCCGCTGAAGCCGATATTATTAATAAAATTAATTACATTGCCGATATGTACGAACGTGTTAGTGACACAATTGGTGAAATTGATAATAAGCACTATGAATATACAAAAGCTAGTGCTTCAAAGATTCTTTATCTTAATGCCGCGGATAAATCGATTAAAGGTCACTTAGACTATATCTTTAAAACATACGCTGAAACTTTAAGTAAAGGTGAAAGTGTGACCCCGATTCTTAATGGTATCAATCAATCAATTACCTTCCAACAACACGGTTATATTACCCCAGATTCATTAACATTACCGATTGTGCGTCAATTACGCGCTGAAAGTATTCCAATGTCACTAACAGACTTTGATGATGTGCGCGATATGTTAATGCAAGGGTTCCTTGATGAAACAAGTAGCCAATTTTCTAATGACGCGATCTTTGAATTTATGGATATTGCGTTTGATGATGAAAGTGAAGTGCACATCAGTGACATCGCACTCCCATCTTTTGATGCTTTCTTACTTTTAATTTTAGCGACGATTAAAACAAATGATGAACAATGTTTTTATTTAATCCAAACTGATCCAGGTAGTGTGAGTAGTTATGGATATCGCTTACCAAATTTAACATTCGTACGAAAGGAGATTACCTTATAACATGTTTGAAGAAGCCTTTTTACAATTAACAAGAGCCGATCAAGATGCATTCGCCAAAGCGATTAACGAATTATTACTCAATAGTTTTATTGTGCGTGATGAATTCGACCGCCGCGAAAAAACAATTAAAATTAATCCGACTTATCGTTTCATTGAACGTCATTTTGACTTAATTAACGATTATTTAAGTTTTGCGGGCTGGAGAGTGGATAAAGATTTAATTCTTGGGGTCTTTAGTCTCGTCAATGAATATAGTCATAATCGCTTACGGTTCGACCGCGAAGTAAGTTTAGTATTATTTGTCCTTCGTTTAATTTATGAAGAAGAACGTAAAGAAGGCGGCCACGTTGGTGATTCAGTTTATTTAACAACACCATTGGTAATGAAAATTATGCATGACCGCGGAATTGGATTTCCAAATAAGCGCCTAAGTGGACGCTTAATTGGTCGCTGTTTAAAAGAAATAGCGGCGCATAATATTATTGCCCGCGTTTCAGGCAGTTATGATGAAGGGAATGTTACTTTCTACTTATTACCATCAATTACTTTTGCGGTCGATAATGAAAAAATTGTCGCAATTAGCGAAGCGCTCGAAAAACTTGCCTTACGCGACGTAGGGAGCGAGGGAGGTGACTTATGAAACTTTTAAAAACGGTCAAAATTATTAACTGGCACTATTTTTGGAATCAAACGTTAAATATTGAACAAATTGTGTTCTTAACTGGGGTCAACGCCAGTGGGAAGTCGACACTGATTGACGCGATGCAAGTTGTCCTTCTTGGTGATACTTCGGGGCGGCACTTTAATAAAGCAGCAGCGGAGAAATCAAACCGGACATTACGCGGGTATTTACGTGGCGAACTTGGTGATTCGCTTGAAGGTGGATTCCATTATTTACGGAACGGCCGCTTTACATCTTACATTGTGTTAGAGTTTTATGACGATGTTAATGATGATCACTTTAATTTAGGAATTGTGTTTGATGTCTTTGATGATGGCGGAATTGATCATCGATTTTTCCTGTTAGACGCTAAAATGCCGGAAAATGAATTTATCGTTGATAGTGTACCGCTTGAATATAAAGATTTGAATTTATTTTTCCAAGAACATTATCCAAATAAATTTAAATTTTTTGACACAAATCGGCAATATCAAGATGCATTAAAACGTAAACTTGGGAACTTAAAGGATAAATACTTCAGTCTCTTAAAAAAAGCCGTGAGCTTTTCACCTATTACCGACATTACGACTTTTATTACTGAATATGTCACCGAAGCCCAAGGTAATATCGATATTGCCCCGATGCAAGAAAATATTTTGCAATATAAGAAGTTAGAAGATGAAGCGGCATTAATGCGGTTTAAAGTTGAACGTTTAAATGAAATCGCGAAAAACTATGAAGTTTATAAAGGTCATAAGGATCAATTAACGCTTTTTGAATATGTGCTTGAAAAGGCCACGCTCCAAAATGACTTAAATCGGTTAGCGACATATGATAATCAATACCTTGGTTACCAAAAACGGTTAACGGATATTGAAAGTGAATTAGCGGACTTAGATGTTGATCTTGCCGAGCTCAATAAGCGCCGCGTCAAACTCATTCAAGATAGTTCAAGTAATGATACTTATCGCATCACTGACGAAATTAATGAACATAAAAAAGTTGCCGAAGAAAAAATTAAGAGTCTTAAATTCCTTAATATGCAAGTGCGGAATGACTTGGAAAATTATGTCTTAACGTTTGATAAACTCGCAAATGAGGTTCTCGAAAAAGTTAGTGAAATGGATGAAAAGCGGCTTAAAAAAGACGGATTATATGCCCGCGAAGAACTTTTAGAAAGTGCAAGTGCCATCATTAAAGAAAACCACAAAATTACCGCTGTTTTAAATAAAGATATTAATGATCTTAGTGAGACAATGCTTAGTGATTGGCGCAATGCGCAGGCTAAATTTAAACAACATTTAGGGGCTTTTACCTTAAGTTTAGGGCGCTTAATTAATGATTATCAAGTAAATGAAGCGATCCTTAAACAACAAGAACTTGATTTGCGGGGTGGTGGTAAACCATATGAATATAGTCTCGTGCAAATACGAAACGAATTACAAAATAAATTATCCGCGAAATATGGTCATAAAGTGGAAGTTAGTATCTTTAGTGACTTAATTGATATTCGCGATGCGAAATGGACAAATGCGATTGAAGGCTATTTAGGTGGCCAACGCTTCCATCTTTTTGTCGAAGGTCAATATTTCCTTGATGCTTATGAACTCTTAAAGGGCCTTTTACAACAATATAATTTTTATGGCACTAATTTAGTTGACGTTGATGCCATTATTGAACGGCGCTTTAGTGCGATGCCAAATTCAGTTGCCGAAGAAATATTGACTGATCACGTTGGCGCGCGGGCCTACGCTGATTTCTTACTTGGACGCTTACAAAAGTGTCAAACGATTCAAGAAGCGCGCAATAGTGGTAACGGGATTACGCCTGATACCGATTTATATCGGAACTTTACTTTTGGCCGGATTAATCCGCGGTTATATCAACAAAAATATATTGGGCGCCGTGTTGAAGAAGCTGATGTTAATGCTAAAAAAGCTGAACTTGCCGCGCACGCGGAAACATTACGTACTTATCAAGAACTCTTACAAGTACTCTTACCCGGCAATGATGTTGAAATTGTAAACACGAACGAAATCGCTGCGCTTGGGAGCCAAGTCAAACGCATTCAAGAATTACCAAGTCTGGAAGAAAGTATTGCGTTCTACGATGAAGAACTCGGGCGTCATGATTTGACACTAATTGAAGGCATTCATCGCCGCATTGGGTTAGTGGAAAGTGATATTAAAGGCATTGAGGATCAAAAATCAAGCCTCGTTGAAGAGCGCGGTAAGATTTCGACGAACATGCAAATCTTAAAGAATGAACGGATGCCTGAAACAAAAGCGATTATTAAAGAAAGACAAAGTAAACTTGATGAAAATTATGATGCTTTCTTCATTAATGATGTCGCTGAGCCTTTCTTCCAAAACTTAATTGCGGAAGGAAAAAATCCGTTAGATATTAATGCGGAATACCGCCAAGCATTTAGTAACGCTTTATACTTATCAAATAGTGTCTTTAATCAAGTGAAGAAGTTACGGAAAGAGTATGTTGTTGATTATCGTTTAACTTATGACGTTGAATCGCTCCATAACGATGACTTCCAAATGGAATTAAATGATCTCTTAGATGTCAAACTTCCTGAATATGAAGAAAAAATTAACGATGCTTATCGCAAAGCGGTTAAACAATTTAAAGATGACTTCATTTCGAAGTTACGCAATGCGATTGAAACTGTTGAAGATCAAATCGCTGAGCTTAATGAAGCACTTAGCATGTCAACATTTGGTGAAGACTCTTATCAATTTACCGTTAAACCAAGCACGGTTTATCGCCAATATTATGACATGATTAAAGATGATTTATTACTAAAGGTGACGGATGATGATAGTGAATTCTTCCACAAATATGACGATGTGATGAAAGATTTATTTGCCCAAATCGTATTAGCGGGTGATGGTGATAAAAATGCGGCAGTCTTAGCAAACGTCGAGAAATTTACCGACTACCGCAACTATTTAGACTTTGACTTAATCGTCCGTAATAAAGATGGACAAGAACAACGACTCTCACGCGTATTAATGAAGAAGTCGGGTGGTGAAACACAAACGCCATTCTACATTAGTGTCCTTGCTAGTTTTGCCTATCTCTATCGTGTTAATGAACCAGGTGAATTAAGCAATAGTGCCCGCCTTATTATCTTTGACGAAGCCTTCAGTAAAATGGATAGTGGCCGGATTAAAGAGTCGATTCGCTTATTGCGGCGCTTTGGCTTACAAGCAATCATTAGTGCGCCAAGTGATAAAGTCGCCGATATTAGTCCGCTAGTGGATGAGACGTTAGTTGTGTTACGTGGTAAAAATCATAGCACTGTGCAGTTATTTGCGCGTGAAGAGGATTTAACATAAAATTTAACGAAAGGAAGTAGTATGGAAGCAAAATTTATTGACGGAATAAGAGCCTATCATATGCGCTTACGCCGCCATTATTTAGTGGAACTTTTCGTGACCATTAGCGTTTTGCTTGCCGTAATACTCACCCTTATCGTTGTTGATTTATTAACAGATGTAAACTTACGTGAACCCTTCTATGTGCCCATTATGTTTGGTGCACTTTTATTAGTGTTTCTTTTATTTATTATCATTTATTTCCCGTTGCGTTTTAAAAGGCTGCAAAAAGCACTTAATTTACAATTTTTTAGTGACGCACGTGTTGTTAAACTGATGCTAATTCCTAATCCGTTAGGTGGTACTAAGTTTGATTATTATCCGCTTTTAAATAATGCGGGCTTAAATGTTAAAACAGGGAGCATCAAGGGTGTCGCCCTTTATGAATTTAACAAGCGTCTCTTTAATGTTATTTATATGCATGACGGCGAAAAAGAAAGTGCGATTATTCATTTGCCGGCAATTGAATGTCCCTACTATATTCAAATTAATAATGGTAATTTTGCGCCACCAGAAACATATGAAGATACATCAATTGTAAAAATTGCGTATGTTTCGCCATATAAGTTGCAATACTATGCCTCAAGCAGTGCCACAAATGCTAAAATATATTTACGAAAAGAAAATGAAACGCGCTTTGTGAAATTTTTAAAAATACACGTTGCGACGTATCAATATGTCACCACCTACACTGATGAATTTCTGAAAGTGGAGGGCCTAGCTTCACCAGGGCGCTTACGTCTAGGTGAAAAATATGATAATGAACATTATAAGCGGCTTTTGACAAGTTTGCAATTGCTACAAGCCTTGATGTTAGCGATGCTTGAAAGGGGGAAGTAAGATGGCAAAGGAGCTAATCGCAATGATTTTAGCGGGAGGTAAAGGTACGCGTCTCTACGAGTTGACACGCAAAGACGCCAAGCCCGCAGTCCACTTTGGTGGCAAGTACCGCATTATTGACTATGCCTTAAGTAACTGCGCCCATAGTGGGATTGATACGGTTGGTGTCTTAGCGCAATATGAGTCAATTAGTCTAAGTCGTTATATTGGTAACGGCGAGAAATGGGGGTTAAACGGGATTAGAAGTAGTACCGTTACCATCGCACCACGCCAAACCGATAGCGGAAGCAATTGGTTTATTGGAACAGCGGACGCGATATATCAAAACCTTGAATTTATTGATTCATATAATCCAGAAAATGTCCTTATTTTAAGTGGCGATCATATTTACCGAATGGATTATGCGCAAATGCTTGAAACACATTTAGAGAATAACGCTGACTTAACAATTTCCGTTATTGAAGTAACGCTTGAAGAAGCAAAACGCTTTGGTATTTTAAGCGCTGATGAAGATGGTCGGATTACGGCATTCGTGGAAAAACCAGCTGAACCTAAATCAACCTTAGCAAGCATGGGTATTTATATTTTTAACTATAAAGTACTTCGTGAAGCGCTTGTGAACGATGCCGCTGATGAAAATAGTGACCATGACTTCGGCAAAAATATTATTCCAACACTGTTAGCAAATAATAATCGCTTATTTGTCCATCGCTTTGAAGGTTATTGGAAGGACGTTGGCACGATTGATTCATTATGGGAAGCCAATATGGATCTCATAAACATGATGGATGAAGACTTTTATGCCTCCGATAAAAATTATTTCCGCTTATTTAGTGAAGACACAAATAGTGTCCCCCAATATATCGGTAAAAAAGCAAAAGTTACTAATAGCATCGTCAACCAAGGGGCAATTATTTTAGGGCAGGTTGACGGCTCAATTATTAGTAACGAAGTGTTTATCGAAGTTGGCGCTGTTGTTAAAGATAGTGTCATCATGCCTGGTGTTACTGTTGGCCGTAATGCGTATGTGAATAAAGCAATTGTCGCTAACGATTTAGCGTTACCTAATGATTCACGATATAACGAAGAGGGTGAGAAAGTATTACTCATCCATGAAGGAGTAGTGCAATGAAAGTTTTAGCATATCTTAATTTACACAATGCCCCACGACTTGGAGCGCTTACCACAAATCGTTCCACCGCTGTTGTTAGTTTCCTTGGCCGTTATGCCATTATGGACTTTATGTTAAGTAACTTTAGTAACTCTGGGTTTGACCGAATTGCGACTTTAGTTGACACGCATCCGCATTCAGTATTAAAACATTTTGGCAGTCGTAATACGTTTAATATTAACACTAAGCTTGGCTTAGAAATTATTGCCTATAATGAAGGTGGATCGAAAGCTGGACCGCGCTATAATACCGATGTCGCTAATATTAAATTTAACGACTGGATTTTAGAACAAGCAGATCCTAATTATATTGTTGTGGCGCCAAGTTACTTTGTACTACCACTTGATTTTAGACCGATTATAAAGCAACATATTGCTAAAAAGTCAAAAGTCACGGCGGTATATCAACGAGTGAAAAATGCCCGCAATGAATTTATTGGTCGCACGATTTATGATTTAAACAGTGATGGCCATATTATTAATATTTCGCGCAACAAAGGCGAAAAAGATGAACGGAACATTGGGCTTGAAATTTATATTTTCAATCGTGATACATTTAAATTTTTAATTGAGGATGCACAAAACATTAGCTCATTTTATTCACTAAGTGATATCGTAGCTTATCATGCTTTAAAAGATATCCGCGTTGATACTTATGAATATGTTGGTTATCTGCGCTGTATCGATAGTTATCAACACTACTATGATTATAGTTTTGAGTTACTAAACTATCAAATTCGCCGGCAACTCTTCCTTCACAATTGGCCGATTTATACTGTCACGCATGATACACCACCAGCGAAGTATGAAGCGACCGCGAGTGTGAATAATGCCTTTATCGCAAATGGTTCATTAATTTCAGGAACAATTAAAAATGCGATTATTTCCCGTAATGTGAAAGTTGAAGAAGGGGCGGTCGTCGAAAACGCGATTATTTTCACTTCTTCAATTGTACGGCGAAATAAGGTCATAAGTTACGCAATTATTGATAAAAAAGCGGAAGTAGCAGTGGCTGCTGAATTAGAAGGTAGCCCTGAAGATATAGTATATGTTAGAAAAGGAGATCGAGTGTAATGAAAATAATGATGATTGCAAGTGAAAGTAGTCCACTTGCGAAAACTGGCGGCTTAGCCGATGTTGTGTATGCATTAAGTAAAGAACTGGCGGTCCTTGGTGAAGAAGTAAGTGTCGTCATCCCTTTTTACGCGAACATTAAGCGGAGCCCCGAACAAGAAATTCGCTTTGTCGCTAATGTCCAAGTCCCACTTGGGTGGCGCTTCCAAAACGCTAAAGTTTATAAAACTTTTATTGATGGTATTACGTTTTATTTATTAGAAAACGAATATTACTTTGGCCGTGAAGGATTTTATGGTTATGACGATGATACTGAACGCTTTGCGTTCTTTAGTGTTGCCGTCCGCAATATGATGCAAACACTTAAAATTAAACCTGATATCGTCCATGTCCATGATTATCATGGTGGGATGGTACCAGCGCTGATTAAAATTCAAAATGGGCGCACTAAATTCTTTAGTAAAATGAAATTTGTGGTGACAATCCATAATCCAGCGTTCCAAGGTGAATTCCATCCTGATTTACTCCCCGATTTTTATGATATTCGCAAGGAATATTTTGATGATGGTACGTTACGCTATCGCGATAAAGTTAATGCCCTTAAAGCGGCGATTGTGTTTGCCGATAAGATTAACACGGTTAGTCCCACGCATGCATTAGAACTTTTAACACCTGAAGGTTCAAAAGGGTTAGATGGTATCTTGAAGTTACGGCGTGACGATTTTAGCGGGATTCTTAACGGGATTGATTATGATGAATTTAATCCACAGACCGATAAACATATCCCGTTTAGATATGGAAAATCGCGCCCAGGAATTAAAGCGAAAAATAAAATTAAACTCTTTGAAGAACTAGGCATTAAAGGTGATGAAAACACACCGCTATTTTCAATGGTGACGCGATTAACCTGGCAAAAAGGCATTGATTTAGTTATTCCCGCAATTATTGAAGTATTAGAAAAAGGTGGGAATGTGATCGTTGTTGGCAGTGGTGAACATGGCTATGAACAAGCTTTAGAAGAACTGCGCGCCCGCTATCCAGAGAAGATGGCGATTTACATTGGCTATAATAATCCGCTTGCTCATCGCGTGTATGCGGCAAGTGATTTCTTCTTTATGCCAAGTCTTTTTGAACCTTGTGGCATTGGCCAAATGATTGCCCAACGCTATGGTACTTTACCAATTGTACGCACAACAGGTGGCCTTAAAGATACGGTTATTGGGTATGATGGCACTAACGCGGATGTTGCTGATGGTTTCATCTTTGATAATTATGATGAATATTGGATGAAACTAACAACAAATTATGCGCTTGAACAATACAAGAATCAAAAAGTTTTTAAACAAATGCGGAAGAACGCCATGCATAAAAATAATGACTGGTCTGAATCTGGTAAAAATTATCTAGCACTTTATAAAAGCATTGTTGAGCATTAATGTGCTATAATTTTATCGCGAGTGAAGAATAAATAACTTTTTGAAGTTATGTCTCACCTTCGTTATCTCGCTGTGCCCTAGCATTAATAGGAAATGAAGTTATAAATTAAGGTGGTACCGCGGAATTTTCGCCCTTAGGTAACACCTTTTATTTTTGGAGGGAAGCGTATGGCATATGATTTTCGTGCCGCAGAAAAAAAGTGGCAAAAGTATTGGGAAGACAATAACACTTTCTACACCGATATGTATGACTTTAGTAAACCGAAGTATTATGTTTTAGATATGTTTCCATATCCTTCGGGTGATGGGCTCCATGTTGGGCACGTTGAAGGTTATACCGCAACGGATATTGTCGCGCGTTTTAAACGGATGCAAGGTTATAATGTGCTTCATCCAATCGGGTTTGATGCGTTTGGGTTACCTGCTGAACAATATGCGATTCGTACAAATAATCATCCCGCGATTTTTACAAATGAAAATATCGTCAAATTTCGGCGCCAATTAAAATCGCTTGGATTTAGTTATGACTACACTAAAGAATTATCGACAAGTGATCCTAAATACTATAAATGGACGCAATGGATTTTTACAGAACTTTTTAACAGTGATTTAGCGTATGTCGATAATATTCCTGTTAATTTTTGTCCTGAACTTGGCACAGTATTAGCAAATGAAGAAGTGATTGACGGTAAAAGTGAAGTTGGCGGTTTTCCCGTCATCCGAAAGCCAATGCGTCAATGGTTATTAAAAATAACGGCATATGCTGAGCGGCTTTTAACTGATTTAGTAGACTTAGATTGGCCAGCCTCAACACTAGACATGCAAAAAAATTGGATTGGTAAGAGTGAAGGCACAACGATTACTTTTAAAGTCGCCGGCACGAAACATACATTTGATGTTTTTACGACGCGGGTTGATACGCTTTATGGAGCGACTTATGCTTGTTTAGCGCCCGAACATCCGCTAGTGTTAAAAGTTGTGAGCCCCACACAAAAGCAAGCTGTTAAACAGTATATTGATAAAGCAAGTCACAAAAGTGATTTAGAACGAACTGAATTAAATAAAGATAAAACAGGGGTGTATTTAGGTGTTAATGCCCTTAATCCACTGAATGATAAGGCGATTCCTTTATACGTTGCTGATTACGTCTTAGGCTCATATGGTGAAGGGGCGGTGATGGCTGTTCCTGCCCATGATGAACGTGATTATGAATTTGCGAAACGCCATAATTTACCAATGATTCAAGTTCTAGCTGGTGATATTAGTGAAACAGCATTCGTTGATGATGCGCCGCATATTAATAGTCCGCTTATTAACGGCTTAAATATAGCTGACAGTAAAAAGGTACTAAATGAATATTTAACTAAAAAGGGAATAGGAAGAGTCACGACAAATTATAAATTACGCGACTGGTTATTCTCGCGTCAACGCTACTGGGGTGAACCAATTCCAATTATGATTAAAGAAGATAATACCTTTATCCCCGTACCTTTAAGTGATTTACCACTGACATTACCGCCACTTAAGGAATATAAACCAAGCGGTACTGGAGAGTCGCCACTTGCGCTTGCGACTGATTGGGTCAACGCAACATATAAGGGCGAGAACATTAAACGTGAAACAAACACCATGCCACAGTGGGCGGGTTCGTGTTGGTATTATATTCGCTATTTAGATCCGCATAATGACAAAATGATTGCGGATCCACTGCTCATCAACCACTGGCTACCGGTTGATCTCTACATCGGTGGAGCCGAACACGCCGTCCTACACTTACTTTATGCGCGGTTTTGGCATAAGTTTTTATATGACAGAGGAGTTGTAAATACAAAAGAACCATTCACCAAACTTTTCCATCAAGGGATGATTTTAGGGGAAAACGGCGAAAAAATGTCGAAATCACGCGGTAATGTCGTTAATCCTGATGATATTATTGCTGAATATAGTGTTGATGCATTACGGCTTTATGAAATGTTTATGGGGCCACTTGAAGCAAGTTTACCATGGTCCAACACTGGACTTGAAGGGGCACTCCGGTTCTTAAATCGCGTGGCGCGCATCAATAGTGAAGATTTCCCTGGCAAACTTGTGAATAGGAATAATGGTGAGCTTGATTATATATATCACTTTACAGTTAAGAAAGTTACGGAAGACTATGAAAAACTGGCTTTTAACACAGCGATTGCACAGATGATGATTTTGGTTAATGAAATGTATAAAGTTAAAGAAGTGTACATCCCGTATTTTGTGGGTTTAATTAAGTTGCTCTATCCAATTGCGCCGCATCTAGGGGAAGAACTCTATTCCGCCTTTGCGAATGTAGCTACGATAACTTATGAAGCGTGGCCAACTTATGATGAAGGGAAATTAGTTGTAAATGAAGTCGAAATTGCCGTCCAAGTAAATGGCAAATTACGCGCAACAATTAAAGCTAAGCTTAATGAAAGTAAAGAAGAACTCGAAAAAATGGCGCTCGCTAATGAGAATGTGCAACGTTTTACTTTGGGACTAACGATTCGCCGTGTCATCGTTGTTCCAAACAAAATCGTTAATATTGTTGTTTCATAATATTTGTATTAAAATATTATATTGGTCCGACTAATGTAATTTAAAGGAGAGTGTATGCAATTAACAGTCGATATTGGAAATAGTGTAATAAGTATTGCACTTTTCGCGGATGACAAAATTGTTGATGTATATGCGACAAATACACCAAAAGAACTCCATGACAATGCGCCAGATAATTTTGCGGTAGTTCGTCCGATCATTGCTGCTTTTAAAGACCATTTTAAGGATGTGCAGCACTATGAAAAAGCGATTATTTCGAGTGTTGTCCCTAAATTAAATTATCCGATGGCGTATGTGATTAAAGCAGAACTAGGTGTTGAACCACAGTTAATTTTTCCAAATCATAAAACAAGTGTCACGCTTGATGTAGAGCGACCTGAAACGGTTGGTACTGATATTATTGCGTGTGCTGTTGGAGCATATAAATTTGGTGAAGGTCCTTTTATCGTGATTGATTTAGGAACGGCGAATAAATATTTTTATGTCGATGATAAACACGTTTTTCACGGGGTTGCGATTAGTCCAGGTGTTGAGGTTTCACTTAAAGGGCTTGTTAATAATGCTGCGCAACTGTTTGATGTACCAATTACTTTACCAGCAAAAGTACTCGGTAGAAATACAATCGATGCGCTCAATAGCGGACTATTGTATGGCTTATTAAGTGAAATGAATGGGTTTATTGAATTAATCAAAAATGAAGTAGGAGGTAATCCAAAAGTTTTATTGACGGGTGGTAATGCGACCCATATTAAAGAAGTGGTGCCCTTAACGATTAAGTATGTGCCGTTTCTTGTGCATTACGGTCTCTATGATATTTTGGTAAAGAGTGATGAAAAATAAGAAATTAGTAAGTGATATTGCGATTGATGGTCTATTTATAGCCATTATTTTAGTATTAAGTCTAGTGCCTTATCTTGGCTTTATTCAAATTGGAACTATTTCGGCAACAATTTTACCGATTCCTGTTATTTTAGGGGCCGCCCTTTTAGGAGCACGACGCGGATTACTATACGGCGTTGTGTTTGGTGTGTCTTCATTTTTAATTGCCATTATGCGTGGCACAGCTGGCGATGCGCTTTTCGTCGATCCGTTAATTAGCATTGTGCCCCGTGTCGCGTTTGGTATCATTCTTGCCCTTTTTTCCGCGATTTTATTTAATGAAAAGAATAGTTATAAAACAAAGCGTTTAATTATTTTTCCGTACTCCGCGATTATGATGCTTATCCATTCAACATTCGTATTACTCGCTATTTATACACGCTATATTGATGCTTTCTATGAATTCATCTTTCCGATTTTAGCCCCGCTTGTGCTTTTAGAAGCAGCGGTGGCAACTGTTATTGTCCCGATTTTATATAACATATTATATATTCCGTTTGAAAACTTCAAATATCGCTTTACCACTAAAAAAGTATCAATCTATGAAACAATCACAAGCGTTTATTTTGCGGAAGCACTCCATACATTAAAAGAGTTTGTGAATATTAATTCGGTCTATGACCCGCAAACTGTTTCCGCGACAAAGCCTTATGGTAAAGGTGTGCATGATGCCCTTGTTTACATGAAAAAGTTAGCAGAAAAAGATGGTTTTGAAACGAAACTTATTGATGGCCGCGTTCTTGAAATTTTTGTCGGCGAAAGATATAAGAAAAATCTTGCCGTTTTCGCGCACGCTGATGTTGTACCCGCAACTGGGGAATGGGTGACTCCACCTTTTGCCGCTGATATTCGTGAGGGAAAATTATATGGCCGTGGTACAAGTGATGATAAAGGACCACTTGTGGCTGCTTATTACGCGATTAAGGCCCTCAGTGAAAATGATTTATTAATTAATTATAGTGTCCGGCTTGTCATTGGTGGTGATGAAGAACGTGGAAGTAGTTGTATGCATTATTATTTTAATGAATATAAAGCACCTGCTCCTGTTCACGGTTTTACGCCTGATGCCGAATTCCCGCTGATTTACGGTGAAAAAGGTATTACAAACTTTACCGCCTCAAAAACGATTGATTTAGGACCAGTGGAAACAATAACTGGTGGTGAAGCCGCCAATAGCGTCATCGACAAAGTCAAAATTAAACTCTTAAAAGATGAAGCTTTTATTAATTATCTAAATGAGAATAAAGTTAAAAATAGTGTAGAAATGCTGCGAAAATACATGATAGTTACGCTTTTTGGTAAAAGTGCTCATGGTAGTTTACCTGAACTTGGTGTTAATGCAGGTGTCTTAGCGTTTAAGCATCTAGGCGTTTTTTATGAAATTGATTTCTTAACACATTTAGCGAATAAATTTGAAAATCCAAATGGTAAAACAATGGATGCCTATTTATCAACACCACTATTAGGGGCGACTACATATAATATTGGGATATTAAATTACGCCAAAGGCCAATTAAGCTTCGTCGTTAATTTCCGTTATCCTGAAGATGTTGATGTGCCGACTCATTTAAACAAAGTCGCGAAAACATTAGATGTTGACATTGAAATTGGGCGGAGTAGTAAACATTTATTATTTGATCCAAAAAGTGAATTTATTCAAACACTATTAAAAGCCTATCGTGATGAAACGCTTGATACCCAAAGTAAGCCCAAAGCTATTGGTGGCGGAACTTATGCGAAAGAATGTCCAAATACTGTTGCCTTTGGTAGTGCTTTTGCTGGTCGCAGTGGGGACATCCATTCACCCAATGAACATATCTATTTAGATGATTTTTATATGCAAATGGCGATTTATGCCCGAGCAATTCACTATTTAGGAAAGAAGTATGAGGGTAAAGTTTAAAAAAGGGGCAACTGAATACCTCGCTAATCTTCCTTTTCATGCTCATGTTGATGATTTTACGATAACGCAAATTGCCCATATTAAAAGTCCGTTAGTGCTTGAAATTGGTGTTGGGAAAGGTGACTATCTTTTAATGATGGCGCAGTCTTATCCCGATTATTTTTTTATCGGCATTGAATTAAATGCGAGCGTACTAAGTATTGCGGCCCAAAAGTTAGCCACTGCGAACCTTACAAACGTTTTAATTATAACGGGCGATGTTAAATATTTATTGCCCGAGTTAAAGGAAAATTTATTCGATTATATTATTTTGAATCACAGTGATCCGTGGCCCAAAAAACGCCATGAAAAACGGCGACTAACGTCTCCACTCTTCGCGAATGAGTATTATAAACGCTTAAAAAAAGGGGGCACACTAATCTTTAAAACCGATAATGATGACTTTGCGAACTATTCATTTTTAATATTAAATAGTTTGCCATTTACCGAGCTCACATTTAATCAAGACTATCAAGGTGATTATGCTTTTGATACGAAAACGGAATATGAAAATAAGTTCATCGCTAAAGGTGTTAAAATTAAAATGATTGTTGGAAAGAAATAGGTAGTAATATGTTAACAAAACGCGAATTAAAATTATTAGAAAAAGTCACACAGATTGATGCGATTCCAGGCTATGAACATGAGCTTGCGCGATTTGTTAAAGCGGAATTAGAAAAGTATGGTTTTACGATTGTTTCCGATAATCTTGGTTCCGTCTTCGGTGTTAAAAAAAGCGTGGCACAAAATGCTCCTCGTATTATGGTGGGTGGGCATTTAGATGAAGTCGGCTTTACCGTCCGAGAAGTGAATGAAAAAGGTTTTATTCGGGTTGACGCGCGCGGCGGAGTTAACGCTAATACACTCTTAGCAAGTCGCGTACGTTTAACACTGGATGATGGCACTAAATTAATTGGTAGTGTCGGGGCAACTGCCCCACATTATGGTGGTGAAGGTAATCCGACGCTTGACACTTTAGATTTTGATTTTGGTTTTATCAGCAAAGAAGATGCCGCAAAGCGCGGTGTCCGTGTTGGCCAAATGATTGTGGCTGATGGTCCTTTTACGGTGTTAAACGATGGCAAAAGACTTTTAGCGAAAGCATTTGATAATCGGTATGGGGTGTTTATGGCTTTAGAGATGGCTCGCCATTTCGCTAATATCGATTTACCATATGATCTCTATATTGGTGCGACCGTGCAAGAAGAAGTTGGGTTACGTGGTGCGACAACAATCAGTAATGTCATTAACCCTGACCTCGCGATTGTGTTAGATTGCTCGCCCGCGCGCGACAATATTAGTAGTAGTGAACAAGGCCAACTCGGTGATGGAATCTTGATTCGTTATCTTGATCGCTCAATGATTGCTTTTCCTGAATTATTAACTTTCCAAGAAAAAAGTGCGGAGGCAGTTAAAGTTCCGTATCAATATTTCCATAGTCCAGGTGGGACCGATGCAGGGGCGATTCACTTACATGCCGCAGGTGTTTTAACATTAACACATTGTATCTGTGCGCGCTCGATTCATACCGCGGCAAGTATTGTCGATACGAGTGATATAAAAAATGCTAAAAAAGTATTAATTCGCATGTTAAAGACATTAAATCGCGATAAGATTAATAAATTTAAAGCAGCAAGGAGATAGTAACATGACCGAAATTGAAAAGAAAAATAAAGATCGAAAGTTTCGCTTAACAAATAAAACATTTAAGTTTCCTAAAGCAATTCGTGAGCATTTTTATACCGCAAATTATTTTGTCAAGACAATGAAAATTGCTGAACATCATTTAGCGGACACAGTTGTAACGATGCAATTTTTTCAACGCCGTGATGATGTGATGGTGTGTGGCGTTGATGAAGCGATTGCGCTCCTGCAAGAATTTGCGAAAAAGCCCGAACAATTAAAAATTGAAGCGTGTTACGACGGGGATATTGTAAATGCGAATGAACCAGTGCTTAAAATTACCGGACTCTATAAAGATTTTGGCTTTCTTGAAAGTCTTATTGATGGCATTTTAACAAGACGCACAAATGCGGCCACCAATAGCTATGAGGTGTTGCGCGCTGCTTATCCGACCGAAGTATTTAGTATGGCCGATCGCCAAGATGATTATTTAACACAGGCGGGTGATGGGTACGCTAGTTATATTGCGGGCATTAAAAAGTTTTCAACCGATGCCCAAGGCGCGTGGGTTGGGATTAAAGGCATGGGTACGATGCCGCATGCGTTAATTGCGATGACAAATGGTGATTTAATTAAGGCCTGTGAAATTTATCATCAAACATTTCCCAATGAAAAAATTAGTGCACTTGTTGATTATCACAATGACACTGTGACGCAAGCTTTAGAGGTGGCGCGCCATTTTGGCCCAAAACTTGGTTCTGTTCGCCTAGATAATTCAAAAGCTTTACTTGATGAATATTTTGTCCGTGCTGGGTTAAATGATCAAAACTTAAAAGGTGTTAGTCCTGAACTCGTGTTTGCGGTCCGTGATGCCCTTGATAAAGAAGGCTTTCATTATGTAAATATTGTTGTAAGTTCAGGCTTTAATCCAGAAAAGATTAGATATTTTAAGTCAAAGAATGCGCCTGTTAATCTCTACGGTGTTGGCTCCCATATTGTGAACGCTAAAGAGGTTGGCTTTACGGGTGATGTCGTTGCTGTAAACGGTAAACCAGAAGCTAAAGTTGGTCGCCAGGAATACTTCAGTGATAAACTCGAAAAAGTCACTTTAAAACCGCGCGTGTAAGCCCTTACGCTCTAAATTGACAATGAAAATATTTTCAAGTAAAATTGTTATGAAAGAAGGCTTTTAAATATGAGTGATACATTTAAAGATCGAGTAACAATCTACGAAGTAGCCGCCGCAGCAGGCGTTAGTTTAGCGACTGTGTCACGCGTTATTAATAATCATCCGAATGTCACACCCGCGACACGCGCTAAAGTCCAAAATGCGATTACACGTCTTGGTTATCGTCCAAGTGCGTTAGCGCAAGCACTAGCCACTAGTAAAACAACGAATATTGGTTTAATTATCCCGAGCGCTAATTACGTTTTTATTTCGAATATGCTTCATGGCATTGTCATGCGCGCTAATAGTTTAGGATATTTAATTACTTTATTTGTCACTGGTTCAAAGAAAGAAGATGCCCTTGAAGCAATGGATAAATTAATTACGTCACACGTTGATGGCGCGATTATTTTTGATGATTTATTTGAAGAAGAGGAAGTTACTAAAATTACGAATTATCAAGTACCAGTCGTCGTTGTCAATAACCGGCTTGATGAAGACGAAAAAGTTGCCTGTATCACATTTGGTTATGAAAATACATTACGCGAAGAAATAATTCGCCATCACCTGCGCACAAGTGATGTCTTAATGCATTTTGTGGAGCTCCCTAATAATGGGCGCCTTCTAGAACGACTCAAACGAAGTTTTATTACAACCCATCACGAGGAAGGACGCAATTATATAGTACATACGGTTAAAGATGGTTATCATGGCCATTATAAATACTTTAAAGAACTATTTAAAACAACACGCCAAGGTTTCTTTGTGGCGTATCGCGATTCACTAGGTCGCGCGATTACTAATGCGGCGACGGAAAGTGGCTTGCGTATTCCTGAAGACGTTCAAGTTATTAGTCTAATTGGCACACGTTATGCGGAACAAGGGCGGCCCAAATTATCAAGTATGATTCTTGATATGGAAGAAGTCGGCAATAAGGCACTCGAAATGCTTATTGAAATATTAGAAGGTAAGACACACTTACCGCGGCAAAAAGTTGTCGCCGAATACATTAAACTCGACACAACACGCTAGAAAGGTTAATTATGAATTTATTTGATGAATTACAGTATCGCGGCTTGATTAAAGATTATTCGAACGAAGAAAATATAAAAGAAATGCTCAAAACCCCGCAGACGATTTATTGTGGATTTGACCCAAGTGCCGCGAGTATGCATATGGGTAATTTTGTGATGATTATGACACTAATGCGGTTACAAAAAGCGGGTCATAAAATTATTGCTGTGGTCGGTGGTGCAACCGGAATGATTGGTGATCCTAGTGGTAAAAGTGCTGAGCGCAATTTACTTGATAAACATGCTTTAGCGCATAATACAGAACAAATTCGTAGTCAATTAGCGAAATATCTTGATTTAAGTGACCCGCGTAAGGGAGAAATTGTCAATAACTATGATTGGCACGGTAAGCTAAATGTTTTAGAATTTTTACGTGATTACGGAAAGTATTTTACGATTAACTATATGTTAGCGAAAGACACCGTGGCGCGTCGCCTTGAAACGGGGATAAGTTATGCCGAATTTAGTTATATGCTTTTACAAGCGGTGGACTTTTTGCATCTCTATGAGCATTACGGCTGTACGATGCAAATTGGTGGCAGTGACCAATGGGGCAACTTAATCAGCGGACTTGACCTTATCCGTAAAGTAAAAGGGGCAGACACTAAAGTTGAAGTTATGACAGCGCATTTATTAACGGACGCTGAAGGGAATAAGTTTGGTAAAAGTGTTGAAGGCGCCCTTTTCCTTGACCCCAAGAAATTTAGTGCATATAAGCTATATCAATATTTTTATAATGTAAGTGACGCTGATGCGGATAAGTATTTAAAGGTGTTCACATTTTTAGCAAAGGCGGAAATTGAAGCGATTATGAAAGAACATTATGATGCACCGCATCGCCGACTTGCGCAAACTAGACTCGCTGAAGAAATTGTGGCGCTTGTCCATAGCAAGGAAGCCTTAGACCACGCCCGTGAAATGAGTGCCGCCCTTTTTAGTGGTGATGTTAAAGAGTTAAGCGCTGAAGATATTATCGATTTATTTAGCCAAACACTTGTCGAAGTAGCGCCACTTTTAAAATTAGAAGATGTCCTAATTGCCATTAAAGCGGCGACGAGCAAACGTGAAGCACGTGAATTTATTCGTGGCAACAGTATCAGTGTTAATGGTGAACGGTTAACTGATCCCGATTTAATTTTGACGAATGATTATTTATTACATAATAAGTACTTAATTATACGTCGCGGAAAGAAAAATTACTTCGTTGCGGAAGTTAAATAATTATAGTAAAAAGATGAAGAAAAACTCCGCTGTTATGCGGAGTTTTTAATTTGTTACTTCCCAATTACATTGAACGGTTATAGAATTCAATGATTAAGTTTTCTTGGATGTCTTGGGCAACTTCAGTGCGTTCTGGTAACCTGTCGAAGCGACCACTAAATTTTTCAGCATTAAGTGTCACAAATGGGACGGTCCGCCCAACTTTATCAAGGTTGAACTTGAAGAGTTTAAGATCTTGACTATTTTCGCGCACGCTGATGGTACTGCCAACGGGGACTAAGAAGCTTGGGATATCAACTTTTTGACCATCGACTTCAATGTGGCCGTGGCTGACGAGTTGACGAGCTTGACTACGTGTATTGGCAAGTCCAAGACGGAACACTAAGTTATCAAGGCGTGATTCGAGAATTTGAATAAACGCTAAACCAGTGACGACATCTTTATTCTTTTTTGCTAATAGGAAAAGTCGTTTAAATTGGCGTTCATTTACACCATATGTAAGGCGTAATTTTTGTTTTTCCATTAATTGTTTACCGTATTCGCTGACTTTACGACGACGGTTGTTGCCGTGTTGACCAGGACCATACGGACGTTTTCTTAATTCTTCGCCAGTCTCTAAAATTGAATAACTTAGCCGCCGAGACTTTTTCCAAACTGAACCAGTATCTCTCATGTGTTTTTCCTCCTTTTCTTTACTTGCAGGCAAACAAAAGGTGCAAACCCCTCGTTTCTGGATGATGATTTTATTCGGTTCGCCGTATAGCTTTGGTTACTACGATGAGTATTCCTTAATCATCATTAGACAAACGGTGTTTACATGCTGCTTACATGCTTTGTTATAATAACTTAAATTATGATTTATGTCAACGTAAAACATATTAAACTCCTTGAAAAGGAGTGGACGCTATTTTTTCTCATCCGTTTCTTTAATTACGGGACAATAAGCCTGACAACTTTTAGCGTAACTACACGTATGACATGACTTTTTATTGCGGCGCAGTAAATAGAAGAATATACCGCCTAATAGTAAAACAACAACGATAATAATGATAATATCGGCGACACTCATAAAAGACCCTCCACAAGCGTTCCTAATTGGAAGATTAAAGTCGCAATAAGCAGTGCAGCAATCGTTTGGAGCAGTAAAGCCTTAATCATCGTGCGCCGATTGCCAAATTCTTGATACATCGCCCCAATTGCGCCAAAACACGGAGCACTAAATAAGTTAAAGGCCATAAAGGCATAAGCAGAAGCAGGGGTGAAAAAGGCAAAAAGCGGGCTATTGAAAATTGAATCGCCGCCACTAAGTTTAGCGATAATTGAAAGTGAAGACACAACTTGTTCTTTGGCGACTAAGCCTTGAATAATACTGACGGCTGCCGCCCAACTATTTGTGCCTAAAAATGGATAGAAGATAAAAGAGAAGAGCCGTCCAACATCACTTAAAATACTCTTATCAACAGCGACTCCATATTGTAATTTCCAGTTAAAACTAAGTAAGAACCAAAGGATCACGGACGCAAATAAAATAACGGAGCCAGCATTTGTAATAAAAGACCATGTTTTATGCCCAGTGTCACGTAATACATAGCGCATATTAGGTGCTTTATAAGTCGGTAATTCTTGAATAAATGGCGAGTATTTTTGTTTATAAAAAACGCGTTTTAACACAAATGCAGTTAATAAAATAATGATAATGGCCAAGAAATATAATGAAGCACTAACTAACCCCGTTGTGTCAGGGAAGAAGTAGGCAGCAAAAAGGGTAATAATCGGTAATTTTGCGCCACATGGAATAAAGGGTGTAAGCAATACGGTTAACTTTCGCTCCCGTTCATCTTCAATTACGCGACTTGCCATAATGGCGGGGACACTACAACCCGTGCCAATAATAAAGGGGATAAGTGCCTTACCAGAAAGTCCAACTTTGCGGAAGATGCGATCAAAGAAGAAGGCAATCCGTGACATATAGCCGCTTGCTTCTAAAATATCCGTCATAAAGAATAAAATCAGTAGTTGCGGAACAAAACTAAGAATCGAAGTGACACCAGTTAAAATGCCATCAACGACTAAACTAACGGCCCATGGTGAAGCACCAACATTAACTAGAAAATTCGCCAATGCATCATTTAACGCGGCAAAACCCCGCTCAACTAGCGATGAAAGGAACATCCCAACGGGCCCCGCTGCTAAAAAATAAACAAGGAGCATAATTAAAACGAAGATTGGAATTGCTAAATATTTATTGAGTAAAATACGATCAATTTTATCGGTTAATAGTTTTGGTTTTTCGCGACTCGACACTGCTTCATCACGGATTTTTTCAATAAAATTATAGCGTTCATTCGCTAAAATTTCACTTACTCCGAGTTTGTAATGTGCTTTTAATTGACTGATTGATTCATTAACATCAAGATCAACTTTAGTACTTAATTCGACATCAGCTTCTAAAAGTTTAATCGCCAAAAATTCTTTAGCGTCAATCGGTAAAAGTTCGGCGACTTTCCTAATCGTCTCTTGCAGTGGCTGTGAGTATAGACTCGGAAAATTAGTGATAGTCGGTGTATCTTTCGTAATTAACATAATTAACTCTTTGATACCCGTTCGTTTTAAGCACGAGATAGGAATAATCGGGACATTAAGCATTGTGCTTAAGCGTTCAACATCGATTCGTAACCCCTGCTCAAATGCTAAGTCTGTCATATTTAGTGCAATAATCATCGGGATATTAAAACTATAAAGTTGGGTTGTTAGGTAGAGGCTTCTTTCTAGTGCCGTACTATCGATGATATTAATGATTAAGTCAACTTTTTCCTCAAGCAAAAAGCGCCGGACAATATTTTCTTCATTACTATATGGTGAAAGACTATAAATGCCTGGGAGATCAATAACTTCCGCAGTAGAAGTGCGTAAAATACCTGTTTTGCGTTCAAGGGTAACACCTGGCCAATTCCCAACTTTTTGATTATTGCCAGTTAATAAGTTAAAGAGTGAAGTTTTACCACTATTTTGATTGCCGATTAATGCTATTTTCATGGCAGGACCTCAATTTCGACCGCACTTACATCAGCGCGGCGCACGAGTAAGCGATAATTGCGTAATTCCAAACAGAAGGGGTCACCAAGTGGCGAAATTTTATCAATGCGCACAATGACACCTGTCGTAATCCCCATATCTAAAAGCCGTTGCTTTAAAGCGGGGTTATCATCATTAATGCGTAAAACACGAGCACGTTGCCCAATTTTAAGCATATCTAATGTTTGCATATCACTCACGCGAGAATAATCCCTTCTAGTGGTTATACATAGTATAATCACACTCAAAATATACATTAATAAGGGTATATTTTCAAGCATTTAACATAATTTACATATGTTAACGTATGAAAACATTTTCAAACATTGTATAATATACAATAAGTGAGGTGCGACTTATGGAAGTAGTAACATTATTAAATACACTTGATATTATCTTTATTGCGGCAAGTATTATTCTTGTTGTCGCCGTTTTAATCTTTATTTTAAGTAAATTTGCCTTTCAAGGCACGAAAAACCGTAAAGTCTTAAAATCATTGTCGATTAAATATTCATACGTTCGCAGTCTACTACTTGGAGAAAATATTCAATATATTAAACGCATTGAAGCAATCAGTGATATTAATTTATTAATGCGCCCTGCTTATGAAGAATTTTTTGCGCGGTTTGAACAGTTACGGAATGTCGATGACCGTAAAGCGAGCCGATCAATTCAAATCTTAAATGAAGCGCTTGCCGCGGGGAACAAAGAATTTAAAAAAGCGTTCAACGAACATCGCCCGATTATTTTAGATTATGAACGTAAAGTAACAGCGTTAAGTAAAGATCTAACAAATATGATTAAACCCGAATCCGAAATTCGTGAAGAGAGTGTCTACGATAAA
Source organism: Tenericutes bacterium ADurb.Bin087 (assembly GCA_002070905.1). Classification (GTDB taxonomy): domain Bacteria; phylum Bacillota_I; class Bacilli_A; order RFN20; family CAG-826; genus UBA1361. The sequence goes on along the minus strand of MWEF01000002.1, from coordinate 56,893 downwards.
GAGAAATTACGTATTATTAAAAATGTTTATCGGGATCACAAAGATGAACTCGAAATTTGTGTACCAAGTTTTGAACGGATTTTTAGCCAAATTGAGTTACTCTTTAAAGAATATGATAATGCACTAAATGGTGCTTATTACGATGAAGCCCGCAGTTATTTAGAAAAAATTCGCACGTTTAATGATCAACTAGAGCGCATTCTACAAATCTTACCGTTGTTAGTTGTCAAAGCAACAGTCTTAATTCCCGAAAAAATTGCGACGCTTAAGAAAAGTTATGAAGAAGCAACGGCCTATAACGTCCCGCTGCATCATTTACGCGTCAGTGCTGAAATTGAAAACTTTAATGAACAGCTTGAAGTCATTAAAGATCAACTCATTCGCTTTGATACACGTAATGTCGAACAAACATTAAATCAGATTGCCGATACAATTGATGAATTAGTGAATAGTTTCAATGTTGAAATTGACAAACAACGTGAATTTACCGCTGAATACGATAAAACATATTTACATGTTAATGAATTAGAACAACGTTATATTAGGCTAGTAAATAGAATGCCACAAGTTAAGGAATATTATTTAATTAACCCCGAATATGAAAAGAAACTTGAAGAAGCAAATACGAATGTTAACACGATGATGATGGTTAAACGCAGTTTAGATGCGTTCTTACATAGTGCGACAAAGCAACCTTATAGTGTGTTAGTCGAGAAAGTAATGCAACTACAAAGTGAAAGTAAGAAAGTTGAAGTACTCGTCCGTGAATTTCAAACATATATTGAATCACTCCGCGTTATTGTTGAAGATGGGTTTGCGATTTGTAAAGTATTATTTTTACGCTTTAAGGAATTAGAAGTAACATTACGCAAACTTAATGTTCCGTCGTATGTTCAAAACTTTGAACAAGACTTTGATAGTGGCTATGCAATGATTAGTGATATTAGCACGATTATTCGTGAACGACCAATTGATGTGAGTCAAGTTGAAGTATTAACAAATGAATTACGTGCATTAGCGACACGGCTTGAAGATGTAATTACCACAGATGTTAAATACGCACATTCAGCGGAAGAAGTCATCGTGAGCTTAAATGCATTCCGTCCACAATTTAGTGAATTACACGCTAAATTACGTGATGAAGAACAACGATTCTTTAACGGCTTATTTAAACATACATACGAAAATTCAATTGAACAATTAAAGAAATACCAAAACCGTAAACAATGATTTATTTTGATAACGCTAGTACAACAAAAATTCATCCAGAAGTTTTAAGAACATATAATGAGATTCTTGATAAATATTATGCAAATCCTAGTGGAATGCATACTTTTGCCCGTGAAGTAGCAAGATTACAAGATAAAGCACGCGAAGAACTTTTAAGAATGCTTAAATTTCGTGATGGTAAAGTTATTTTCACTAGCGGGGCAACAGAAGCTAATAATATTGCCATTATTGGTTTATATGAAACATATAAAAATAGAGGCAATGAAATAATCATTAGTGATTACGAACACCCTAGCGTCCGGGAAGCTTGTGCGTATTTACAACAAGAGCGTGGGGCCATCATTCACAAGGTACCGATTCGCTTCCAAGGTGGTTTTGATTTTGATGTTTTTAAATCGTTACTAAATGATAAAACTATACTCGTATCGGTGATGGTTGTTAATAATGAAGTAGGTGATGTTATTGATTTGGGGAAAATTAGGGACTACTTAAAACCATATCCTAAAGTTATTTTCCATAGCGATGTCACGCAAGCGATGGGGAAACTTGAATATCATCCTAACGCTGCGGATGCTTATTCATTTTCCGCTCATAAAATCGGTGGTTTAAAAGGGAGTGGTGCTTTGATTCTCCGCAATAATTTACAGCCAAAACCACTAGTGTATGGCGGGGGACAAGAAGAAGGGATTCGACCTGGAACGCATAATGCGCCCGCTAATATTGTGTTAGCAAAAACAGTGCGAATCGCTAAAGGGAATATAGATAACCACTTTAATCATGTTTATCCTTTAAAACTTAAACTTCACAATTTTATTGCTCAATATAAAGATTTATTTGTTATTAATTCTCTCGGACAAAGTAATCCATACATCTTTAATTTTTCACTTAAGACGATTAAGGCATCAATTGTCCTTAATGCTTTAGAAAATCGGGGGATTTATGTTGGTACGACAAGTTCCTGTAGCGCTAAGTTACATACTATGAGTCAATCAGTGTATGCCATATCTCATGATGAAGAGCGCGCTAGTAATTCAATCCGTGTCAGTTTTGGAATGGAAAATACCCTTGAAGAAGTTGACATATTCTGTAAGGCATTAATCGAAATTATTAAGGAGTATAGCCGTGAGTAAAATGGTAATGATTCACTTTGGTGAACTATACACTAAAGGCAAAAATAGACGAGATTTTATCCGGCAACTAACGCAAAACATTAAAGAAGTTAGCGCGCCTTTTAAAGTCCATATTGAAACAAGACATGACCATATTTATATAAAAAATATTCAAGAAAATAATTTGCAAGAAATTATAAAACGGCTGCAAAATGTCAGCGGAATCCATGCCATTAGTGAAGTTGTTGAATTCCCGTTAGATTTAGAAAAGGTTAAACAATTTGTGCTTAGCCTTGTGCTTGAACTTAAACCAAAAACGTTTAAAGTAATTACTAAACGAAAGGATAAATTATTTCCGTTACGCAGTGATGAAGTTAACCGTAGTATTGCTAGTCACATTCTGAAAAATGCCGAGATTAAAGTGGATGTCCATGATCCCGAATTGCCACTACGACTAGAGATTGATACAAATCGAATTTTAGTTGTTGGTAAACGTTATGATGGTTTAGGCGGTTATCCGCTTGGCGCCGCGGGAAAAGGCTTAGTGCTCCTTAGTGGCGGGATTGATTCGCCAGTCGCCGCCTATTTAATGATTAGGCGCGGGATTAAAATTGCGGCTATCCACTTTGCTGCTCCTCCTTATACAAGTGAAGAAGTGTTAAAGAAAATTGAAAACATTGTTGCTAAACTTAATAACTATCAACCGTGTATTAGGCTTTATGTTGTGCCTTTCACTAACCTCCAATTAGCGATTTATGAACACTCGACAGGCGGGTATGCGATTACTTTAATGCGCCGCATGATGCTGCGCATCAGCACCATTATTGCTAAGCGCCATGGCTATAAAGTACTTGTCACTGGTGATTCACTTGGCCAAGTTTCTAGTCAAACACTTGAATCACTTGTGGTGATTAATGAAGTAACAAATTATCCAATTATTCGCCCACTAGCGACAGTTGATAAAAATGAAATTATTAAGATTGCAAAGGGCATTCAAACGTATCCCATTTCCATTTTACCTTATGAAGATTGTTGTACGATTTTCCCTGTTACAAATTCTGTCACTAGCCCAAAATTAGAAGATGCACTCCGTTTTGAAAGCAAGTTTGATTACGAATCACTTATTAGTGAAGCAATTAGTGATACGAAAAAAGTTGATATTTCTCTAAATAATAGTGAGGATGAATTATTTTAATTTTTTAATATGCCTTTATATGTCCTATATAGTTTGTTATCCTAAAGCTATGGAGGATTTATATGTCAAAAATTAGTCAGGAACTAAAAGTGCTCTTGTACCTAAATCAACTACATAATCGCACGAAGTGGGTCACTATCAAAGAAATTGCAAATTATCTTGAAGTGAGTGATCGTCAAGCTCGTCGTTATCTAGAAGACTTAAATACAATCATAGAACTCGATATTGAGACTAAATTAGGGCGTTATGGTGGTTACAGATTACGGACACCTTTAGATAAAGGCTTTGCGATGCCCGAAAATATCGTACTTGCTATGTCTATTGCGATGCGAAGTAATGAACGTATTGAAAAAGTTCTGTCTGAATTACCAAATTATGTTATTACGGATTCAATTGTTGGAGATAATTACATCGATAATGATGTGTTAGATAATTTAGAACAAATTATAAAGGCTATCAAAGTCCAAAAAGTAATAAGTTTCATGTATCGTGATTTTGATAACCCATTAAAAGTTGCGCCCTATAAAATTGTGCTTACAAATCACACTTATTACTTATTTGGCACATATAATGATGAATTACGTAAATATGATGTGCGGTTTATGCGTGATATTAAACAATTAGAAGCTTTCATGCCAAAAGATAATATCGAACAGACAATTCTAAAAAAGTCATCGATGTATGGAATTAAAGACGGAAAAGAAACAACATTACGTGTTAAATGTAACGACCAAGAAACATTATTAACTTTCGATAAATATTTTGAGGGTAAAGGTACTAAAGATGAAGAAGAGTTAACTTACACCGTCACTAGTAGTAGTGAAAACGAATTATACTATCCACTTTTTAGAATTAGCACAAAGAAGTACACATTTTTAGATAAAGATTTTATAGAACGATACTTAAAATACTTGAATAACCAAATAATAAGTATAAAGAGGGGGAATAGCTAATGCCTAAAAAATATAGTAAAGAAGAAATTATTGAAATGGTTAAAAATGCTTTACCTAAAGTTGGGTTTTATACCAAGGATTTCAATAACTATACAGGTAAGACGAAAAAGGGAACTGAATTTTATACTGAAGTTATTGCAGAATATATTTTGGAACATAAAGATGATATTGTCCCTTATACCGAAGTGAGGGAAGAATTTAAAATGCGTAAGAGAAAAAGTAAAGCGGAACCAGGCACTGAGCGTGCATTATGTCGCAGATGGTATGATGATAACTCTTTTGGGGAAGATTTGTTTGAAGAGTCACCAGATAATTTAGGAAAACCGTTTGAATGTGAGTTAAATATCTCTCCTAATACTGGAGTGGATGTTGATTTATTATCGTATGACGAAAAGAAGGATGAACTATACTTAATTGAGGTTAAAGGCGTAAAAAAGGATGGGGAATATAAAAGCGTTGAAACCCTTCTTAAGTGTGCGCTCCAAATCCAAACATATTACGAGTCACTAATCCAGAAGAAGAAACAACTATTAAAAGATTTACATATTAAGAAATTGGAGATTAACCCCTGCACGAGGATTAGAAAAGTGATTTTAATCCCCGAAGATTCAACAGCAGCGGAACATTTTCGTAATAAAGAAGAGCACCCTAATGTTAATCAGTTAATCAAGGATTGGGATATTAAAGTTTTTATTTTTAAAAAAGATATAAAATGATTACCTTCTATATCTCGAGTTTCTTATAAATTATTTAAGTAGTGGAGGTTATAAATGAAATGCAAAAAAATATTTGTGATAAATTAGCGTTTGGTTATGGATCAAAGTATCAATTACTAAGAATGCTTGGCTGGCATCGTAATGAATTAAATGAGGCGAGTGCTGAATCCGCTAAAGTTGATAGTGAAATTAATTGGCTTGATTTTACTTTTAATGGGCCAGAAGATAAAGAAATACTAAATTTTGAATTTATCCCAGGGATTAATAAAGAATGGACTACTTACTGGGCTTGCGGAAAAGGAGGGATAAATTGGGATGCGGTTGGAATTTCGAAAGACGGCACCATCATTTTAGTAGAAGCAAAAGCGCATCTTGGAGAATTAAAAGGAGCAGGAGCGGATTGGAAAGATCCTGATACAATAGCAAACAATACTAAAGTTATTACAACCGTTCAAAAAGAATACGAAATTAATCGGTCAGTAAGTAACTGGACTGGTGCAGGTTATCAATTAGCGAATCGCATAATTGCTTTAGATTTTTTACTAAAAAAAGGTTATAAAGCCAAATTAGTGTATTTACTTTTTGAAAATGGATACGAATTTAATACTGAAGACTATAAATCACTTTCACATGATGAATGGATAGATGAAATGAATAAACTATTCAAATTAACGCGCATAAAAGGAACAAAGTTAGAAGAAAAAGTCAATATTTGTATTTTTAATTGTAATAAAAAATAAATTAATCATTAATGTCGTTTTATGTCCTAATTAACATGTTATAACTAAATTGTAACAAATAGGAGGATTCATAAATGGCATTTTTATTAGGAGATTACGCGTGATGGGCTTCACTGGTTTTAGTTATGACGGGCGCCCTTGTTTTATTCGTGAAGAATTTGAAGAAGCTCATAGTGGTGAAAGTGAATTTCAAAGATTAGAAGATGCTATAGGCATTACTTTTTCAGATTTTAATACTGCTATGTATTATTGCTTGAGCCACGCTAGACACCTGCTTTATCGGCTTGAAAGCGATGATATTGATTGTGAATTATTAAGAGGTAGAGACCCTTGGGTTAAATTTCGGAACGGTTACGTACATATAGTTACTGGAGAATACGTGCTAGATGTAGTACCACCAACCTACGATTCTTATCCGTGCTGGAAAATTGAGGAACCCGCCGGCACTTATTTTGACCCTAATTCTGCACTACAAATCAGCGGATTCATCGGTTTAGGAGTACTCGTGTTTTCTTTATTAGCAAAAATTTTAGGTAGGAATAATAATGAAAACCGTTAATTATAAATTAAATCATTTAAACAATATTAATTTAAAGAGAGAGGAAATTTAGATATGGAAAGAATAGAATTACATTTACACACAAATATGTCAGAGCAAGACGGTGTAACAACAATTGACGAATATTGTAAGAGAGCTAAAGAAATGGAACACATTGCCATTGCTATAACTGACCATAATTGTGTACAGTCATTTTATTCAGCGCACGAAGCAGGTCAAAAATACGACATTAAAATTATTTATGGAGTTGAATTATTAATGTGGGATGATACTTTCTCCGCTAAATTCAACAAAAAGTTTGAACCCATTTATCACACTATCGCATTAGCGAAGAATAAACAAGGAATTAATGAACTTTATGAATTATTAACACTAGCGAACACTAAGCATTTACATGACGGAGAAGCGATACTACCGAAAAGTGTTATTAATAAATATCGCACTAATCTTTTAATTGGTTCAGCGTGTTTTAATGGTGAAGTCTTTGATTACGCTAGTCAGATTAAAGATGAAGAAGTGTTTGAAAAAATATGCTCATTTTATGATTATTTAGAAATTCAACCACCTAGTAACTACTCGCACTTAATAAATATGTATATAGAAAAATATAATGAAAAATCTATAAAGGACACTATCGTTAGAATTATTAATAGTGCTAAAAGATTAGGAAAACTAGTAGTTGCTACAGGCGATGTTCATTACCTTGATAAAGTTCATAAAATAAGTCGCGATGTCTTAATTGATTCGCAAATTCCCTATACAAGACGCCATCCCTTAACTCCAAAAGAACGGAACGAATTAGAATATTTTGAAAATCCAGATCAACATTTTAGAAGTACAAAGGAAATGCTTGCAAGTTTTTCGTTTTTAGAGGAGGAACTCGCTAACGAAATAGTTATTAAAAATACTAACCTTATTAACGATATGATTTCGCAAATTATGCCGTATGCTTTATTAACATCTTATCCAATAATTAAAAATGCTAATAAAACTTTAAGTGAAATCTGTTTTAATAAAGCACGAGAGAAATATGGTGATTTACTTCCAAGAGAAGTAAAAAAACGGATGAAGGAAGAATTAGATGATGTGATAAATAAAGGTTATTCATCAGTTTTACTAATATATTATCAAATAGCGAAGTTAATGAAGAAATATGGCTATTTATTTATCGGATATAAGAAAAACGGAAGTTCTTTTCTTGCCTATCTTTTAGGAATTAGTAACGTTAACCCTTTATGTCCAGTGAATGGTTTTATTCCATATAATGCGGATGACTCTGCCTTTTATTTAAAAGTTGAAGAAGAAGGTCACCTTAAAGCGCTTCAATATCTTCGTGAAAATTTTGGCGAAGATAATGTTGTTAAAGGCGGGAAAATAACACCCTTTCCTATTAGCACCGCAATTAATATGACGAAAAAGACTTTAGGGTGGAAGGAAATAGACGTCAAAACAGTTAGTGATGAAGAAGTGAGAAAAATTGCGCTTTACACTGCGCAAACTAAAAGGATAACTATGCCGCATATATCTTCTATCTTTATCTTGCCTGAAGGTCGTAAGTGGCATGAATTTACTCCACTGCAATATTATCTTAATAATGATAAGTATGTATGGAAAATGACGCACTTTGATCATAATGATTTACGAAAATCACTGTATGAATTTAATATAATTGCGGATATTTATTTATATAAATTACGTAATTTAATGCAAATTACAGGTGTCAACATTAATAACATTGATATTAATGAACAAAGACTAATGGATATAGTTTCAGGTGCTGATGAAGTAACGAATCTTGGTATACCGCACCTTAAAGAAAGTTACAAAGACGCTGAACGAAGTGAACATCAGAGAATCAGTTTACTATTTGCCTTCTTTAAACTTTATCATCCTTTAGCGTTTTATGTTGATTACTTTAATATGATTTTTTATACAAGTTTAGGGTTAGCTAAAGAAGAACCGTTATTATTAAGTAAAGAGCAATTAAAGAAAAGAATTGATGACTTAAAACTAAAACCATCGATTAAATACACAGCTGATATGTTATATTTAAAACTTTACGAGATGATGTTAGATATGAATAATCGTGGTTTCACCTTTGAAAAAATGAAAATAGGTAAAAATTTTACTCGCGAATTTGAAATTGATGAACCTAATAAACGCTTACGGCCTATCATGAAGTACTAAATAAGAAGATTTAATTAAAAATTTCAATTACTGTTTGTCCTTAAAATAATTATTAAAAGTGGAGAAATTAAAAAAGGGAGTAAACATAAATCTACTCCCAGTTTTGTTAAGAAAGAAATATTTACTTTATTTTGCGAGTGCTTTTTTCGCTGTTTCGGTTAAACCTTTAAATGTTTCAAAATCATTAATTGCTAATTCACTTAACATTTTACGATTGATATCAACATTCGCTAATTTTAAGCCGTGCATGAATTGGCTATAACTAATTTCACACATTCTGCAGCCGGCGTTAATCCGTTTAATCCATAATTTACGATAATCACGTTTAATCCGACGACGATCGATATAAGCATAACGTAAGGAGTGCATGACTTGCTCTTTAGCAGTTTTAAAGAGTAAGCTTTTGGAACCAAAGTAACCTTTGGCTTGTTTTAAAACTTTTTTACGACGGGCACGTGTGACCGGTGAACTTTTTACTCTTGCCATTATTACTTCCTCCTAGTTTTGAATTAAATACTTAATACGTTTAGCGTCACTCTTATGCACTAAACGCACTTTCCGTAATTGTCGTTTTTGTTTTGTTGTTTTGCGGGGGGCTAAATGCGATGTATACGCTGCTTTACGCATTAATTTGCCTGATTTAGTAACTTTAACGCGCTTGGTTAAAGCACTTTTACTTTTCATTTTTGGCATGAAACTTCCTCCTATTTCTTAATTTTACTCGCTAAGATAACACTTAGGTTACGACCTTCGAGTAATGGCTTTCTTTCAACGACAGCAAATTCCTCTAATGATGCAACAAAGCCTTCTAATATTTTTTCACCAACTTCAATGTGCGCCATTTGGCGTCCACGATAGCGGATTGTCACCTTAACTTTATTACCATCTTCTAAGAAACGACGAGCCATTCGCCCTTTTGTTTCTTGATCGTGCACATCAATTACGGGTGACATTCTGATTTCTTTTAATTCGACAATCTTTTGTTTCCGTTTTTGTTCTTTAGCGCGCTTTTGTTGTTCAAAGCGGTATTTAGAATAATTGAGCATTTTGCAAACGGGTGGTTTGCCATTCGGGTTAACACAGTATAAATCTAGTTCATATTGATTTGCTGCAAGTTCAATTGCGGCGCGTGTTTTCATGACGCCTAGTTGTTCGCCATTTGGGCCAATGACTAAGACTTCGGGAAAACGAATGTTTTCATTGACTAAATCAGTATTGCGTTCGGGCCGTTCTCGGTTTTGGTTGTAAATAAGCATTTCCTCCTTGTAGTTAATAAAAGCGGGCGTCAGTAGACACCCGCAATAAGACGATATAATCGTAGCATCAACCAATTTACCTCGTAAATCTGGTGAGAAGCGGGCGCTTCTACTTTCCACTTTTAGACCTTATAAAGATATCACTAATATGATAATCTGTCAACTTTAATTGTTAATTTAACGCATTTTGGTATAAACGCGCGACTTCATCCCAATTTACAACGTTAAAGAATGCATCAACGTATTCGGGGCGACGGTTTTGATATTTAAGGTAATAAGCATGTTCCCACACGTCAAGCGCTAAGATCGGACGACCTTCAAGTAGTGGTGTGTCTTGATTTGCGGTGCTTAATACTTTAAGTTTTTTATCTTTAGTGACAATAAGCCACGCCCAGCCGGAACCAAAGCGGGTTTTAGCCGCAGCGGCAAAGGCATCTTTAAATGCTTCAACACTACCAAAAGTTTCAACTAACGCTGTTTTAAGTTTGCCTTCAGGACCCTTGCCATTATTGACTTTAAGCAAAGTCCAGAAGAGGTCGTGGTTAAAAACACCACCACCATTATTGCGCACGGCCGTGCGAATACTTTCGGGTAATTTTTCTAAGTTTGTTAATATTTTTTCTAAAGTCCAATTTTCAAAACCTGATTCTTTCGCTAACGCGGCATTTAAGTTATTAACGTATGCTCCGTGGTGTTTTGTGTGATGAATTTCCATTGTTAGTGCATCAATGTAAGGTTCAAGTGCATCATAAGCATATGGAAGTGGTTTTAATGTAAAAGCCATATCATTTTCCTCCTTTTTCCACACATATTATCGCATGGAAGTAGAAGTTTGTAATGACTTATGCTTTGTCACGAATTTCACGTTTAATTAGCGCGATAAATTCACGATAGGGAACAGTAATTTGGTCTTTGGCCCCAAATTTGCGATAAGTAACTAAGTTATCATTTTGTTCTTTATCACCAATAACGAGAGTGTAAGGAATCTTATTTACTTGGCTCGTGCGTAACCGATAACCAAGTTTTTCATTACTAGCGTCAAGTTCAACCCTAAACCCCTCTTTTTCAAGTTTACGCACGACACTATTAGCGTGTTTTAAATGTGCATCGTTATTTACAGGTAAGATTGCAATTTGTGTCGGCGCTAGCCAAAGCGGGAAAGCCCCAGCGTAATGTTCAATTAAAATGCCAATAAAGCGTTCAATTGAGCCAAAGACAGCGCGGTGGAGCATAATTGGCCGTACTTTTTGGTTATTAGCGTCAATATAGGAAATATCGAAGCGTTCGGGTAAATTCATGTCTAATTGAATCGTACCACATTGCCAAATTCTCCCTAAGCTGTCACGTAACTTAAAATCAAGTTTTGGCCCATAAAATGCACCGTCCCCTTCATTAATCTTAAACGGAATCCCGCTTGCTTTACACGCTTTGGCGAGCGCTTTTTCACTTAAGTTCCATGTTTTAATATCGCCGATGAATTTCTTTTCGGGTCTTGTGGATAATTCAATATGGTAACTAAGATCAAATGTTTTATAAACTTCGTCATATAGTTTTAACAGTCGCTTAATTTCACCTTGTAATTGATCTTTACGGCAGTAGATGTGGGCATCATCTTGCGTGAAGCTCCGCACTCTAAATAATCCATTTAGTGAACCACTTGGTTCATGACGATGAACGTGACCGTGTTCCGCCATGCGGATTGGTAAATCTTTATACGAATGTAAACCATTATTGTAAATAAGAATCGAACCAGGACAATTCATTGGTTTAATCGCAAAGTCGCGGTCATCAATGAGTGTCGTATACATATTTTCGCGGTAATTGAGCCAGTGACCGCTTGTTTCCCATAACTCACGACTAAGAATTTGTGGTGTTTTAACAAATTCATAACCCGCTTCGCGTTGTTTTTTAATCCACCAGTGTTCAAGTTCATGGTAAAGCCTCATGCCCTTAGGGAGCCAAAAGGGGAAGCCTGGCCCATATTCACTAAGCATAAAGAGCCCAAGTTCGCGTCCTAATTTACGGTGATCACGTTTTTTGGCTTCTTCAAGATTAGCAAGATGTTTATCAAGCGCCTCTTTACTAAAGAAAGCAACACCATAAATACGTGTTAATTGTTTACGACTTGAATCACCGCGCCAGTAGGCACCCGCTAAACTTAAGAGTTTAAAGTGTTGGACATAACGTGTACTCGGTAAATGCGGACCATAGCACAAATCAACAAAGTCACCTTGCGAATAGATGGTAATGCGTTCATTAATTTCTTTAATTAGTTCGATTTTATACTCATTATTTGCAAATATTTCTAGTGCTTTTTCTTTAGTGACAACTTGGCGCATCACGCGAAAATCAGCTTTCGAGAGTTCAAGCATGCGTGCTTCAATAACTGCTAAGTCGCTATCATTAATGATTGCATCGCCAAAATCAATATCATAGTAAAAGCCTTCACTAATATCGGGACCAATCCCAAATTTAGCTTTTGGATACATACTTAAAATGGCTTGGGCCATGAGGTGTGCTGCATCATGGTTTAGCAGTGCAAAAGCTTCCGCATCATCCTTTGTCACAAAACTGAAGTCACCGCCATTTGGTAGTGATGTCGCTAGATCAAAAAGCTCTCCATTTAGTTTATAGACTAAAACATTACCTTTCCCTTCAACATTTAGGATTTTGAGTAAATCAAAACCAGTCGTTCCTTCATTTACTTTAACGATTTGATTTTTATATTTGAGTTCCATACTAACCCCTCCTTTTTTAAATAAAAAACGCCCCTTTAAGGACGCTATTTTTGCGCGGTACCACCTTAATTCATGTTGCCATGCACTCTCATAGTCATAACGCGACTAACGATTGACTCTTCGTCAATAGGCTCGAAAGTGGTAAGGTTAAGTATTACTCCTAGTTTGCACCAGCCACTAGGTCTCTGTAAGTAGTGCAATTAACCTCTTGTCTTTGTCGTTGCCAAAATTAATTTTACACGTAATTGCCTTTACAGGCAAGTAGTAATTACTTTGCGGCGAATAGTTTAAAGCCGTAACTTGCCGCGCCAACTAGACCAGCATCTTCACTAAAATGAGCAATCTCAATCTTAGCGTTTGGCACCCGTTCTAATAATTTGTCCCAAAATAGTTTTTTGGATTTTAAAACCCCGCCCGTAACCGCAATCACATCAGGGGTAAAAGCTTCATGCACAAAGGTGAAGAAGTCAGTAATTAAGTCTAACCATTCATTAAAGATTTTTAAAGCATAAGGGACGTTATAAGTTACATCTTTAAAGAAGGCTTGGGCATTTGAGTAATATATTTTATTGAGCGCCGCAAGATTAATAACACCGTCGCCAGAAGCAATTTTTTCAAGTTCATAAAATTTACCGCGATACGGCACTAGGGTGTGACCAATTTCAGGACTTGGATTTTTAATAACACGATCAACAATTAAACAGCCACCAATTCCAGTGCTAATTGTGACAAAATAAGTGCTGTTTAGGTTTTTACCAACTCCAAGTGCGGCTTCGGCAAAAGCGGCCATTTCGGCGTCATTCCGCACTGATACTGGTAGTTTAAATGTCTTTGTAAGCGCGCCGACTAAGTCGATATTATTAATCCCAATATTTGGTAATTCGTCAATATAGCCGTTTTGGCGGACACGGCCAGGGACACCAATTGAAATCGCAATAGGATCATATTTACTTAAGTCTAATTGCGTAATAATCCCCTTAACTTGCGTGATAAAAATTTCTTTATCATGTCGTAAAGTTTTTTCTTTTACGACTTCAAGTAATTTGCCACTATCATCAGCAATCGCTGCCCGAATATTCGTTCCGCCGATGTCAAGCGCAATAATATACATTAAATATCTCCTAATTCATTAACAGCAACAATCCGTAAAAAGTTTGTCGAACCAGTTCCCGTCGGCGTACCACCAGTAATGATAACATTATCATTTGGTTTTAAGCCGAGTTGCCGCATTTTGATAAGTGCAAAAGCTTCCATATCTTCAATTAATTGCGGTAGCGTTTTAACTACAATACTAAAAATACCAAAATAAGGGGCGACCCTCATTCCAGCCGCGGGATCACTTGTCACCATCACAATTGGACATTTTGGACGTGATTTTGAAATGCGAATTGCACTTTTACCTGTTTCACTAAAACAGACAATGGCTTTCGCATCAATTAAGTTTGCGGTTGACGCCACACTTGTGGCAATCGCATCACTGCGCTTTTTCTTTGAATAGTTATAACCGAAGTTTGCTAGTTGCGTGTATGGTAAAAATTGTTCCATTGTAATCGCAATCCGTTGTTGCATGGCGGCACTTTCAACAGGATATTGTCCGCTTGCTGTTTCCGCACTAAGCATTACTGCATCCGCGCCTTCTTTAATCGCCGTGGCGACGTCACTAACCTCTGCGCGTGTGGGAAGTGGATTACTTTGCATTGAGTCAAGCATTTGTGTGGCGACAATCACTGGTTTGCCAATTTTGCGACATTCTAAAATAATGTCACTTTGCATGACGGGAACTTCTTCAGGTGGGATATCGACGCCCATATCACCACGGGCGACCATGATGCCATCAGCCACCTCCAAAATTTCATTAATATTATCGACACCTTGTTTATTTTCAATTTTGGCGATAATTGGAATATCTGGCGCTCCTAGTTCCTTTAAGTACTCTTTTAGTTGGATTACGTCTTCAGCGCGTCTAGTAAAACTAGCGGCGATTAAGTCAATCCCGTTTTCGACCCCAAATTTAATATCTTTGCGGTCGCGGTCACTTAATGCTGGTAAAGTCATGCGTTCGCCAGGAATATTAACACCTTTGCGGTTAGAAATAACGTGGGTGTTAAATGCTTTAACTTTAATTACTCTTTTTTGTTTGCAAATTTCAATAACGTCAAGCCGAAGTTTACCATCATCAATCTTAATCATATCGCCGACATGGATATCATCAACCAATTTCGGATAATTGACACTAAATTCAGTCGCTGTCCCGAGGATTTCCTTCATATGGATGGTCACGATTGAGTCTTTAATGATTTCAACCTTACCATTTTCAAAGAAGTGACAACGGATTTCGGGTCCAGCAGTGTCAAGCATCGTTGGAATGTAAATATGTTCTTTTATTAGTTGCTTAGAAATATCAATAATAATTTTGTGTGTTTCATAAGTACCGTGTGAGAAGTTGATACGCATGACGTTCATGCCAGCATCAATTAATTCACGGACTTTTTCAAGGGTGTTACTAGCAGGGCCAATCGTGGCGACAATTTTTGTTTTCTTGGAAATGTTTAACATATAAGGGGTGTCCTTTCTATTTGAGCTTATCGATTACATTTAGTAATTCATCTAAGTTTGGGTTTGTCGTTTTTGTCACTTCGGCAATTGGTTGATGGCTTAATCGCCCATTAATCACCCCAACGCACACATTATCGATACCATTAGCGATTAAATCAACAGCGTAAACACCAAGTCGGCCCGCTAAGACACGGTCACTTGCACTTGGTGAACCGCCACGTTGCAATCTGCCTAATACTTCGATTTTGGCATCAAAACCAGTTTCGGTGACGATGCGTTTCCGTAAATCATCTAAATTTTCATATTGCTTTTCACTCACAATTACGAGTGCGTGCCGTGCACGATTAAGGTTAATGTTTTTAAGTGTTTCAATAATTTCTTCTTCCGATGGTCTGTATTCTGGTGAAATAATTAAATCAACCCCACAAGCGGTGCCGCTATAAAGCGCTAAGTCACCACAGCGGTTCCCCATAACTTCAATAATCGAGCAGCGGTGATGACTGCTTGAAGTATCACGTAATTTGTCAACAGCCTCCGTAATGGTATTTAAGGCAGTGTCAAAACCAATCGTTTGCTCGGTACCCATCACATCATTATCAATTGTGGCGGGAATGCCAATAATTTTAATGCCGTGCTTACTTAAGGCAAAGGCACCACGATATGAGCCATCACCACCAATGACGATTAAGTGCGTAATTCCGTAAAATCGTAAATTATCAGCAGCTTTACTGACGACATCATTGTCATGAAATTCAGGAAAACGTGCTGTTTTTAAAATCGTACCACCACGCATAATAATCTCACTAACGAAAGTTCTGTCCGCGCTGACGATTTTGTTTTCAAAAATACCGCGGAACCCTTCAAAAATAGCAAACATTTGAAAGCCATAAGCAAGACCACTCCGAATTACTGCCCGAATTGCGGCATTCATTCCTAGAGCATCACCACCTGATGTTAATACTGCTACTTTAACCGCCATAGAGATTCCTCCATATATTGTTTATTTTAGCACGATATAAAACCATTTGACTAATTTATAATAGTCAATATTAAAGAAAATGCGAATTTCTCATTTTCAATTTATAAAAACCGATAAAAGCTAGCAATTTGGAACTAATAACGGATTTATCTTTGATTGTTATTAGTGAAAGAAAATTATGGTACTAACATATTTACTACGGCTTAGCAGCGGACATTATGCTATAATGATTTCGTATGCGATTAATCAAAAGTAATGATTTTTATACGATTAAAGTTCGAGGTTACGTAACACCATTGCATCTCGAAGTTTTAGACATTTTATATCAACCAATTTTAGGATTTGCGGGGACATCTTTATATCGCTATTTATACACGATGCGTGATTTTCGTAAAGGTGATCCACTTTCTTTTACATTAATTCATGAGCACTTTGGCTTCACTTTTGACCAAATTAGTATTGCGTTAAGTAAGTTAGAAGGGCTTGGCCTTTTACGTTCATTTTATGTTGAACATCATGAATTTAGTGAATATGTTCTTGAACTATATGCACCGAAAGACCCCGCAGCCTTTAGTCACGATCCAATCTTTATGAATTTACTAAATGATATTCTTGGACCGCGGCATACGCAAGACTTATTGACACTTTTTAGTCTTGATCGTGAAACATTAGATAAAGAAGAAGTAACCGCTAGTTTTGCCGAAATTTATGCGGATCGAATCTTTGATATTAATGGAAACGAACTATATAACGGACAGCAGCTGGAAAATGTTGTTGGTAATATTAAGATTGAATTTGACCGCGCACTATTTTTAAATATTTTAACGAGAGAACGCAAAATCTTGCCATCGGCATTAAGTGCAGATGAATTAAAAAAGGCTGAACAAATTGCGACATTGTATAACTTAACAGAAGCGGCCACAGCAGAACGTGTTGGCGACTTTTATGATGCTTACAAAGCACTTGGCAGTAGAGTAGATTTTGATGCAATGCATAAACATTTACAAGAATTAGTGAAGTATCCTGTCTTAAGTAAGCCACTCCGTCGCCCAGTCCAACAACTCGCGGGTGAGAGTCAAAAAATTAAACGGATTAATCTTATGGAAACAATGACACCCGTTGAATTTTTACTCTACTTAAATGAAGGAACGAAAATTGCCCCCGCGGATCATAATATTTTAAATACACTTATGCATGATTATAATTTACTAGCGCCCGTCATTAATGCTCTTGTGTTTTATACACTTTATCATAATAATAATGAACTAATTAGAGCCTTAATTGAGAAAAACGCTAGTTTATTAGCGCGCAATAAGGTGACAACCGCACTTGATGCACTCGATACGCTTGAGCGGCCTACGGCAAAACGTGGCCGCCCCAAACAAAAAGAGCCGCTATTAAATGAAGGTAGAAAAGAAGAACAACCCACGAAAGACACAAATGATCTTAATGATCCAATTTGGGATGAACTAAAGAAGATAAAATGAAAAAAGTAGATTTTGATATTGATACAACTGATGTAAAAAATGCCCGCCACGAAATGTATGTCGAAATGACTGCGCATAAGGCTTTTATGCGTCATTTAGCAGAACTTGGGGCCACATCCGCGACAATCGAAAATAATGTTGGCTTATTATATGATTATTTTGAAAGTTATTTAAGTGTGGCGGAGTGTCAAAAAGCAGGCCATTGTATCAATGAAGAAAAGCATCATGCAGTAACAATCACGATTAACGGCGCAAGTGTTTTTGTTGAACGGCATATGTGCCCTGTTTTTCTTGAAAGTCAACAATTAGTGATGCGTTTTCTCGTGCGTGATTTTCCCGAAAACTACCTTGATTTAAAAATTAGTGATATCCCCAAACGTCAATCGTTTGCGCTTTATATGCGTGAACTTATGAACGTTTTAAAGGGTGAAACATATTTAATATATGCGTATGGGATGACTGGCATTGGCAAACTAAAGACCGCCATTCCGTTTGTGACTCATATGCTAAATGATGATAAAAGTAAAACCGCTGGTGTCCTTGATTTCCCCGCTTTTGTCCGTAGTTCGATTGCCGACTATTTTGAAAAGAAAGAGTCAGTTGATACTTATTTACAACATTATATTGATTTAGATGTATTAGTACTTGATGGCTTTGGAAATGAAGAAATTAATAAGCTTGTCATTGAATCAATTATTTTCCCATTATTATCCGCGCGCATTAGACAAAAAAAGCCCACAATTATTTTAGCGGGCGTCAGCATTAATGATTTACGAAGTCTCTATCTTGGCCGTAGTGTGCGCGGTCAACAAATTGTCGATCTCATCCGTAGTAATATCAAAGACGAAATATATTTACAAGGCACTACACTTTAAACGCCTTAAATTTTTCAATTAACTGATCAACTGTGCCGTCATTAACGATAATTAAATCGAGCCGATGACGGTTTTTCATATATGCAGCATCAGCGTTAATTAATAATGTATCTCCACGTTTTTTTAAGTTTGTCGCTTGAGTTTCAACACTTACTTCCACCCCAATCATAAAGTCAAATAGTTCATATACTTTGTGGGAGAAAAGCAGCGGAACTTCAAAGTAGATTTTGTCGACTTTACTTGTTTTGATCATATGTTCCATTTCCTTTTTGACAAGTGGATGGATAAAATCATTTACTTTTTTAATGTCATGCGCATTTTCGGCAAGATATTCGCGTAATAAATGAATCTTAAAACTTTCATTATCATGAAGCTTAACACCTAAAATATCTTCAAGTTCGCGAGTTGTTTCAATGTCCTTGTAGAGTGTTTTTGCTAAATTATCAGTGTCAATAACAACTTCACCTTGACTGCGTAAATAATTAGAAATTACTGTTTTACCACTTGCTTTTTGACCAGTTATCGCTATCGTCAGCGCCCGTGCGGGATTTCTTTGACATGACGGACAATATGTTGTGCCGCGGCCACCAACAAAGATTTTTTTGAAACGAAAATTACAGAGCGGACAACGTTGATACGCCTTACCATAGGCATTTAGTTGTTGCTGGAAGTTACCATGAACTCCTTGCGCAGGACTATATGTGCGGACTGTTGTACCCCCCGCAATAATCGCTTTTTCTAGCACTTTAACACTTTGGGCAATTAATGTTTTAATTCCCATAAGTCCTAACATATTCGTCGGTGTTTCTGGATGAATTTTACTAAGATAGAGCACCTCATCAACATAAATATTGCCGAGTCCGCTCATTAGTTTTTGGTCAAGTAATGTTTGTTTAATTGGGGTTTGCCGTCCTTTAATTTTATTGAAGTAGTCAAGGGGATTAATATCAAAAGGTTCAGGACCAACATTTTGCAGTGCTTTGGTGTGGCGATATTTATCAGTCGTCGATAATTCAAGTGTGCCAAATTGGCGCGAGTCATCGTAACATAAGCGCCTCCCATCATCTAACACGAAAATAACGCGGGCGTAACGCGAATCGTCTTCACCCTGTAATACTTCAATATACTTTCCTTCCATCCGTAAGTGACTTAACATCACTAAATCACTATTAAAGGTAAAGATTAAGTATTTCCCAACCCGTTTAACTTCATTAAATGTTTGCCCAATTAATGTTTTGCGAAACACTTTTGCGTTCCCGACAATGATATTTTTCTTATGGACAATAACATCAATAATTGTCGCACCAGGAACAATGGTGTTTAATATTTTTCTAACTGTTTCAACTTCTGGTAGTTCTGGCATAATTATTAACTCGCTTCAAACCATGTTTTACCGGTTTTAACTTCCACCTTTAATTTTATAGGTAAATCAAGGACATTTTCCATAATTTTCACTAATTCATCCACAATGTGATGCTCATTTTCATCAAGTGCAAAAATAAGTTCGTCATGAACTTGTAAGATAAGTTTAGTCTCACATTTATTGTTCGTTAAAAATTCATCAACTTTGATCATAGCGATTTTTATTAAATCCGCAGCACTACCTTGGAGTGGGGCATTCATCGCTGCGCGTTTAGCAAATTCGCGTGTTTGATAATTCGGATCATTAATTTGCGGGATATAGCGCTTTCGTCCCGTTAATGTTGTAACATAACCATCATTAATTAAGGCATTGATAATTTGTTGGCGATAAGTCCAAACTTCAGGATAAGTTGTAAAGAAAGCTTGAATAATATCACGGGCATCACGCACGGTTGTTTCTAATTGTTCACTTAAGCCAAAGTCACTGATGCCGTAGACAATCCCAAAGTTTACAGCCTTTGCTTTGCGGCGCGCGTAACTTAAGTCTTCAAGCGGGAATAAAGCAGCTGCCGTTTCTGCGTGAATATCGCGTTCACTATTAAATATATCAATAAGACGCGGGACATTAGCGATGGCGGCAAGGAGACGCAATTCAATTTGACTGTAGTCAATCGCTAAAACATCCTTATCACCCGCATTAAAGGCTTTACGGATCTCACGGCCTTCTTCATGTCTGATACTAATATTTTGTAAATTAGGATTATTACTACTTAGGCGCCCTGTCGTCGTCAGCGCTTGATTAAAGGTTGTATGTACTTTAGCGTCTTCATGAATATGCGGAATAAACCCATCAATATATGTCGAAATAATTTTTTGATATTTGCGATATTCAAGCAGTGCTGGAATAATTGGATGTTTAGTTTTAAGGTCACTAAGGACATCAGCAGAAGTTGAGCGTTTACGATTGGCCTTGAGCCCTAATTCATCAAAAAGCACGACCGCAAGTTGTTTTGGTGAATTAATATTAAATTCATGACCCCCGAGACTATAAATTGTGCGTGTTAAGTTTTCAAGAATGACTTTATATTCTTCACCAAGCGCGACTAAGACGTCTTTATCAACATTAAACCCCGCTTTTTCCATTTTAATTAAGACATTAGTGAGCGGTTTTTCAATTTCCTCATAAACTTGAAGTAAATTTTCTCTTTTTAGTTTACGTAAGCCTTCACTGTATATGGCAGGAAGTTTCGCGACTAAAATCGCGTAAGTTTCCGCTTCGTCACTCGCGGCATTAACACCATAAGTCAATAAAAAGGCACTAATGTTTGGTGCCACATTTGTATCAAAAACATAAGTTAAGACAAGTGCATCATTAAAAGCACCTTGTAAGTCAAGGCCGTGGTTACTAAGCATAATGGCGCTGCGTTTATAGTCATAAGTATATTTAAGTAATGATTCATTTTTAAATAACGCCACCAATTGCGGATCATTTAATAAATCTGCAAAAGTGACACAGTACACTAATTTATTAAGCGTGAAATAAATAAGCTGTGGTGTCGCTCGATAATAATCATCTTCACTAGCAGTTACGTAAAAAGATAAATGCTTAAATTCTTTTTCAGTAATTTCTTTAAAACTATTGATTTTAAGCGCTTTAATTTCTTCGCCGCTATCACTATGAGTGTATTTTAAGTTATTTAAAAATTGCCGCATTTCATATTTTTGCGCAAAAGCATGGACTTCCTTATTATCAAATCCAGTGTAGCGGAAATCACTAAGCGGACACGGGAGCGGTAAATCAGTGAGAATCGTTGCTAGGTGTTTTGACTGAATCGCAACATCTTTAAATTCACGAATATTTTCACCAAGTTTTCCTTTAATATTGTCTGCTTCGGCAATGATTTTTTCTAAAGTGTCATATTCGGCAAGTAGCTTTGTTGCAGTCACTTTCCCGACACCTGGCACCCCTTTTAAATTATCGCTTGTATCGCCAGTTAGGCCTTTAAAGTCAGGGACTTGGTAAGCATGGTAGCCAAATTCATCAAAAAGCGTTTTTGGATCTAAAAAGCGGACATCACTTAAGCCACGGCGAATAAGTTGCACACTGATATCCTCATCAATTAACTGTAAATAATCTTGATCACTTGTGTATAATTCGACTTTATATCCTTCTTTACTTGCGGCTTTAGCTAAGCTACCCGCTAAGTCATCAGCTTCGTAACCTACCACCTCATCGTGGCGGATGGAAAGGGCATCAAGAAATTCACGCGCAATCGGGAATTGGGTAATTAATTCTTCTGGAACAGCTTGGCGATTAGCTTTATAATCATCGTATTCTTCATGACGA
The DNA here is from genome assembly GCA_002070905.1 of Tenericutes bacterium ADurb.Bin087. Lineage (GTDB taxonomy): Bacteria > Bacillota_I > Bacilli_A > RFN20 > CAG-826 > UBA1361. The sequence goes on along the minus strand of MWEF01000002.1, from coordinate 34,604 downwards.
AATGTCTTTTCACCAGTGTCAAAGGCAACAAAGAGATGATCATCGGCCTTTAAATCATTAATAATCCGCACCATCATATTGGCAAAGGCAAAAATTGCATTTGTCGGTACACCAGTGCTTGTGCGCATAATTTTATCTGTGCCTTGATAGGCTGTTGCGTAATAAGCGCGAAATAAGAGGGAATTACCATCAATTATAATTAATCGTTTACTCATTTTCATACCTTTCTAAACTAGAAATTACTATTTGTTTGTCACCATCGCGTTCCTCTAAACGGCCACTAAAAATATAGATGTGATTAAGTGATAACAATTCGCGATAGGCACTAAATTCACGAGTAAAGAACACAGCAGTAATTTCTGTTTCATAATCACTAATGGTGGCAAAAGCCATCTCATCACCTTTTTTCGTTTTTATAATCCGTAATGAATTTAAGACACCATACATTTTTACTAAACCGACTTTTGCTTTTAAAATATGACTAACACGTTTAGCATCTTTAAGTTTAATGTTATCAAGCGGATTTGCGGAGAGCGGGAAGCGTAAGCGTTTAACTTCAAGTTCAAGCCGATCAGCACTTTCTTTAACATCGTCAACGATAATAGCGTGAAGCGCTTTTTCATCATCAAACAAACCAATATCTAAAGTTGGTAAGTAGGCACTAAACATTGCCTTTAAGTACGCCCGATTAGTGTTGAATGTATCAAGGGCCCCTGCTTCAATCAGGGCCATAAATTCGTCCCCAGTGACGCCCGCTTTATAGGCGCGGAAGAAGAAGTCCTGCACATTAGCAAACATCTTTTGTTCCCGTAAGCGCACTATCGTATTAGCGGATTCACGGTTAAGCCCAACGATTGCACTAAGTGGAAAGTTAATGGTGTCATCAATTCTAATAAACTCCGTTGTAGACTTTAAGACACAAGGACGACTAATCGTGATGTTAAGGGCTTTTAATTCTTGACGCGCAAGCGCAAATTTCACATTATCACTAACTAAACTACGCAATAATTCGTGATAAAATTCATACGGATAATATGTTTTAAGATACGCTAACGCAGTCGTTAGCATCGCATAGACGACAGAGTGCGATTTGTTAAAACCGTAATCAGCAAAACGTAAAATATCATTGAACACTTTTTCAGTATCTTCTCTGGAATAGCCGCGTTTTTTAGCACCAGTAAAGAATGAATCTTTTTGCTCTAAAATTATTTTTTCATCTTTACGACCAATTGCCCGCCGTAAAATATCCGCTTGCCCAAGACTAAAGCCCGCCATCGTTGCCGCAATTTGCATAATTTGTTCTTGATAAATCATAATGCCGTAAGTTGGTTGTAAAATATCAATTAAATCATCATTTAAATATGAAATTTCGGCTTTTCCTTCTTTACGCATCGCGTATTCAGCAATGTATTGCATTGGTCCAGGACGATAGAGCGCAAGGAGGGCACTAATATCATTAAAATTACTCGGTTTAATGGTGGCAATTGCTTTGCGCATCCCGCCGCTTTCAAGTTGGAATAAGCCGAGTGTATGACCTTGACGAATCACATTATAAATCCGCGGATCATCAAATTTTAAATTGTAAAAATCAAGATTAACACCGTGATTCTCTCGCACTAAAGTAATGATGTTATGGACAAAAGTAAGGTTTGACAGGCCTAAGATATCGACCTTTAAAAAACCATGTTCCTCTAAAAATCCCATTTCATATTGTGTGACGCGCAAGCCATTATTGATGAAGGTTGGTAAGCTGTGCGCAAGTGGTTCACCATCAATTATAATCCCCGCAGCGTGGAGTCCGCTTTGCCGCGGGAACCCTTCAAGCTTTGTGGCATTTTTGATAATTTCTAAGTTATATGTATCGCGATCAACAAGGTCACGGAATGCTTTAACATTACGATAAGCATCACGGAAGGAGTAGTTAGTGGTGCCTAAACTAGTGCTTAAGCGATTAATAAACTTTGAATCAATATTAAAGATATTCCCTGTATCTCGTAATGAAGCTTTGGCCGCATTAGTTTGAAAAGTGACAATATGGGCGACTTTATCTTCCCCATATGTTGCTTTAATATAGTCAATAATTTCACCACGCCGAATATCCATAAAGTCAATATCAATATCTGGTAGAGACACGCGTTCTGGATTTAAAAAGCGTTCGAAAAGTAAGTTATGCTCAATCGGATCAGCGTGGGTAATACCTAAAAGATAGCTCACTAATGAACCTGGTGCACTACCCCTACCATAGCCGACTAAAATGCCTTCTCTTTTCGCAAAATTTACATAATCACTCACAATTAAGAAGTAGTTAACATAGCCTAAGCGGCGAATGATTTTTAATTCATGCGCAAGACGGTCGCGATATCTTTTATCATTTGTTAATCCCTTTTCTTTTAAGGCATTAGTCGTTAATTCATCGATTTTTTGATCAGCATTAAAGATCCCAGGCAGCGGGAAATTTAGGTCGTGCTTAGCGCTTAAATTAAAGGATATTTGGTCACTAATTTTGTGGGTGTTTTTTAATTCACGTTCAGTGTAATAAGTGCTTAATTCATCATCACTAGAAATATAATCAGGACCACTAGAAATATCATAGATTGAAAACGTTTTGCCATCCCGTATCGCTTCTATCATTAAGAGTGTTTTATGGTCTTCGCTTTTTACATATTTAATAAGCGGGAATGCAACGAGTTCGTAATTGAATTTAGCACTAAACTCGCGCAAAAAGCTAGTTAATTCAGTGTTTTCACGTTCCAAACCTATGTATAAAGTATTTGTTGCTAATGCAATATCATAAAAATATTTCTGCATATTTGCGTGTTCAATGTTTAGCTTATTAATGTTAGAAGTAGGAACAATAACAATTAAATTAGTGGCATTTTCTTTTAAATCTTTGAGTGTGAGTGCACGCTGATTTTTACGTTCAATCAGTGTTAAAAGTGCGCGATAACCATCTTCATTTACGGGATAAATAACTAGTGATGAATCGTCAAAATTTAAGCGTACACCATATAGTGCTTTTACGCCATATATTTTACTTTTCGTGGCGAAGTGCGGGTAACTAAAAAGGGTATCAGGATCACTAACACCCGCGGCTTTTATTTTGCGTTTTTTGAGTTCTTTTAAATAGTCATCCAAAGTTAGAGCACTTTGAAGGAGCGCGTAATTGGTAAAAACATTCAAAGGGATAAAGGACATATCATTATTTTAACATACTCAAATGGTTAGGAATGCGTAATAGGCTTATGAGCCTATATAGTCATCCATTTCTTGAACGAAAATATCAATTTCTTCACGGTTTACAAGTGAAGCGCCACTAGCCTGGACATGGCCGCCACCGCGCCATTTTTGGGCGAATTCATTAATCGGTTTTTCGGCGCTGCGGATTGAAACGCGCCATTCATTCGTGTCGACACGTTCGGTAATTGAGGCCCATATTTTAATCCCGCGAATATCCGAAAATATATTGACATTTTCTTTAGCACGGTCGGCGGTAATATTGAGTTTTTTTAATGTTTTGTCATCAATAACATAATAAGCAAAACCGTTTTTTGTAATTTTAAAATTATTCAGAATATAACCAATACAACGTAAGTCATCAAGGTCTTGAACATATAAACGAGTATAAACATAGCTTAGATCAACGCCTAAACTAGTTAATACTTCCGCAATACCAAATGTTAAAGAAGTAGTGGATGCATATTTAAAGCGCCCTGAGTCACCAACAATCCCGCTAAATAAGTAGGTTGCGATGTCTCGCGAAATTGTGCGGCCATCGGCTAAAAGCATTACCGCAATCATTTCAGTAACGGCAACACTAGTAACATCGACAAAACAAATATCCCCATATGGTTCCACATTCGGGTGATGGTCAATCTTAATTAAGGCTTTGGCTTTTGTATACCGATTATCACTAACGCGTTCTAATGTCGCGGTATCAACAATAATCGCCACAAAAGGATCTTCAAACCAAGAATCACTTACTTCATCCATATATGGATAGAGTTCCCCGTTTAAAAGCGTTAAACTTTGACCAATAATTTTAATATTTTTATTTGGGTAATGATTTTTTAAGTAAACGCCTAGTCCAAATTGTGAACCAAAAGCATCGAAATCGGGCGAAAAATGAGCAAAAATAGCGACTTTTTCATACTTCTCAACTAGGGCGAAAATCTTTTTAGTCGGCTTTTTATACTCTTTAATTTTATCGAGGATTTCTTGTGAATAACAGCGCATTAGAATCACCTTATTGTTGTCTTTTTGCTTTTAGAATGCGGACACAATCACGAACAATCATTAATTCTTCATCAGTGGGAATAACATAGACTTTAACTTTACTTTGTTTTGTTGTTAAAAGACCATAAATTCCACCACGTGTTAGTCTATTTTGTTCTTCATCAAAGTCAATTTGTAAAGCATCTTTAACTTGATCAATTATTTGTTTACGTAAAATAGGAGCATTTTCACCAATACCAGCAGTGAAGACAATCGCATCAGTGCCCCCTAATCGCACGTGATATTGGCCAATGTAATCAGCGACTCGGCGACTATATAATTTAAATGTTAAATCAGCACGTTCATTCCCTTGTAAGAAGGCATTTTCCACGTCGCGCACATCACTTGAAATGCCGCTAAAGCCGAGCATACCCGACTTTTTATTAAAGAGATCATAAACTTCAGTGGCACTTTTCCCGTCTAATTGACTAACGAAGTAGAAGACGCTCGGATCAAGGTCACCAGTGCGTGTGCCCATCATGATCCCACCAAGAGGTGTAAGCCCCATCGAAGTAGCGACACACTTACCATCTTTCACCGCAGTAATACTTGCGCCATTACCTAAGTGACAGACGATGAGATTACATGGTTTACCTTTATTAATTTTGGTAATTTCTTCGGCAATAAATTTATGGGAAGTACCATGCGCTCCATAACGACGAATATCATACTTTTCATAATATTCATATGGAATCGGATATAAATAATCTTCAGGTGCCATTGTTTGATGATACGCTGTATCAAAGACGGCAACGTTTAAAACATTGGGTAAAATCTTTTTAAAAGCTTCATATCCCGTTAAGTGCGCCGGATTATGGAGTGGCGCAAACGGGATTAATTTTCGCACAACAGCGGCAACTTCATCAGTAAATTCAACGCTATCAAAATAATGTTTACCACCTTGGACAACTCTGTGGCCAATCGCCTTAATTTCGTCTAATGATTTCACGATATTAAATTCAATAAGTGCTTTTGTTAAAACGTTAACGGCAACTTCATGATTTGGAAGGGCAAGAGTACGGCGAACTTCACCGGCTTCTGTTTTAATCCGGAAGCCACCTTCTTTTTGGGTAATTCTTTCGAAAAGACCGCTTGTAATAACTTTTTCACTTGGAACTTCAAACAATTTGAATTTTAGGGAGCTACTCCCGGAGTTAATTGCTAACACTAATTCTGACATATTTCACCTCTCATTGTTTATATTATACACAATGCGCACCGCTCTTGCTTTTTTAAGAATAAAAAATGAACAAATTGTTTTCGAAGCTTTATTAATAATAAATAAGGGTGCGATAGATAACTTATTTTGCCTAAATTAATGCCGTTTTTATCTAAACAAATCCTTAAAAAATAGTATTTTTCTTTTATGTAAAGTTTCAAATTATGCATAAAATTAGCGAAAACATTAAAAATAGTTGAGTAAATTTTGCATATATTCATACTTTTTACAAAAAATACGATGTTTTAGTTGTTTAACTACCAATCTTAGTGCTTTTTTATTATAATAATAAAACGAGGGAGGATTATTATGAGTTTTATAGATGAATTCTTGATGGGGTTTACAACGAGTGCGCATAAATACTTTGGCGCTCACTTTAATCCCGCCCAAGGAAAAAAAGAACAAAGTGTAACATTTCGTCTCTATGCTCCAGCGGCAAGTGATGTAAGTGTGATTGGTGATTTTAATAACTGGGATCCTTCTGCGCACAAGATGGAGAAAATCGATTATCGCGGTATTTGGGAAGTAACAATTAAAGGCCTAGAAAATTACCAGAATTATAAATTCCGTTTCCGGAATGCCCATGGCTATTATGTTGATAAGGCGGACCCGTATGCTTTCTTTAGTGAAAAAGCACCAGGAACAGCTTCACGGTTATTTGATTATGAAGGATTTATTTGGCATGACGAAAAATGGATGAAATCCCGCTGCCGTGGCCATGATAAACCGATGAGCATTTATGAAATCCATTTAGGAAGTTGGAAAGGAAAAGAAAATGGTCGCATTTTATCATATGAAGAAATTGCCGATTATTTAATTCCTTATATGCGCGACAATGGTTTCACACACGTGGAAATTATGCCGATTACCCAATATCCATTTGACGGATCATGGGGTTATCAGGCGACCGGTTTCTTTAGTGTTGATAGTCGCTATGGTAATCCAATGCAACTGATGTCATTTGTCGACCGGATGCATCAAGCTGGGTTTGGTGTTATTCTTGACTTTGTGGCTGTCCACTTTGCGATTGACCATTATGGTTTAATTGAATTTGATGGCACAAGAATGTATGAATATCAAGACTCGGAACACACCTTTAGTCAATGGGGTTCTCCACAATTTGATTTAGGTCGAGATCCAGTGCGTAGTTTCATAATTAGTGCGATTTTTTATTTCTTAGAATATTTCCATTTTGATGGTATTAGAATCGACGCTGTTAGTAATATTGTGTATTGGCACGGTAATAGTGAGCGTGGTGTAAACCATGGCGGTGTTGAATTCTTAAAGCGCCTTAATGGTAAAGTTCACCATCATTTCCCCGGCGTAATGATGATTGCCGAAGACTCTACGGCATTTGATGGCACAACGCGTGATGTTGAATGGGGCGGACTTGGGTTTGACTATAAATGGGATATGGGGTGGATGAATGATACGCTCCGGTACTATAGTAAAGATCCAATTTATAAAAAATATGATCATAATTTATTTACATTCTCGATGCATTATTTCTTTAGTGAAAACTTTATGTTGCCGCTTAGTCATGATGAAGTAGTGCACGGCAAAGGCACAATTATTAATAAGATGTTTGGCAATTATGACCAAAAATTTGCCTTAACTCGCAACTTATATACGTATCAATTTGCTCATCCTGGTAAAAAACTCACCTTTATGGGTAATGAAATAGCTAGTTTCGATGAATGGAATGAACAAAAGAGCTTACCATGGAACTTAAAGTCATATCCAAAACACGATTCCGTTAGTCGTTTAGTCCGTGACTTAAACCTCATTTATCGCAGTGAAAAAGCGATGTATATTGGTGAATTTGATCCGCGTAATTTCAAATGGCTCATGGTTGATAATCGTGACCAAAGTGTGTTTGCTTTCCAACGGAAACATGGCGAAGAAACACTCATCTTTGTCTTTAATATGACAGGTAACTACTACGAGTATTACGACATCGGTGTTGAAGAAGAAGGGACATACACGGAAATCTTTAATAGTGATAAAGATGTTTACGGGGGTTATAACCAATATAACGGTTTACCTGTAACGACAACTTGGGGTCCAGGACCAGAAATGCGGCCCTATCGCTTAACACTTAAGCTTGGCTCATTCGCCGCGATGATTTTAAAGAAAAATCTGCCCGAAAAAGCAAAAGCAGCGACCAAAACGGAAGCAAAAGTCACGCAAAGTAAGGCGAAGAGTAGTGCTCCAAAAAAAGCGGCATCAACAAAGGCGGCGCCTAAAAAGCAGGCAGCGAAGAAGACGACGAAAACAACAAAAGACACTAAATAAAATTTAGTGAGTTAATAAAAGAAAGGAATAATTTATGTTTACAACAACAAAAAGTTTTATTCATGAATTTAAGAAGCGCTTAACCGAAAAATATGGCGTAGGCCTTGATGGTAGCCACATTACGGAACGTTATGATATTTTAGGTTCAATGGTCAGAGATTATGCGAACATCAATTGGCGTAAAAGTCGTGATAATGTTAATAAAAAAGGGAAGAAACAATTAATCTATTTCTCCATGGAATTTTTAATTGGGCGTTTACTAACAAATAACCTCATCAACTTAGGAATTTATGATGTCGTGAACAAAGGTTTAAAACAAATCGGGATGAACCTTCACGATTTAGAAGAACAAGAAAGTGATGCGGGGTTAGGCAATGGTGGTCTTGGCCGTCTGGCCGCGTGTTTCATGGACTCAATTGCGAGTTTAGGTTACGCTGGTAATGGGAACTGTATTCGTTATGAATACGGCTTTTTCCGTCAAAAGATTGTTGATGGCAAACAAGTTGAATTGCCTGATCAATGGTTAGTTAACGGCAACGTGTGGGAAGTACGAAAACCAAAACACTCGGTGAACGTGAAGTTTTATGGTCACGCTGAAACTTATCAAAAACGCAATGGTGAATTTGGGATTCGCACTGTTAATCCCACGATTGTTAAAGCCGTGCCCTATGACATGAGTGTTGTCGGTTACCGTAATGATGTCGCCAATACGCTGCGGTTATGGAGTGCCGAGCCTAGTGACGAACAATTACCACGTGATGAATCCTTTGATGATTACTTACGCACATTGCGCGAAATTAATCACGGGTTATATCCTGATGATTCCACCGAAAAAGGGAAGATGCTCCGCTTACGACAACAATATTTTTTAGTGAGCGCGGGGCTCCAAAGTGCGATTCGCGGCCATTTTAGACGGCAAAAAACATTACGTAATTTCCATGAACACTACGTGTTCCAACTTAATGATACGCACCCCATTTTAGCAATTCCTGAATTAATGCGTATCTTACTTGATGATTATGAATATGGGTGGGATGAGTCGTGGGACATTGTCACTAAAACCTTTGCCTACACGAATCATACCGTCATGGTCGAAGCACTTGAACGGTGGCCGATTCGTTATGTCCATCACCTAGTGCCACGTAATTATATGATTATTGAAGAAATTCATCGTCGCAGTCAACGTGAATTCGCTAATCGCGGTGTCAGTGAAGCTGACCGCCAAAATATGGCGATTATTCGCGATGGGATGATCCATATGACGAATTTAGCGATTTATGCGTGTTTTAGTGTTAATGGTGTCGCGGCACTTCATACTGAAATCTTAAAATCACAAACATTTAAAGAGTTTTACGCGCTTTATCCGGAAAAATTCCAAAACAAAACAAATGGGATTACCCATCGGCGCTGGTTTGTTGCTAGTAACCCCGAACTTAGTAAATATTTAACGAGTCTCATTGGTGATTCTTATATTACTAACCCTGATAACTTTGAAAAACTTTTACCGTTTGTGAAAGATAAAAAAGTACAACGGAAATTTTTACAAATTAAACGCCAAAAGAAAGAACAACTCGCGGCCTATATTAAAAAGGCCAATGGGATTAAAATTAATGTTGATTCGATCTTTGATGTACAAATTAAAAGATTACATGCTTATAAACGGCAATTAATGAATGTGTTCCGCATTATGATGCTTTATTTCCGAATGAAGAGTGACGCTGATTTTAGAATCCATCCTGTCACCTTTATTTTTGGCGCGAAAGCGGCACCAAGCTACTACTTTGCGAAAAAAGTCATTGAATTAATTAATGGTGTCGCTGATGTCATTAATAATGATCCAGAAATTTCGCCATTTATGAAAGTCGTCTTTATTGAAAACTATGGCGTTAAGACCGCCGAAATTATTATTCCCGCGACTGACATTAGTGAACAAATTAGTACCGCTGGTAAAGAAGCAAGTGGAACTGGGAATATGAAGTTTATGATGAATGGGGCCTTAACTTTAGGAACGTTAGATGGCGCTAATGTCGAGATTCATGAACGCGTTGGTGACGCCCATTCCTTTATCTTTGGCTTAACTGAACCCGAGGTGAAGAAACTAAAAGAAGAAGGCTCGTATAACCCATGGGATGTTTATCACAATGACCATGAATTACGTCGTATTTTAGATAGCTTAATCGATGGCACATGGAGTCAAGGCAATCCGCACACCTTTAAACCAATCTTTGATGAAGTAATGAATAAGGGGGACGAATTCTTAATCTTAAAAGACTTACATGCTTACTTTAAGCGCACTGATGAAATTGTCACTTATTATCGCAAGAAATCAAGTTGGGCTGAAAGTGCACTTTACAATATCGCTAAGAGCGGTTTCTTTAGCAGTGACCGCACTATCCGCCAATACATTGATGAAATCTGGCATATCGCGAAGGTCAAAAATGGAAATTAATCTAGCGCCACTCCTTGCGAAACAACAAGAACTTGACGCTGATATTAATGCGCGTCATAACGTTACGCACCAAAGCACGAAAACAGAGCGCTTTTTAGCGCTGCTCGTAGAAGTTAGTGAACTCGCTAATGCGACTCGGGCTTTTAAATATTGGTCGCTAAAACCAAGTGAAAGTCGTGAAGTACTACTTGATGAATATGCAGACGGTTTACATTTTTTCCTATCACTCGCATTAGTGTTTAATTTCCCAGTTGAAAAGGTTAAGTATGCACCTTTACCCGCAACCAAAGAAGCACTAAATGCGGCCTTTAAGCGTGTCTATTTACGCATAAATGACTTAATGCGTCGTGAAAGTAACAGATGTTATAACACTGCCTTAAGAGCGTTTTTGCGGCTTGGTAGCGCTTTAGAGTTTACACCGCAAGACATAATTAACGCCTATAACGCTAAGTTAGTGGTAAACTATGAGCGACAACAGAAAAATTACTAATAGTAATAGAAAGAGGAATTATGGATAAAAAACGTTTAGAATTACTACGCAAAGTAAGTGAAGTTAAAGGCATTAGCGGGGCCGAACGTGACGTCGCCCGTTTAATTAAAACCGAATTAAAAGGTGTCGCTGATAGTTTTGAATATGATAATTTAGGCTCAATTGTCGCTAATTTACATGGTCAAGAAGGCGCACCACGTGTCTTAATTGCGGGTCATATGGATGAAGTTGGTTTCCTTGTCAAACAAATTGAAAAAGGTGGTTTCTTACGCCTGCATAATGTCGGTGGCTGGTGGGGCCACGTTGTTCCGGCGCATGAATGGGTCGTCACAACACGCGAGGGCAAAGAATATATTGGTGTCACAGGTGCGCAACCCCCTCACGGGATGCCGGCTGAGCAACGCAATAAAGTGATGGAAATTAAAGACATGTATTTAGATATGGGCGTTGGTAGCGATGAAGATATCAAAAAACTTGGAATTAAGGTCGGTGATACAGTGACCCCACTCCAACCATTCCGTGTGTTAAATGATGGTAAAACCCTTTTAGGTAAAGCATGGGATGACCGTGTCGCTGTGGCAATCGGGATTGAAGTGTTACGGCGCCTTAAAAAAGAAGGACATACGGCGAATGTTAGTTTTGCGGGTACTGTCCAAGAAGAAGTTGGACTACGCGGCGCGCGCACTAGTGCGCATATGGTAAAACCAGACTTAGCTTTTGCGCTTGACGTGACGATGAGTTATGATTTACCTGGTTCACCCGCGATGGACACAAAGCTTGGTGCCGGTGTCGCCCTTAGTATTATGGACGGCAGTGTGATTGGTCACCGCGGTCTTTTTGATCACGTTGAAAGTGTCGCTAAAGAAATCGGTGTCAAATATACATATGATATGCTAACTGCGGGCGGCACTGATAGTGGCGAAATTCATAAGGTACATGATGGTGTTGTTAATATGACGCTTTCCTTACCATGTCGCTATTTCCATAGTCATGTTTCGCTTGTTCACGCGGATGACATTGATGCCGCGATTGACTTATTAGTAGCCGTGATTAAAGGTGTTAATTGGGATTTAATCAAGCGCTTAAAAGCCACTAAATACGAATAGTTAAATAATTTAAAGTGTAAGAGTACCGAGTGTCAATACCCGGTACTTTTTATTTTAAAATAAATAGTGATAAAATAGATTATGGAGCGTTAGTTATGAAATGCAAGAAATGGTTGCCTTTATCTTTTATTTTTTTAGTTATTACTAGCTGCGACAGAGACGTTAAAATATCCGAACAAAAAGCCAATATCGCGGTGTTTGCGGCGAAAGAAAAGTCACAATTCCATAATTTTGATGCGGTTAATTTTACATATATAGGTGAAGAATTAAGAGGACAAGTAGTTTATAATCGCGATAAAACGACGGAAAGTGAATTTGTTAATTTTTCATTAGATGTAAAAGCATGTGCGACCGATATAGCAAAAGATGAACTTAAAATGGCAGTAAATTATATTTATTATGTTCCTAGTGAAGATGATGAAACTGTTTTTGAGCCGCTTTACACACGTGACAATTACTATACGGATGAATGGTTCTACACAAAGAAAGAATCAATACCACCACCAACAAATGCTGGTTCAACTAATGAGTTAAATAAAAAACTCAAATGTAAAATGGGAAAACTTCCCGCGACAGATGTTTTATATTTCTTTAATAATTATTATGGATCATTATTATTAGAACGTACTCCGCGCGGAATTGCGGAATACCCTGGCTTTTTATCAATAGTAAATAGTGTTAAAACTCGAAAAACTGAAGATAAACTAGTAGTGACTTACACAATGTCAAAAGAAGAACTAGCTTTTTTATTACAGGCAAGTTTTGGTAAAAATATTGATGAAATGACTAGTGAAGAAATTGAATGGTATAAAACTCATCCGTGGTATTCAGAAAATATTGAACGAACACTAAACGGTTTAAATCTTATTCGACATACAACGACCATTGAAATTGATAACGAAGGACTTATTAGTAGAGTCACTAATGACATTAGTTATACAGTTACATATTATGAAACAACTCATACGATAATCGAAAAAACAACAAGGCATTATAAATTCAAGAATGAAGCAAATTTCGTATTTAATGACGAAACAACCATAATATTTCCCGAATTTATTGACTATATTGATCTTACTAATATTTATTACCCCAATAACATTTAAACAAGAAGTGCTTTAATTATTTACCCTTCAAAACTATTATTTGCCACCCCGTGATACAATAGACTTATGTTTACTCATATTATCAGTGTTAATACTAAAAATGGTGTCGTTAACTATAATTTAAGTCTTACCTATAAAAGAATGAAGACGATTATTTTTCGACCATGTGAAACGCAAGAAAATACATTTAATGTCTCACTTCCCTATGGGACTAGAATCTCAAAATTAGAAGAAGTATTTATTAAAAATTATAAGAGTCTAATTCGTTTACAAAAAACAACAAAAACGATTCCTTTCACGGACAAAACGTATATATTTGGGGAAGAATTAAGTTTAGTTGCTATTAAAGAAAAGTATAAATTAAAAGCAATGCCAAATAGTCTTGAACACTTCTACTCATTAACAAAAAAGACATTATTAAATTATTTAGAAAAAGCAGTAAATAGATATAGTGACATAATGAATATAAATGTTAAGTACAATGTCCGTGTTCGAAATATGAAAACTAGATGGGGCAGTAATAGTAAACGGACTATGAGTCTAACCTTTAACACGAAATTAATTCATTATCACCCGCGCATTATTGATGCCTTAATCGTTCATGAATTAGTGCATTATTTTGTAAATGGTCATGGTCGTAAATTTTATACAATGTTAGAAAAATATGAACCAAATTATAAACTTTTAGATCAAATGTTAAAGGAGCATCATTATGGATATATTAACGAGTAAGCAAAATCCAAAGATTAAAGCACTAGTGGCCTTAAAAGCAAAACCAAAAGATGAACTTCTAATTGAAGGTAAACACCTGATTGAAATGGCGGTAAGCGCTAATTTAATTATTGAAATTTTTAGTGTTGAAAAACTTAGTTATGACGTTCCTATGACACTTATTACCCCTGAAATAGCCAAGAAATTAAGTGACAAAGTTACCACTGATGGGGCTTTTGCGCTGATTAAAAAACCAAAATTATTAATAGATAAAAGTAAACATTTATTGTATTTAGATGAAGTTAATGATCCAGGTAATTTAGGCACGATTCTTCGCACTGCTTTAGCGTTTGATTTTGGTGGTGTATTACTTAGTGAAGGAAGTGTTAATCCATATAACGAAAAAGTCCTAAATAGTGGTCAGGGTGCGCATTTCTTATTACCGATTAAAAAATCTTCATTAAAAGAATTAACGATACTTAAAAATGAAGGATATCAAGTTGTTGTTACTACTTTAGGAGAAGCGATTACGATTGAGGAAGTGAAAGCTTCTAAATTAGTGCTTGTCCTAGGTAACGAAGCACGTGGTGTCAGTAAAGATGTCTTAAAAATTGCCGATTGCAGAGTAAAAATTCCGATGCAGCATATTGATTCACTTAATGTCGCTATTGCGGGCGCAATACTAATGTACGAAATAAGTAAAAGAGACTGAAAACTAGGAATAACTGAATATATTCGTTACATCAATTTTATAAATTTAATATTTTTGCGGTTTTTTATTGAAATAGATAATTTGCACCGCATGTTATCCAATATTCGCTGCACAAAATAATGTAAATTTAAACAATTAGGTAAACTACAACCTTAGAATCTTAATAGACATGTTCTAATATTAAATATTTGGGAAAATAGTAACTATCAAGAACATTCGTTGATTGAATGATTATAATTAAAAGATTGAAAAGGATTATTGGTAGTTAAATTTTTTTAAGCGATAAAAATTAATAACCACTTAATAACCATTTAATAACCACCTACTTTTTTATTTTAATAGCAAATGGTAATATTAAGTAATTGATAAATAATACAATCAGGTGAGGCGTGGTATGAAAAATAAAAAAAAGAAGATTCAAATTCGAAATAGTACGATAGACTTCATAGTCTTTACGATGCAAACTGGTGAGTCGGGAATTGAAGTAAGAATAAAAGATGAAAATATTTGGCTAACGCAAAAAGCAATGGCGGAATTATTTGATTGTTCAACCGATAATATTAGTTATCACCTGAAAAATATATTTGCTTCACAGGAATTAATTGAAGATTCAGTTACCGAAGAATCCTCGGCAACTGCCACTGATGGCAAAAAATACAAGATGAAATTTTATAATTTAGATGCCATAATTTCTGTTGGTTATCGGATAAATTCAATTAGAGCCACTCAATTTAGACAATGGGCGACAAATGTATTAAAAGACTTCACGATTAAAGGATATGTTTTAGACAAAAAAAGATTAGAGCAAGGTCAGGTATTTGATGAAAAGTATTTTGAACATTTACTCGCAGAAATAAGAGAAATTCGAGCAAGTGAAAGGTTATTTTATCAAAAGATTACTGATATATATTCAACCGCAGTTGATTATTCACCGACAGCAAAAACAACATTAGATTTCTTTGCCGCAGTTCAAAATAAATTACATTTTGCAACACATAATCACACTGCTGCGGAATTAATTATTAATCGCGCTGACCATAAAAAAGAACATATGGGATTAACAACTTGGAAAAATGCACCAGTTGGTAAAATTGTTAAGTCAGATGTAATCATTGCTAAAAATTATTTGTCCAAAACAGAAATGGAAAGTTTAAACCAAATAGTTTCGATGTATCTCGATTATGCTGAAAGACAAGCTAATCGGAAAATACCAATGACTATGGAAGATTGGGCCAAAAGACTCGATAAATTTTTAGAATTTAATGAAGAGGATATTTTAAATGACAAAGGAAAAGTTTCGGCCGAAATGGCCAAAAGTTTTGCCGAAAGTGAATTTGAAAAATATCGAGTGATTCAAGACAAAAACTATCGAAATGATTTTGATAAATTAATGCAAAAAAGAGAAATTAAAAGTAAGATTGAAAAAGATAAAAAGTAAGTATAACCATTCGTCCCATAGTCATAATTTTACCAATTTATATTATATTGATGTATAATATGCTCGGCGTTGAAGAGAAGTAGTAATGTCTTAATCATCTTTGGCTAGCGACGGTGGGATGGTGGAAGCACCGACAAAGAAGCGACATGAATTCACCTTGGAGCCGGTTGATGACCCGTTAACTAGCGTTAAAGTTAAAACTAAGAGTGGCAAATTAGGATGGTACCACGACGAAAGTCGTTCCTATGGGAACGCTTTTTTATTTTATAAAAGGAGAAACGCTTATGGATAAGAAGTTTGAAAACATAAAGCAAGATGCATTAGTAAAGATTAATAATGCTCAAAGTGTGAAAGAATTAAATGATGTCCGCAATGAATATTTTGCAAAAAGCGGTTTAATTGCCGCGCTGATGGGTAAAATTCGTGAATTAGAACCAAGCACGCGCAAAGATTATGGACAAGCGGTTAATAATCTAAAACTATTTTTAGAAGAAAATTTAGGGGTGGCTTTAGAAAAAACACGCAGTAGTGAGTTAAGGGCAAGGCTTGCCAGTGAGAAGCTTGATCTTACGCTCCCTGGCCGTAACTTTGAAGTTGCGCCACAGCACCCATTTCACTTAGTGAAAGATGAAATTTGTGATGTTTTTATTGGAATGGGTTACATGATTGCGGAGGGGGACGAAGTTGAAGAAGATATGTTTAATTTTACGCTGTTAAATATGCCCGAAAATCACCCAGCGCGTGATATGCAAGACACGTTTTACATTAATGAAAAGTTACTGCTTAGAACGCATACTTCGCCAGTCCAAGCACGAGTGATGCAAAGTAAGAAAAATGAACCACTCAAGATGATTAGTCCCGGCAAAGTGTTCCGCAGAGACGATGACGATAATACGCATTCCCATCAATTTGGTCAAGTTGAAGGCTTAGTCATTGGTGAAGGGATTTCCTTTAGCCACTTAAAAGCCACACTTGATTTATTTGCGAAGAAAATGTTTGGTCCAAAACGGGAAATTCGTTTACGTTCAAGTTATTTTCCGTTCACGGAACCTAGTGTTGAAGTTGATGTTTCTTGTCACGTGTGCAACGGTAAGGGATGCCCGACTTGTAAAGGCAGCGGCTGGATTGAAATTTTAGGCGCGGGGATGGTCAATCCCAATGTATTAACAATGAATGGCTTTGACGCGGATAAGTTTACGGGGTTTGCCTTTGGCGTTGGGATTGAACGCGTGGCAATGTTACGTTACGGGATTGATGATATTCGCCGTTTCTATCAAAACGATATCCGGTTCTTAAAAGAATTTCCAAAAAGGTAGGGAGTAATTATGAAAGTATCACGAAATGCATTAGAACGATATATTGATTTACGTAATATTAGCGATGAAGAAATCGCCAAGAGACTTACATTTGCTGGGATTGAAACCGAAGACTATTACAAACTCGCGAGTGGGACAAATTTAGTGATTGGTCATGTGATTAAAAGTACAAAAGTCGAAGGTAGTGATCATCTTTCTTTTTGTCAAGTTGATGTTGGTAAATTAGGAAAACGCAACATTATTTGTGGTGCCCCAAACGTCGCTAGTGGCCAAAAAGTGATCGTTGCGCTTGATGGGGCAAAATTGCCAGCCGGGGACATTAAAAGTGTCACGATTAAAGGCTATCAAAGCGAAGGAATGATTTGTTCGCTAAGTGAACTAGGTGTCCCGCATGAATTACAAAGTCAAGCAGATATTGAAGGAATTCATGTGTTAAATAATGACGCGCCTGTGGGGAATACTGATGTCTTAAATTATTTAGGATTAGACGATACTATTTTTGATATAAGGCCGCTCGCTAATCGTAGTGATATGCTAGCGCTTTATAACATTGTGCGTGAACTTGGAGCAATTTTTGACCTTCATTACAATATTCCCGAAATTGAAGTTAAACCGTCGTTTACCACAAAGCTTAAACTCGAAGTTAAGACTCCGTTAGTGCCTATCTTTGCCTTAACGGAAGTACGTAATATTACGATTGCGCCTTCCCCCGATTGGTTAGCGACATTTTTACGCAAACATGGCCATCGTCCAGTGAATAATATCGTAGATATTGGCAACTACGTGATGCTCGTTACGGGTAGACCATTACATATGTATGATTTAGACAAAGTTAAAGATGAACACTTTGTGGTAAGTAGTGATGTTACAACAACTTTTATCGCGCTTGATGATAAAGAATATCACATTGTGCCTGGTGATCAAATTATTCATGATGCTGACAAGGTATTATGTTTAGGGGGGATTAATGGTGCGCGCAGTAGCGCGGTTAGTGAAAAGACGAAGCGCATCGCCATTGAAGTCGCCGCCTTTGATACCGCGCATATTCGGATGAGTGTTGTCCGCCATAATCTACCAAGCGAAGCTAGTGGACGCTTTGGTAAAGGGGTCAACCTCTATAATACGGAAGAAGCAATGAATTTAGCGCTCTCGCTTATTTTTGACTTAGTGCCTAACGCTAAATTTAGTAATACAGTGACTGTCGAAAAGAATATACCCGCACAACCACGAATTTATTTTGCCGCTGATAAAATTAACAAATTACTGGGCACTACCTTTAGTGAAGAAGTAATGCTTAGTACTTTAAATCGTTTAAATATTACGGTTAACGCGGATAAAAGTGTTAATCTCCCACTTTATCGTCAAGATTTCTTTAGTCTTGCCGATTTAGCCGAAGAAATCATTCGTTTACAAGGTTTTGACCATGTTGGTAATGAAATTCCAGGGTTATTTACGTGTGTTGGAAGTTATGATGATATTCAAGCTAAACGTTATGATATCCGCAAGTTATTGCGCGAGAATGGGCTCTACGAAGTTTTAACGTATACTCTGACAGATGCTGACAAAAATCAAACATTTACGTATTTAAATAATGATGAACCTTTAAAACTGCAGCACCCAATGACACCAGTGAGAGCAGAGTTAAGGCTTAACCTCTTACCAAGTGTTATTGAAACGCTTACTTATAACGCTAGTCGGCAA
Organism: Tenericutes bacterium ADurb.Bin087; assembly: GCA_002070905.1. GTDB lineage: Bacteria > Bacillota_I > Bacilli_A > RFN20 > CAG-826 > UBA1361. The sequence goes on along the minus strand of MWEF01000002.1, from coordinate 15,789 downwards.
CAAACTGATTTTGCAATCTTTGAAATTAGTAATATAACTTCAACGAATTATAAAGGTGAACATTTAGCGTTTGCCTTTTATGGCAACAAATTAAGCCAAGGTGAATTAGGGAAGCGGACGTATGATTTTTATGATGCAAAAGGGGTAGTTGTTAGTATTTTAGATTATTTAGGCATTAATGAATCACGTTATGAATTTGTGATAAATCCACACCAAAATGATGAATTTCATCCCGCACAAAGTGCGCTCTTAAAGGTGCAAGGTAAAGTCGTGGGGATATTTGGTAAACTCCATCCTTTAGCAAAAGAAAAAGCACTCTTAGGTAGTGAGGCTGTTGTTGGTGAAATTAATTTAAGTGCCTTGCTCAACTTAAAGACAAGTTTAACGAAAGTTAATGCACCTGCGCGCTTCCCGTTTGTTAAGCGTGATCTCGCGCTCATTATTGACGAAGATGTACCGGTAAAAGACATTATCAATGTCATTCGTAAAGCTGGTGGCAAGTTAGTAAGTGACGTCAGTGTGTTTGATGTTTACACAAAGCTAAAAGATGAACCAGGGAAAAAGTCAGTCGCGCTTAGCCTGACATTAAGCGATACGAATAAGACATTAGTCGAAGAAGAAATTAAAGACGTGATGAATAAAGTCGTTGATGAATTAATGAAAAAATTACAAGTAGTGGTACGTGGTATATGAAAATAAAAATAGCAGACGGGATTAAACTCCATCAAACAGTAAGTAGTGTTGTCGATTTAAGCGCTGTTGATTTACACGCTAATTATTCATTAAAGGCGATTAAACCATTTATGGTTACTGTTGAATTTGATACATTTACCGATGTCGTTGAGGTGCATGTTCAAGGGAAAGCAACGCTTGTTTTAGAATGTGCATATACTTTAGAACACTTTGATTATGAGATTGAGATTGATGATGAACTAACCTTTAACTTTGTTAATCCAAATATTGAAGCCGAAAGTGATGATTGCTTTTATGAACCAGGACCAGAAATTTTTCTTGATCCATATTTATATGCGATTGTCTTAAGTTATATTCCGCTTAAAGTGATTAAACCAGGCGCTCATTTACCCAAAAGTGGTGAGGGTTATGAAATCCTAACTGAAGAGGAATATGAGTCAAAACATCAAACACTTGATGATGAATTTGGTGATCTCTTTGATAAGTTAGATTTAGATGACTAATTAATATTCTCATAGAATGAGCATAAAAGAAGGGGTGACTCTTCTTTTTTCTTTTTTTGCGTTTTTTTTGTTTACAACCGCAACACGTTTATGTATAATGTAGTCAAAGAAAGTGGGAGAAAGTGGGAGATGAAGTTTTTTGGGACTTATTATCACAGCTTAGACGCAAAGGGACGCCTTGTCGTACCTGCACGTTTTCGTGAAACACTCAAAGATCTAAAGACACTTTATATCCTCCAAGGCTTTGAAGGAGCGATTAGTGTCTATCCTGAAGAAGCATATTACCGCGAACTTTCTTTCCTTGAAACGCAAAACTTCAAAAACGCTGAAGCACGAGCGTATGTCCGCATAATATACGCTAGTATTGAAGAGTTAGAAGTTGATGCCGCAGGGCGCATCACAATTCCGGTCCGGATTCAAAAGAAATACGATATCGGGCCGAAAGTAATTGTGATTGGGGTTGGTGATCATCTCGAAATTTGGGATGAAGACCGCTACTTAAGTTATGAAGCAAGTGCGCGTGATAACTTAGAAGACCTCGCCGCCAAGTTACAGGTAAAAGACTAATGAGTACACATTATCCCGTCTTACTTAGCGAAGTAATAAATGGCTTAAATGTTCAGGATGATAGTGTAATTGTCGATCTTACCTTAGGGCGCGCTGGTCATAGTAGTGCCTTGCTCCTTAAAGCACGCAAAGGTTATCTCTACGGATTTGACCAAGATGAAACAGCGATTAAAGAGTCGCGGGAAGTGCTAAGTAAAACATTCCAAAACTTCACACTGTTCCATCAAAACTTCAAAGACTTTGATCTCGCTCTTAATGCCTTAGGAGTTAAGGGCGCGGACATTATCTTGCTCGACTTAGGTGTTAGTAGTCCGCAATTTGATGTCAGTGAACGTGGCTTCAGTTACCGTTATGATGGTCCACTTGATATGCGGATGGACCGCACGAACAATAACTTAACAGCGGCGATTATCGTTAATACCTACACTGAAGCGCGCCTTAAAGAAATATTCTACAATTACGCTGAAAGCCGCTATAGTGCCCGCATTGCTCGCGAAATAATAGACGCCCGCAAAGCAAAACCAATTGCAACAACGCTCGAGTTAGTCGAAATTATAAAAAGAGCCTTACCAAGCAAAGAATTGCGTAAGAAAGGCCACCCCGCTAAAACGATCTTCCAAGCACTTCGCATTGAAGTCAACAATGAATTAGGAGTGTTAAGTGAAGTATTAGCAAGAGCGCCACACTTCCTTAATGAAGGTGGCAGACTCGCGGTCATTAGCTTCCATAGTCTCGAAGACCGCTTAGTCAAAAATACGTTTAAACGATTGGCATCATTAAGTGATGAAGCTCGGCACCCTTATTCGTTACCGGATAAAAATAAAGTCGCACCCTTCACCCTTGTCAATCGGAAGGTCATCGTCGCAAGTGATGATGAAATAGAACTCAATCCACGCGCTAGTAGTGCGAAACTGCGTATTATCGAAAAAAGGAGGACTAAGTATGCGTGACAAACTCTATAAAACGAACAAAAAGGTCGGATACTATCGCTTTCGTGCCTTTCTTATCGGCATCTTACTTATTGCTGGCGGAGCAGCGGCTTTAACCATTCCTTATCCATATGTGGCTAAAGCCATCAACGAAGCCCAAGCGCGTCGCGCTCAAGCTGAAGAAGCGGCTAATGTTGAAACTCCTGTGAGCGTCGAAGATGTAACAAATTAGTGTTTTTCCTTTCTTTAAAGCCTTAGTGATTTCTTCCCCTTTTCCTCTCTCACTAAGGCTTTTTTCGTAAATTTGTGATAATTATTGAAATAATTATGAGTTGCAATTGTTATTATTCATTAATTATTGTAAAATAATTACATTATTGGAGAAGTATGGATATTAAAATTAGTACGTTAGAAATTAGTGCCAGTGCCGTTAAACTCGTTGTCGGCTATGAACTTGAAGGCAGCCCATATGTACTTTACGCAAATAAAGTAGCGCTTTCACAAGCTGTCAGCGCCGGCGAAATTATTGCCCCTGATCAAGTAATTAATGCGATTAAAGTGTTAACCGCTGATGTGCGTGATACTTTAGGCGAAGCGATTAGTGAAGTCGTTTTAGCATTACCGACGATTGACTTTGAAGTATTTAGAGGCACACAAACGACAAACACGCTTTCAAGTAAGATTGACCGGATTGATATTAAGAATATTATGGCCCTTTTCCGCAAGAATCGTGTTGACCCAAATAAAGTAATTGTGGCGATTTTACCGCAAGTATTTAAGACGGAAAGCGAACAAGTGTATCGTTTACTCCCATTAGGGGAAGTAAGTAATACACTGACAGTTGAAGCTTTCTTACATGTATTACCAATTTGGATTTATAATTCCTATATTGAAACGGTGCAAAAAGCGGGATTAAAAGTTCGTAAAGTTTATCCCGATAAATATGCATTAACGGAATTACTTAATAGTCCAGCATCGGCCACAAATACATATTTCTTAGTGGACTTTGGCGCCAAACAAACTTCAATTACGTTTGTGTCTAATCATAACTTATATTTTTCACGGATCATTAATGAAGGTAGTGATGACTTAACATATCTCTTAGCGCAAAAATTTGGACTTGAATTAAAAGAAGCCGATCGGCTTAAAAAAGATTTTGGCCTTGATCATCGCAATGTGAGTGTTAATTTCCCCCTTGCGACTGGCATTGGTGAACGCGGTGAAGAAATTAAAGTGTTCTTAAGTGATATTTATACGACGTGTCAAGCGTTCCTAACAAGCCACTTACAAAAGGTCTTAAGTGAAATTAAAATTGTTGGCAAAAGTCAAAATATGCCGAATTTAAATAAATATCCGCTGCTGTTTGTCGGTGGCGGGAGCACGATTTATAACTACGAAGAAATAATTGGGAGTGATCGTTCATTCCCTGATAAATACATCGTTAAACTTGATACGATTGGCGCACGCGACTTAACATATGCTGTTAATTTAGGACTAATCAAAGCATATAGTAAGTATGCCCAAGATATCGGAGACGAGAAAGCAAGTATTGGGACACTAACAAGGAGTTAAGTATGATTGGAACAAATGATTTAGACAATTTTGAACCAGTAGCGCGCATAGTAGTTATTGGAGTTGGTGGCGCTGGTAATAACGCCGTAAACCGCATGATCGATGATCAAATCGATAGTGTGTCATTTTGGGTCGCTAATACCGATAAACAAGCACTCGCCACTAGTAAAGCGAAAAATCGCTTAGTGCTTGGTGAAGAATTTACGCATGGCTTAGGCGCGGGTGGCGAACCAAGTGTGGGCCGTAAAGCTGCCGAAGCTAGTCGGCCGGAAATTGAAAAAATCGTTGAAGGTGCTGACCTTGTCTTTATTGCTGCGGGGATGGGCGGCGGCACAGGGACTGGTGCTTCGCCAATCATTGCCGAAATCGCTAAAGCCGCTGGGGCGTTAACAATTGCGATTGTAACACGACCCTTTACCTTTGAAGGTAAAAAGCGGATCGCCAATAGTGTTGAAGGCCTTAATGCTTTAAAAGAAATCGTTGATTCAATTATTGTTGTTAGTAATGATAAGCTGCTGATTACTGGTGGTAATCTCCCAATCGCCCAAGCGTTTGGGGAAAGTGATAAAGTCTTAGCGCAAAGCGTGAAGACAGTCGTCGACTTAATCTTAGTACCCGCTGTTATTAATCTTGATTTTGCCGATGTCCGTAACACCTTACTTAATAGTGGCATCGCCCTGATCGGCTTTGGGATGGGGAAAGGCAAGAATAAAGCGCGTGATGCGGCGCAGACAGCCATTAATAGCCCGCTTCTAGAAGCGAGTTTGCAAGGGGCGCGGAAAGCCATTATTGCCGTGACATGTGGCACGAATGTGTCACTATTTGAAGCCCAAGAAACAGTTAATGAAATTGTCGAAACAAGCGGCTCAAATCTTGATGTGAAATTTGGGGTCGCATTAAATGAATTACTTGAAGACTCAATTATCGTCAGTGTCATTGCGAGTGACTTTGAAGAGCAATATGACTTTACCAGTGTTCATACCCCGATTATTAAACCAGTGACCAAAGATAGTCGGCCTTATCGCGAAGAAGAGGAAGACGATGATAATTTCTTACCGAATATTTTAAAAGAACTCGAGTCAGAAGAAAATTAAGGAAATTATTATACTTTCTTGTATAATAGTAGCGAAATCAGACGAAGACACGATGTGTGTATAACCTTACATAGCGACTTGGGGGATGGTGAAAGCCCTAAGAAGAAGCTACACACATTATCACTTCTGAGTGTTGCCCAGAACGAAAGTAAGGGCAATCGTGTGCACCTTACGTTACAAGGAATAAAGTGCTAGCCTAGTCTAGAACACAGGTGGTACCACGGAGCGATTCGTCCTGTGACTAGACTTTTTTTATTGAAAGGAAGATGATTATGGAACTTAAAGATACACTGCTGATGCCAAAAACGCAGTTTGAAATGCGTGGTAATTTAACGCGGAAAGAACCCGCGATTTTAGCGCGCTGGGACGCAATTGATTTATATAAATTAATGGTGCGTAAAAATGAAACATCAAAACCGTTTATTTTGCATGACGGACCACCATACGCCAACGGCAACATCCATAGCGGACATATGCTTAACCGTAACTTAAAAGACTTTGTGGTCCGGATGAAAAATATGCAAGGCTATGATACACCGTTTATCTTTGGTTGGGATACGCACGGGCTCCCGATTGAAAACCAAGTGACAAAAAGTGGGGTCAATCGCAAAGCGATGCCTGTTAGTGAATTCCGCAAGTTATGTAAAGAATATGCCTTAAACCAAGTCGAAATTCAAAAAGGCCAACTTAAACGGTTAGGGTTAGTCGGCGACTTTGATAATGCCTATTTAACATTGACAAAGGATTACGAGGCTGATGAACTCCGTGTCTTTAAAAAGATGGCTTTGAAAGGCTTAATTTATCGCGGGCTTAAACCAGTGCAATGGTCACCAAGTAGTGAAACAGCACTTGCGGAAGCCGAAATTGAATATAAAGATGTCGTTAGTGATTCAATTTATGTGTTATTTACTGTCACAAAAGGGAATGAGAAAGTACGTGCTGGCACTAAGTTTATGATTTGGACGACAACACCGTGGACCATTCCCGCGAACTTAGCGATTAGTGTGCACCCAGGCTTTACTTATGGCGTGTATGAAAGTAGTGTAGGTGATGTAGTTTTGTTACCCGAACTAGTGGAAGCAGTGTCGCTTGCAAGTGGGTTAACTTTTACCTTAAAGGACGAAGTAAAAGGCGCTGATTTAGATTTAATTGAAACAAAACATCCACTTTATGATCGTATTTCGCTTGTCATCACGGGGATGCACGTTACAAGTGAAAGTGGAACTGGTGCGGTTCACACAGCGCCAGGTCACGGGCTTGAAGACTTTATCGTCGGGCAAAAGTATGGCTTAGATGTGTTGTGTCCCGTTGACGCGCGAGGCTATTTTACGCGTGAAGCAGGCAAATACGAGGGACTATTTTACGAAGCCGCTAATAAAGTAATTATTGATGATTTAAAAGCAGCGGGAGCCCTTGTCGCTCACACGAAAGTAAAACATAGTTATCCGCATGACTGGCGGACCGATAAACCGCTTATTTTTCGCGCTACACCGCAATGGTTTGCAAGCATTGAACCAATTCGTCACGACTTACTCGCTGCTGTGCGTAAAGTTGAATGGTATCCAGCATGGGGTGAAGGCAGAATTTCGAATATGATTAGCGATCGCGGTGACTGGACAATTAGCCGTCAACGGGTGTGGGGTGTCCCAATCCCGATTATTTACAATGAAGACGGCACTCCGCTTCTTGAAGAAGCAGTGTTTGATAATATCATTGCCGAAGTTGAAAAGCATGGCACAAATATATGGTATGAAAAAGACGCTAATTACTTTTTACCACAGGGATATAAAAACCCCTTATCACCTAATGGTAAGTTTACAAAAGAAGTTGATACGATGGACGTGTGGTTTGATAGCGGCATTAGTGCGATTCATACCCTTAAAAAGCACGGCTTACCATTCCCCGCTGATTTATATTTAGAAGGTAATGACCAATATCGGGGGTGGTTTAATAGTTCACTCACGTTAAGTGTGGCCGCGTTAGAAAAAAGCCCATATAAAGCGGTTGTTACGCACGGGTTTGTCGTTGATGATAAGGGCGAAAAGATGTCAAAATCAAAAGGTAATACGCTTGATCCGAGTAAATTAGCGAATGAATATGGCGCAGATATTTTACGGCTCTGGACGGCGACGATTGATTATCAAGAAGATGCGCGGCTTAGTGTAGAACTTTTACGGCAAACAAGTGAAACTTATCGTAAAATTCGCAATACATTCCGCTTTATGCTTGGTAATTTACCTGCGCTAGACGCAACTTACGAAGAATTAAAGGCTTTATATAAAGAACCAGCATTTTATCTTGATCAATTAATGATGGCTAAATTACAACACGTCATTAATAAAATGATTAATAGCTATAATGATTATGACTTTGGTGCCGCTTTTACGGTGCTCATGAATTTTATGACAAATGAACTTAGTAGCTTTTATCTTGATGTCACGAAAGATATCTTATACTGTGAAGCAAAAGATAGCGCTAGACGACAAAGTGTCGTTGGTACACTATATAAAATTACGGTTGCACTTTTACCGCTTATTGCGCCAGTACTCGTCTTTACCGCTGAAGAAATTTATGAGCACTTACCAGTGATTAAACGCTTACCATCAGTGCACTTAATGGATTTCCCGTACATCCTTGACGAAGATAAAGCTAAACTTGATGAATTAAGTGCCCTCCTTAAAGTGCGCAGTAACGCCTATCAATATATTGAAAAAGCACGGCAAGAAGGGTTAATCGGCAGTAGCCAAGAAGCTAGTTTAACCTTGCCACAAAGTGAGCTTGAAGTGGCGCCAACACTTAAAAAGTTTGATGATGCTGAACTTGCGCGTTTCTTTATTGTTAGTGACGTTAACGTTGCTAATGCTTATAATGTAATTAAGCATACGGGGCACAAATGTCCGCGGTGCTGGAATTATCACACTAATCTTGTGAAAGTAGGGACTGAGGAAGTTTGTGAGCGGTGCGCACAGGTATTAAGTAATTATGCATAAAGTGAAAAGTTATTTAACATCATTCTTTTATTCGTATGCTTGGTTAGCAATACTCCTTTTAATCATTGACCAATTAACAAAATTATGGGTAATGAAAGCTGCTTTTAACGTGACACTTATCCCTAATTTCTTGCATTTAACTTATGTGCGAAATACGGGTGCAGCCTGGAGTATGTTCGATGGCAATATGGTCCTTTTATCGATTATTAGTTTTGTTGTTGGGAGTGCGATTATTGTGCTGCGCATCAAGTATCGGCGTAAACTTGACACATTTAAGAAAATATTATTCGCCGTTGTCCTTGCGGGGACATGGGGTAATTTTATTGATCGCGCCTTCTCGAAACTTTTAACGGGTGAAGAAGGGGTCATTGACTTTATTCATTTTCAATTTGGCAATTATCATTTTCCCGTCTTTAATGTTGCCGATATTTGTATTACGCTTGGCATTTTAAGTTATGTCGTGTTACTACTGATTGAAGAATTTAAACTAAAAAAAGAAGTAAAAACGACCGAAGCGGGTAATAAGGAAGATGTCCAAACGAAAGAGGATGACGATGGACATTAAACTTGTTAGTGTTAGTGAAGAGCATTACGGAAAGCGTGTTGATGTTGTGCTTGCTTCTTTATTAAATAATACGCGCGCGCAAGTGCAAAAGATGATTAAAGATGGTGACGTAACTTTAAACGGGGCGAGTGTTAAAGCTAGTTATCGCATTGAAGGTAAAGAAGAGTTTAAAGTTGTAATGCGTGAAAAGGAAGCGCTTGATTTAACACCATACGACTTGGAACTTGATGTGCGTTATGAAGATGAATATTTACTCGTCGTTAATAAACAGGCGGGCCTTGTCGTCCATCCTAGTTTTGGCCATAATAATCAGACACTAGTCCATGCTCTTTTAGCACGAGGCGATAAATATAGCGATGTTAACGGTGTTTTTCGGCCCGGGATTGTTCATCGTATTGATAAAGACACAAGCGGACTCTTAATCGTCTGTAAAAATAATGAAGTGCATAATAAGATTGCAAAACTTTTACAAAAGCATGAAATAACAAGACGTTACACTGCGCTTGTCCGTGGCAAATTACGGGAAGAAGCAGGGCTGATTAAAACATATTTAACGCGCAGTAAAGATAACTATCAAAAGATGGAAAATACACCCGCAACAGGGAAACTCGCGATTAGCCATTTTAAAGTGAAAGAACGCTATAAAGGGTATATGCTTTTAGAAGTTGAACTTGAAACAGGAAGGACGCATCAAATCCGCGCACACTTAGAATTTATTGGGACACCAATCGTTGGTGATAAGCTCTATGGCAAGAAAAAAGACCCGCTCTATAGTGCCGGTCAATTATTACACGCGAGTTATTTAGCGTTTATGCATCCGTATACGGGAAAATTTGTTGAAGTAAGCGCCCCGTTACCAAGTTACTTTACACAAGTCCTCCATCGTCTCCAAAAAGATCTTTAAAATTACGGAAGTTATGTTTAACAATATTTATTAGATTATTTTTGCCAAATTTTAATAAGAAATCGTATGCAAATTTATCGACAATTACACCCGCACCAAGCGGGATTTTTGTATTGTAACGCACATTTAATACTTCCATCTCACTTAAGAAGTAATAGCGCGCTAAAATACTAGCGGTCGCTATCGCTAGTGAATTAGCTTCACCGTCTTTAAGTTGATAAACGGGGGCTTTTTTCATGAGCTGCGTATACTTTTCATAGTTTTGATCACTTGTAAAGGCGTCAAGATAGAGTTTACCACTATATTTTTGGCGTTTTGCCAGTGTCGTTAATACATTTTGATGTAGCATTGCTTTCATCTGGTTCATGTTATAGCCTTCGGCAATAAGTGCGTTGTATTTAGGGTTACTAACAATGTTTTTAACGTGTGGGACTTTATCTTTTAGTAAATTACCAAGTAACATAATCTTTGTATCTTCAAGCGTCTTTGAGTCTTTAACGTTTAGTGTTGTCACAAATGTCGCTAAGTCTTCATCTAAATAGGCCGCAACAACGACAAGTGGCCCAAAAAAGTCGCCAAACCCAACTTCATCACTCCCGATATGCGGAAAAGTAGTAATCTTTTTCGTAATGATTTTCGCCGTTGTTTTTGGTGGTTCTTTAATTAAAGTTTCAGCTTTTTGCTTAAGATAAGGTTCTAAATATTTTGGTAAACGTGCGCCAACATAACGCGCTTTATATGGTTCGTTTTTCGTATTATCGTAAATCGAAAACTTAGTGTCCCCTTTTTCATAGTAAATAATCATGTACGAATGCTTATTCGTTACTGTTGGAAGTTTAGTTTGTGCTATCACAATTCCTAAATCTTCGCGTGGAATTCGTAATTCATAACTTTTCATGCCTTTATTTTACCACACTGCACGCACTTGTTCGTTATAGGAAATTAAGCATTAATGCTAAAATACTAGTATGGATATATTTGCACTATTAGAATTTAATGAAATTATTACGAAAGTAAAAGACTTTACCAAGACCGAATTAGGCGCGGAGTATGCGCTGAACATTGCGCCGTTTACTAGTGAAGAAGAAGCAACTTACGCACTTAATTTAGTAAATGAAGCTGATTCGATCCTTACGCGCTTTGGTGCTTTACCACTTGCCCCTAGTCACAAACTAGCGCCCTTACTAGATGAGGCAAGGAAGGGAAATATTTTAACACCACATGATTTTTATTTAATTAGCGCTGATGTATTAAATATTGTTAAAGTCAATTATTACTTAAAAGATAAATTAGATAACGCTCCGCTTTTAAAAGCGATGCTGAAACGCGAACAAGATTTAGCGCTTCTTGCTGCTGAAATCAATAAAGTAATTACGCCTAACTTATTAGTAAAAGATAATGCGAGTCACGAATTAGCACGAATCCGTAAAAACATTGCCTTAAGTGAAGATCGGCTTAACAAAGCCGCGCAAGGGTTAATTAGTAAGTATGGTGCTTATCTTGCCGAAAATCTGATTACGAAACGCGATGGTCATTTTGTGATTCCGGTTAAAACTAATTATAAAAATAAGGTCGACGGAATCATTTATGATATAAGTAATTCAGGTCAAACAATCTTTGTTGAACCAAGTGAAATAGCAGCGCTAAACACGACATTAATTAGTTACCAAAATGATGAAATTATTGAAGTTAATCGTATTTTACGAGCATTAACACTTGAAACATTAAAGTATGAAGCGGAAATTGTGAATAATAATATCTTACTTGCCGAACTTGACTTAATTTTCGCCAAAGCAAGTTATGGACAGAAAATCAAAGGTTTTGTCCCTGTCTTTACGAAAACACGCGGGTTACAATTTAAAAATGCTAGGCATCCGCTGCTTGATCCAAGTGGGGTTGTCGCTAATACATTTAATTTACATGATGATAAATTTATTATCGTGATTAGTGGGCCAAATGCTGGCGGGAAAACAGTGGCCTTAAAAACAATCGGACTTTTAGTGTTGATGGCTAAAAGTGCGCTGATGTTACCAGTAAGTGAACCACCAAAACTTTATTTTTACACTAATGTGTATGCGAGTATTGGTGACGAACAAAGTCTCAGTCAAAATCTTTCAACCTTTAGCAGTCACGTTAAACGGATTGGCGAAATAATGGATGTTGCGACGTGTGATGATCTGGTGTTACTAGATGAACTAGCGACTGGCACAAGTCCTGAAGAAGGGGAAGCACTTGCTTTAGCAATCGCGACCTATCTTTTAAATCACAAAATTAGCAGTGTCATCAGCAGTCACTATAGCCGACTTAAAGAATTTGCCTACTCACGTACTGGCATCATTAATGCCTCAATGGCGTTTGACGAAAAGAAATTAACACCACTTTATGAATATCATGAAGAAGTACCTGGTCGGTCATATGGTCTCGTCGTCGCTAGACGCTTTGGGATTAAAGAACACGTAATAAAAGATGCGGAATCGTTTTTAAGTGACGGCGTGTATGACTTTGAAACGACAATTGGTAAATTACGAAATGAAATTCGGCTGCTTGAATTAGAACGCGATGCACTAGCGAAAGAACGCGCGGCATTAACAAAAAAAGAAGCGGAATTAGATAAGAAAATAAAACGACAAAGTGACGCCGAAGAAGACTTTCGGTTAACGAAAAATGAACGCTTAGAAAAAGAAATAAATGAAGCGATTATAAAGCTAGATGAATTAGTGAAAAGTGCGCTATCTAGTGGCGCAAAAGCTCATGAAATTATTGAACTCCGTGAAGAGATAAAAAAACTCGGGAAAGATACTAAAAAAAGCGCAGCTGTTGAACATAAAACGTTTGCGCTTGGCGATTATGTTGAAGTTAAAAAGCTCCATGTTAAAGGGGAAATCACGCGCATTCGTGGTGAAGAATATACAATTACCCTCGCCAGTGGGAAAATGCTCCGTGTCGTGGCAAGTGATTTAGAAAGTGCGGTTAAAAGTGAACGAAAAAGTACACCAACTGTTACCATCAAAGGGCTCGAAGAAGATTTAACAAGTGTCAAACCGGAAATTAATGTCATTGGGATGCGGGTTGACGAAGCACTTAATGTTATTGGCCCTTATTTAGACCGCGCTTTACTTAAACGCTATCCAAGTGTGCGGATCATTCATGGCTTTGGGACAGGGGCACTACGACGCGCGATTCATGACTATTTAGCAAAGCTATCGTTTGTTAAAAGTTATGCGCTTGCGGGCGAATACGAAGGCCAAGGAGGGGCGACGATCGTCACCTTCTAATGAAAAATAAACCTTTATCATTTTTACTAGAGCATTTACCGAGTGAACCTGGGGTCTATTTAATGCAAGATGCGCATGGGCGCATTATTTATATTGGCAAAGCAAAAGATTTAAAAAATAGGGTCTCGCAATATTTTTCACGTCCGCAATTACCGAAAGTCGCGGCGATGGTAAGGCGCATTGCGAAATTTGAAACGATTGTCACAAACAGCGAAAAAGAAGCCTTTATTTTAGAATTAAAACTAATTCAAACGCATTATCCGCGCTATAACATTATGCTGAAAGATGATTCGCATTATCCGTATATTGCGCTCACTAAAAAAGGTGATCCAGTTGTAACGATTAAACGGAAAACAAATGATGATAAATACATTTATTTTGGTCCGTTTCCCGCGAGTCAAAAAGCATATCAAATTGTTGATTTAATCAATAAAATCTTTATGACCCGCAAATGTAAAAGTAAAAGTAAAGAACCGTGCTTTTATTATCATTTAGGACAGTGTCCTAGGTATTGCTTTAAAGACATTGATGAAGAAACTAAAGATAAAATTCGTGATGACATCCTAACTTTCTTAAATGGCCGCGATAAAGAAATGCTAAAACGTTATGAAACGAAAATGAAACTCGCTAGCGATGCCTTAGACTTTGAAAAAGCGCGTGATTATAAAGCAATTGTCGACGCTATTTTGCATATTTATAGTAGTCAAAATATTGAACTTAAAAATAAGATTGATCTTGATGTGTTTGCCTTTAGTCAAATTAATGATTATATTGGCCTTAATATTGTTTCCTATCGTGCAGGTATTTTACTTAATGAACAGTTTAATGCATTCCCGTTATTTAATGACTTAAACGAACAAATTATTAATATTATTGGTCAATATTACAAAAAGCACCCGCTGCCAAGTAAATTAATGCTCGGTAACTCTTATGTCGCGAATGCTTTAGCCTCGTTCTACGACAAAGAAGTGATCGTGCCAACACGCGGACAAAATTTAGCAATTCTTAATCGCGCTTATCAAAATGCAACCGCAGCGCTCCAAAAACATTTACTTTATCATCAAGCATTAACAAGTGATAATGATAGCGTAACGGCCTTAAGTAAATTGTTAGGTATTAATTATCCTACGCACATTGATTTTGTCGATATTGCCCATCTTTTTGGTAGTGAAGCATTAGGTGTTGTAGTTACTTACATAAACGGTCGTCCATTTAAGAAACTATATCGCAAATACAATATTGAAAGTAGTAATACATTTGATGATTATGGGAGTATTAATGAAGTACTGACTAGGCACTATAAACGCAAACTTAGTGAAGGCAAACATATCCCTGATTTACTCATCGTTGATGGTGGGAAAGGGCAATTAAATGTCGCGTTAGCGGTCATTAACGCATTAGAACTGAAGTTTAGTGTCATAAGTCTCGTCAAAGACGATAAACACACGACACGCGCCCTAGTTAATGACAAAGGTGAAGAAATAGCAATCCCAAACACACTACTTACTTTCCTAGCGGCAATTCAAAATGAAGGGCATCGCTATGCGATCAGTAGTCACCGCGCGAAAAGAGGGAAAGGGACTTACACAAGTGCCCTTGATGGGATTAAAGGCTTAGGCAAGAAACGTAAAATGGTATTACTTAATACTTATAAAAGTATTGATGTTTTAAAAACAGTACCCCTTACAGAATTAAGTCAATTAATTCCGCGTGAAGTGGCTGTTGCCTTACTTGCTAAATTAAATAATACTAATAACGATAATAGAGAAGGAGCTAATTAACATGGCACAGACAAAGTTAACACGTGGCCCCAAAATAATTATCACCGTTGGTGCCCTCGCAATTGTCACGATTCTTTCGCTAAGCATTGTGCGCATTGTGAAAAATAATCCACCGAAAAATAAAGACTATGCGATTTATCTTTATGGTGAAGTGCACGCTGATAAGAAGATTAATGATAAAGAACTCGCACTCTGGGATGAGTTTTATCACCATAAAGGGATGCGTCATCTCTTCATCGAAGCAGCCTATTTTGACGCAGCGATTATGAATTTGTGGATGCAAGACGAAGATGATAGTCGCTTTGAGTTTCTTTATGAGGGTTGGGAAGGAACACTTTCCTATAACAAAGAAACACGTGACTTTTATTTTGTCTTTAAAGAACGTTATCCAGAAACAATATTTCACGGCACTGATGTGGGTCATCAACATGAACGCGCTGGGGCTTATTACTTAGATTATTTAATTGAAAACGGGATGCAAGACACGGAAGAATATACTTTAACACTTGAATCAATTGCGCAAGGTGAGCAATTTTTGCAAAGCGCGGATATGAAATATCGGGAAAGTAAGATGGTCAGTAACTTTATTCGTGAATTTGATGCCTTAACGGACGAAAAGATTATGGGCATATACGGCAGTGCCCATCTTAGTAAAGATTTTATTGCCTTCTTTTTAGGTATTGAACCAATGACGATCCAATTAAAAAAGCATTACGAACCACAAGGTACTTTAATCTATGCCAAAGAATTAGATCGCTTATAACTACATTAACAGCGATTAACATGCTTTTTTGATATCCATTTGTTACATGAAAAAGATAAAGTGACAAAATAGAAAATGAAGTTTTAAAAATAGATATTTTCAATTTAGCGGATATTAAAGTGACAAAAAAGGGTATTGTAAAGTAAAAAATAT
>MWEF01000001.1 GCA_002070905.1 Tenericutes bacterium ADurb.Bin087 | reverse complement strand
GTCAGTTCTTCTTCTATAGCTAAATTAACTAAAGGAGAAAATGTTACAACTGATGTTTTATGTAAAATTTGTAAAACTTTAAATTGTGATTTTAAAGATATTATGGAATACATCCAAGAATAAAAAAAATGACCCACTTGTTTGAATGGGTCATTTTTCTATCTTAAATTATAAATTACAATCATGAATTTTAATTAGTTAATTGGAATTTATTATTTTATCACTTTTTAATTGACGAATAATACTGATCTAACAATATTTTACATTGTTTAGCTATTGCATTAGAAAGGGCTGGTGGAACAGCATTTCCAACTTGCTCACATCTTTGAGTATGACTTCCAAAGAATTTATAGTTTAGTGGAAAACCTGTAATTGTACTTGCTTCTCTAACAGTTATAACTCTATCTTCAAATGGATGAATTGGAAAATTACTATGTCCAGGAACTAACGTTGGGGAACTCTTTTTAGAATCTAATCTCATTGTACTCCCTCTGGAATAGAATTTACTAATTATCAAGTGTTCAGGAAGTTTATCTATCATTTGAGCTAGATTTTCACCTTCTTTAACATATTTGAATCTTTCTATTGTTTTTGGTTTATGATTCATTGGCACGTTATCAGGATCATCTATTTTATAATCTATAAGTGCTAAAGCTTCCCCTACAGTTTTGAATTCTTCTTCCTTTGAATAAATTGGATCTGGATAAACAAACGGAATATTAATATCATTTCTTACTGCCACAATAATAATTCTATCTCTTTTTGTAGCTGCTCCATACCAAGCGGAGTTTAAAACTTTCATGTAAACTTTATAACCAATTTTATCGTAAATAGATAAAATATCATCTTTCACGGAAATTAAATAGTTATTTTCTTTTAACTTATCGAGTAATTTTTTCTTTTGCTCTCTTAATTCGATACCCTTTAATTCAATTTCTTTAGTAACTTCATTTACTTTTCTTGCTTTTGCTTTAAACCCTTTAAATTTTTCAATTTCTTTCCATAACGTGTCAACTTCATTCCTAATACCTTCTGGACATTCAGATGATAAAATCATTGCACTTAAAATTCCAGGGACATTTTCGATAATACTTATTTTAGGTTTTAACTCTTTAACTAAATTTAATTGGTAGTGATAATAATTATTTCGTTCATCGCTGGGTGACTTTTCACCAGCTAAACTAAATCCTTTGCAAACTATACCACCAAACATTACGTCTAGTTCCCCTGGTTTCATATTTAATTGCTTAATAACTTCCTTAGGATTAATTTTTGTAATATCTTCTGTGCTTATTACTGCTGTATCTTTTATTTCAGGGTTATTATGTATTAGAGTTTTTATGCATAAAGGTGAGATATCATTCACATAAACAGTTTTAAAACCATTAAATTTAAATCCTAAATGTGATCCTCCCACACCGACAAATGTTTCAAAAATAGTATAATCTTTCATTTTAATTACCACACTTTCTAAATTTTAGTACTTATAAGAGAATTAAACTTATTAATGAAGAAATATGGTAAAGTTGTATTCTTCTTTATTTCCTCCATAATAGCTTTCTTATTATACTTGTCTATCGGATATATAATTTTGTATTCTCTTATATTTTTCTTTGCTGGGAAACTTATGCATCCATAATCATCCTGCATAATATTCAACCAACTAGATAAATATCTTGTTCCTGAATCAGTCATGAATAAGACATCTTTTCCAGCATAAAAATTGTTTACAGCATTTCTTAACTGATCCAGTGATATATTGCAATTAGTATTTGAAAAAGTCAAGACTGAAGATAATAATAATGAGAAATAATTCTTAATATAAGAATTGTAAATCTCATATGCAAACTCTTCAAAACTCATATCGGCATATTTCGCACCAATTCTAGTTGGTATATTTAAGTGATCGGTTAAACCTAATGATGATAGTGTTATAAAAACATTTCGCCAATTTCCATTGTCTGGAGTATCTAGTTGTCTTAAAAAAGCCTCTGCTTGCTTTCTATTTATCACTTGATAACCTGCCAACTTAAGAATTTGGAAAAATTTTAGTGCAATATAAATTTCAAAGACTCTGGTATCACGAATATAATAAGGGCTAATAGTAACCATATCTTTTCCCCTTGAGCCTGCAAACACATTTAAATCTTTTTTAGTGATTTTCCTAAAAGTATAATTTTCTTCATTAAACTCAACTAATAAACTCTTATCTGGATAACCAAATAAACCAATATTATAATTTTGATCGCTTATTAATGTAGATGGAAAACATAATACAGCGATAGCTTGTGAGAAGTCGTAATTTTTTGTTGACAAATTATTGTCAATAAAATGTTGATATTGTAATAGTTGACCAGTACCTCTTACATATTCGTTAGCACCTATGTTTGATCCTTTTAATTCAATTATAGCTCTAACTTTATTAGTATTTTCAATAATAGAAAAGTCTGCAAATAACCCATTTGGATATTGGTCTTCCGAATTAAATACAATGCCATTTTCATTAATTTCTAGTAACTCTAATAATCTGTTTTGAACTTCTTTATTTTCCTTGATAATCTTATGTAATGTAGCTTCATCCATCATATTTTTCACCCCACTAATTAATTACTATATCTAATTAGTTCTATCATTTTTCGCCAAATTTCACAATCAAAATCAGAAAATAATTTTATTTTTAGATATGATGTACTATAAAAAGTCTTTCGTGTTTTTATTGACCTTTCGTGTTTTTACATAAACTAATTTGATTAAATATTTCTTCAATAAAGGAACATGATGAAAAAAACATATGTATACGAAAGAAAAAAGGGATATTCTCCCTATTTTCATATTCTATAGGTTCAATACTATTGTATCAACACTGTTGTGCTAATATGAATTAGGAATTAAAAAATACAAAGTTGTGACATCAGGAAACTCGTTGTTCTTCAAACAAGACAATCTTAATTATATTTTGGTTATGACACCAGAAAGGTTATTGTATACATTAATTTCATATCCTAATATATCAATTGATTATTTGTTTATCGATGAAGCTCACAGAATGTCTGAAGCTGATGGTAGGGCTGCTTTTTATTTCAAAGTTATTGACATGCTAGTAGATAGACCAAGGACGCCCAACATTATTCTGGCTTCACCTAACATACCTAATCCCGAAGTATATTTCGAAGCTCTACCTAATAATCAAATAGATAAAAATAATTATTTCAAAACATCTTTTAGCCCTGTCAGCCAAATGAAATACTTGTTAGATAATGTCGAAAAAGAATTCATTGTATTTAATGAACATTCGAAAAACAAGAATCCTTTCAAAAAACTAGATAGCTTAAGTCTGAATGATACAACAGAAACAATAATAGAAAAGATAATAAGTAGAAATGATGAGAAATCGAACTTAATCTATTGTTCTGGCCGCGATAAAGCAGTTAGTTTGGCTATTAATCATGCCGCTAAGCTCCCTTACCTAGAAAATGAAGTTCTAAATGAAGTATCGAAAGAAATTAAAGAAGAAATACACGCCGACTATTACTTAGCGGACATAATTAAAAAAGGTGTTTCTTATCATGTAGGCTATCTACCTGCGCATATTAGAACAAGAATCGAAACCCTATACAGAGAAAAGGAAATTAAAACTTTATTCAGTACATCCACACTTATGGAAGGTGTGAACCTACCCGCGGATAACCTTATAGTTATAAGCTGTAGAATAGGTCGTAAAGGTAATATGAACTCGGTTGAATTTAAAAACTTATTGGGTCGTGTTGGTAGAATTGAATACAACCTTTATGGAAATGTTTTCATTATTCGGGATAAACAAATGTCAAAAAAGACTATTGAGGACCTACTTAAGAACGATGTTCAAAAACAAGAGCTTGCTCTCACCAGCCAATTAAAAGACGATGCCAAGGAATACATTATTCAACAATTTATGAAAGGATGCTCAGAATTAAATCAGCATGAAGGACAAAAGGTAGAAGAGTACGATTTGATGAGGAAAACAGGGCTAATATTACTTAAAGATATTATAAATGATAGAGATAGCGTTGTTAGAAGACAATTTAATCATTTATTAAATGACAGAACTATTTCAACCATAAAACAAAAGTTTAAAAGGGATGACAGCAATAAACCACAACCAGATGATGATATTAACATCTCATTGGACCAAACCGATAATTTGTTTACTGAAATTAGTAATGGTCTAAAATATCCAAAATTAGTAGAAGGTAGGGTTCAATATAAAGATTTGCTAGATTTTTTAAATAAATTAAGACACCTATTTAAGTGGGATATTTACGAGTCAGATACGCTTGGCAATGGGAATAGACTTAAATACTACGCTGTAATTTTGGCAAGATGGATGAATGGTTACGGTTTGAGTTTGCTCTTGAAAGATACCATCGATTATACAGCTGAAAATAACCGTATTATTTATAAAAATTTCGAGAAAATAAAATATGAAGGAACACAAGAACATAAAAATATAGTAATAGGCGAGACCCTTCAAATTATTGATAATATTATTTTATTTAGTATCGCCAATTACTTCCTTAAATTTTCAACAGAGTACAAGAAACTTATAACAGATAATCAACCTTTTGATAATGATTGGTACGAGTATGTTGAATACGGATCTACCAATAGTCTCACAATATTTTTTCAGAGGAATGGTCTAAATAGAGAAACTGCTGATTATATTCGTAATCACCAAGAATATATTGATTTTAGAAACAACGAGCACAAATTAAAAAAATCTCTACTTAATTGTAGTAAACAATCAGTTAGAGATGAAATTAATGATATTTATTACAATGTGCCAGAGTTATTTGTTGAAGATTAAGAAATCTATCTATACTTTGTCGATTTACTCTTGAAAATCAAATAAAGTAATCTGTTCTGCCTTTTTCACACTTATCGAATTTTTTCTTTGTTTTTCTAAATCGAATAATTGCTTTGCTAGGTGTTCTACAACATTGACATTAACTGCATTACCAAATTGTTTATATGCTTGGTGATCATTACTATTAGGCTTAAAACTATCAGGGAAACTTTGAAGTCTAGCCGCCTCTCTAGGTGTTAGTCTTCTTTTTAGTCTTCCAATAATCGGAATTTGTACCATCGCAACTAACGCCGGAAATGTATCTGGTCTTTTAACTCTAATTCCAGAAGGCCTAAATTGAATTATCCCATCCCAGATAGTACTTATAGATTTTCCTGCTTGCCACTCAAATTTCCGGTCAGTAGGAGTAAAACTTTCTAAATCGTTGTATTTATCTAACCATTTATCTATATGTTCCTTATTTTCTAAATATAATTGTCTATTTTTATTACAAAAATCTTGCTTCCACTTTGGGAACTCACTTAAATCGTACGTTTCCTTAAATTCAAAAGACCAAATCGGAAAACCAATTATTTTTTGATTTAAACCTTGATAAAACTCATCCCAAGCGGTGAGCACCATTTCTTCATATTCACTAATAGAATACTTTTTATCGACCTTCCCATTTTCTAATATTCCCGAATCATATATAGATAGTTCACTTTTCTTTATATCAGGGACTTTGAACTTAAGTTTTTTTACTTCTAGGTCTTTGCGCACCCCCATAATATAAACCCTTTCCCTTAATTGAGGGATTCCAAATTGATGCGGACTGACGATTAACGGCTTTTCATTAATTAAATATCCTAGTTCATCTAATGTTTCAGAAATAATTCTATATGTATTCCCCTTATCGTGACCAACTAAATTTCTTACATTTTCTAATATTATGAATTTTGGTTGATTTACTTTTAATATTCTTGCTATTTCAAAGAACAATGTCCCCCTAGTTTTATCCTCAAAACCCTGTTGACCTCCAGCTTTTGAAAAAGTTTGACACGGAAACCCCGCACATAAGACATCATAGGGCTCAATCTTATTTGGATCTATTTTTGTAACATCATTTGCTGAATCAATTCCATAATTTTCCATATAACTTTGTATTGCATATTCATCTATTTCAGAAGCCAATACACATTCTCCGCCGAGATTTGTCATAGCAATATGAAAACCACCAATCCCTGAAAATAAATCTATAAATTTAAATTTTTCCGATTTCACTTAAACACCTCCACACAGATATTACCGCATAAAGAGATAAAGTAAAGATTCATGTAAACTATTTGTTTAAAAAGCATACATAGCATCCTTTTCTACCCCTTGTAAGAAGTATATAATAATTGTTTTTTAATAATTCACTAAATCTATTTATAAAAACCATTTTTCTCTTTGCATCTTCTTCGATATATTCAAGTATTTTTAGTGCGGTTTTTACTGTATTTATTTTTCCATCATTTCTCATAACATAAACTGTTTTAGGGTAATTTAATTCCTCTGCTATACTTATCATCATTTGATAATGTTTGGCGCCTTCTGGAATCGCTATTAATCCGTCATTTGTCATTTTTGCATCTCCGCCAACTATAACAGAGACATAGTCGACATCTAAACCAGGTAACCACCAAGTCCCGACCCATAACTTACCATTATACTGATTTAAATAGTCCTTGTTTTCTATATAAGGATACCATCTAGTCTCCCCTAAATACCCCCAATTTATAAATATTTGAGAGTCTGTTCTATTCGCTATTTCAGAAGCATCATTTGATAGTAGTCCAGTAATTGCAACAGTTGAGTTAGGGTTATTTTGTATTACACTAATCGTGTGCTTCTCTAATTCTTCAATCGTATCAAAAATCATAAAATCAAATTTATCATCTTCTAGCAGATTGTTATCACCATTTAAAACTTTTTTAGCGTTGATTTCAAAAACTTGGGAACCAGAGAACCTCACACTATTTTTTAACTCTATTGAAATAAAATCATTACGGTTTTGAAGCATTTCTAATTCTTGTAAAGAGTTATTAGCATTAATAGTTTGTGAAGGGTCATAACACAAGACCAAATGCGCTCCGCG
The DNA here is from genome assembly GCA_002070905.1 of Tenericutes bacterium ADurb.Bin087. GTDB lineage: Bacteria > Bacillota_I > Bacilli_A > RFN20 > CAG-826 > UBA1361. The sequence goes on along the minus strand of MWEF01000001.1, from coordinate 119,946 downwards.
ATTGATCATGTCAGTTATTATACCTTCTTTATTATGTTGAGCCTCATCCATAAAAATATAGTATTTGCTTCCTAAACTTTTTGAAACCATCTTATTCAAAGAAAAAGAGAAAGTGAAAGATCTCTCTACTTCTCTAAATAGGCTTTGATATAATTTAGTATTCTGGGCGCCTGATACAAAAATTGGCCTTTTTTCATCATTAGATTCATTCAAAAATCTAACATATAAATGTAGCAATATAGCCGTTTTACCTGACCCTGCTGCGCCCGTGATTCTTACAATTTTTTTACCATTAGAAAAGGCGGATAAAACCTGTTTGACAACATCTTCTTGCTCCTTTGTTAAAATAAATGGGTCATTTCTGGTAACAATTGAGTTCATTGCTTTAGTTATCGACTTTGAAGGTTTATATTTCGCATTTTGTAAATCATTTAAAATATCTGGCGTTGATGATTCTAAATCACTCTTAATTATCGTAATTATCTCATTCAGTGATTGTTTAATAGGAATTTTTGAAGTGCTTGGTAGGGGATTTTTATCAATCAATATATTTAATGCTTTATTTGATAAATTCTTTGTATACACAAAAGGAAAAACAGTATATTCTTCACCTATATCTAAATAATCTTTAAATGCAACAGCGTGTCGCCAAACCTGAATTTGAGGATGCAATTCGACGTCGTCACCCCGTCCTTCCCCAAATGTGTATTCATATATATTAGAATCAACCCATTGCTTTGCCTCAATTATGTACACCCTTTTTTGTCCACCTTTATTTACCCCAGCAATTAACAAGTCTATTCCCATGCCGTCTATCGGCAAAGAATACTCGATTGCAACATTGATGCTTGAGTCTAAAAAATTTAAATTAGAACGTTTTAGGTCATCAATTAAAACTTCCCATGATTTAATTTGCGAGACGCTTGCTGTCGAATCTTTAAACAATAAACCAATAATACTTTGTGAATCTTCCAGTAAAAATTCACTGATAGTTTTTATATAACTTGCCATTTTTAAACCTCATATGCATATTTTTCGAATCTAGTATCTTCCAAATCAATCATGACTTTTGAATTTCTAGGAGTTCCATCTGAATTTATCATCCCTTTTTGGAATGACCCTACAAAGGGTAATGTACTTTTATCAACATAAAGAAAAATTATCTTATTTAAGTTAAACTTTGTTTTTCTTCGACGAGACCGCCTACCACTTTTTTCTCCGGCCAAAACATATTTACTCTTTTTTCCTTTTAAATTATCGTGCCATTTTTTAAAAGTTTGTTCGTCATCATCAAATTCGACAGAACCACATGCAACTATAAAACAGACTTTCCCATAATCTGCAATTGCCTGCTCTACCTCTAGATATCCATTTGTTGGGACTTTTGGGGTAGAACCTTTAAATTCAGAATGGGCTTTAAAATCATAATTTATCTCGTTAAACCCATCAAAAGAAACATTCCCATATTTTTTCCCAGGAATCTCAAAGAAAGAGTTTTTCCTCAAAATAGTTTCACACATGAATTCAAAATACCAACCCTGCCACTCCATTTGTTTCCAATTTCTAGAGCCATTATTTTTCATAAATAAAATGGCTTCTTTTGCATCCCATACTTTTGGAAGGTCGTTCATTATCGTTTCAAATATAACTTTTGTGGTGTCGGCATTTTTTTGATTAAAGAAAAAAGACATTTACTTTCCTCCTCTGCAATGAATTGATACTGTTACAATATTTATTTACTCTCACTAAACTTTAAGGGGAATAACAAATTATTGTATATAACTGTAGTAGATTCATTAGCATGCAGTTTTTAATACTTTAAAATTATAACAATTTTAATTTGTGTTTTCTACCGCCACACTGAAAAGTTTAGCCCATTAGACGCTTTTAGGATTTCAAGCCTAACAATCTAACAATTACAAATCGTCTCTGTTGCCAAGTCTTTCAAACGCGCGAATAATATAAACTTCGACTTCTTCTCTTGTGGCTAGATACGATGTCCCACCTTCGTAAAACGCATCGAATGCCGCAACTGTCTGTTTCCACTGCCTCGTCTTAAAATCGAACTCTTCAAACACCTTCGTATCATAACGATAAACCCCAACTAAACGGTCTAAACGATAAGAATATCCCTCTTCCGTAAAATTATATGAAGTGTCTTCTTTATTATTTGCAGTCATAAGCCATCCAATCTAGGTTAAAGTTTTTCTTTAAACTCACACATATTTAGTTTATCACACTTATAATATCAATTATGTATATATTCTAACTGGCGCAAGAAAAGTTTAAACTCCCGCTATTTCTATTTGCAACCCCCTACCCTTATAATCGTTCAACCGTGCAACCCCCACCCCTAATCGTTCAGACAATAGGATTTGGGATAATTTTTAAATTAGTGATTCTACCCCGTTTAGCAACTTATAAAATGGTAATTTTAGCCCTATTTTCGCTAAAAAAGCCTTATTTTAAGTGTTTTTATAATAAAAAATGCCTCGATAATTGTATCAAAGCATACCTAGTAAGATGGCAGGGATGGCAGGAATCGAACCCGCAACAACGGTTTTGGAGACCGGAGTTATACCATTTAACTACATCCCTAGCACTTGATATAATACCAAAAGTCATTTTAAATTACAAACGGATTAAAGAATAAGGCGATTAAATATATCTTTTATATCAATAAACACACGCACCGGGGATAACGATACACAAAAAATTAGCGAATGCAAAGATAAAATGACCAATAGTAAAAAGCGCAGCAAACACTAAACCAAAGATATTTTTACGATCAATTGCATATAAAATAATTGCCACACATGGACAAAGAGTTAGACCTAAAAGAATCACAATATTAAATAAATTTATGTAATACATTACCCAACTAACTACATATAACAAAACCATTACAATTGTTGTTGTAAGGAGCGGATTAAGCTTAACTTTCTCCACCTCTTCATTTGCCAATAATGTTAAACTTGCAATCATTAAAACTTGCACAATAATTGTTGCAATATCAACACCTTTGGTAATTGATTCAACACGCAAAGGATCAATAGCGGGCGGAACAATTATCCATATTAGATTAGGAATTAAAATCATAGCAAAAAGGACAATTGCCCATAATTCAAGATTAAATTTATATTTTTTTAACATTAGTTTACGTGCCTAAATTACGATTATATTCAATAATCTTCTCATTAGCGCGTACATTAAAGCGTGCATAGCGACTATTCGCGAAATCAACCATAAAGATGGGCATAACACCTAGCCACTCCGCAAAATGAGCGTTACTAACGAGTTTAGCGTTACTCGTCGCCGCAATATTAATGAGTGACCATCTGCCTAATGTCCCCAGTGGATCTTTTAAGTAATCTGGGGTAAGTTGCGCTTGATTTACTCTAAAATAATCAAGGCTTTCTTGAGTTTTAAGATAGTCTGCTTCGGCATTAATAAGCGGCACAATATCTTTTACATAACGCTTGTTGTGCCACTTTGAGCGAATCGCGTCATTACGATTATAAAAGAGTGTCTTTTGGCTAGCCTCCGCCGTCCCATCATCATTTAAAAGTAAGATAATGCCACCATGATTTGGGCCTAAAACATCAAAATAAAGTAAATCATTAAGCGTGATTGCACTAGTGTGATGAATAAAATCTTGAAGAGTAAGCGGGTTCCCGACAAACTGAATGTCAAGTAAATAATTAAGAAATTCATTAATATTACTTTCACCCGTATAAATATGTTGGATATCTAAAATAACAAATTCTTGGGGTCGATCTTTTAAAAAGTCATAAATATCTTTTAAGTAATAAAAAAGATTCGTGTCAAGTAAGCCATGCTTTGTATACCACTCGCCATCAAAATAACTAATCCGGACATCAAAATAACGCACACCACGATTTAAAAGCACTTTAGCGCCATCTTGCTGTGCTTTTAAGACACGGACAAGGCCACCTTTAAAAACAGCATTAACTGTCTTGTTTTTCACAATTCCTGATTCAGCTGGATCAGGAGCGCTAAGTAAGTTAATCTTGCTACTAAAAGCATCGTGGGCACCAAGCATCGCAATATCAACAACACGCGTATCAGCGGCAATATTCGCGTCTTTTAAAATGTTAGCGTAACGATCATTTTTATAGCCAATGCGCGCAGTACGGGGGACGTACATTACGACTAAAAGTACTGTCAGTATTGTCAGGAGCGTTGTCCCTAATTTTTTAAATGTTTTCTTTTTTCTTTTTCCCATAACACTATTATCGCATATTAACAAAAAAGGAACTACTTTTAAGTAGTCCCTTTACTGTCTTTTTATAATTAACTAGCGTTTAATTATTTACGGCTGTTGAAGGCAGTATGTTCAGCTTCAAGTAAAGCACTGCGGTAGCCACCGATATTCATTGTGCAACCAACTTCGGCACCATTTGCTAATTTAGCATCAGTACCTAAGGCTTCACTAACGGTTTTACCTTTAATGTAATCGACTAAGCTTGCGGCTTGTTCGTACCATTCTTTGCCAATTGGGCTTGCAACTTTCATTCCATAGTCATCTTTAAGTTCTTGTTTGCTCTTCACGCGTTTTGCGGTGGCATCAACTTGCACTTTGCTTCCGTCCATCACAAGACGATCGCCTGCTTCATTTGCCACATAACGTGGTTGGAAAGTATCAACACGGGCGGCTAAGACTTTTTTTGCTTCATCAAAAACAGCGCCACCAATTGTGTAATCTTGGCCTTCGACATCAGTTGTGTTACGTTTTAAACTAACAGTATTAAGTCCGCCAACACCTAAGGCTGCGACTTTACCTTTAAATTCAACTTTGGCAGCAACAGCACTTTCAAGCGCGGCAACCCAGCCATTAACATTAATGGTGTTCCCAATTGTTGCGCCATCAGTTAATTTAGTGCCAGTCATGCCGGCTTTAACTTGTTCGACAGTTTTACCAACAGCCCAGTTTTCAAAGGCTTCGGCTTGTTCGTACCATTCTTTACCGATTGGGCTTGCAACTTTCATTGCATAGTCATCTAAAAGTTCCCATTTTGATTTAACATCACCATTTTCTTCGGTTTTAAGCACAACGGCGCCTTCCGTTAACTTGGAATAAAGTTGAACGGTGTCAAGACGTAAGTTTTTAATGACATCTTTTTGTAAAACAACAGCGACATAGTCAACGGTTGTTTCAACGTGATAGCCAGTATATGCAGCAGCATCACCATAAGTTGCTACACTACCAAAGCCAAAATACTGTTTACCACCGACGGTACAACCACTTAAAAGTAGCGCTGTGCCGGCTAATGCTAGTAATAAGTTTCTTTTTTTCATATATTATCTCCTCTTTTTCTTTTACTGCGTATATAATCTTAATAAGTTTTATTAAGAAAAGCAACCTTTATTGTAATAATTCGAGATTAATTTCGCTATATTCGGAATCATTTACAAACATTGGGTTCTTCCCGCCAGGGTAACCGATTGTACGGCTAATAAACCACTCTCCGTCTTTTAGTCCACCATAAATCACATTTACATCATCAAGAGCGTAAATATCATTAATAAACGTTAACCCATCATTGACATCTAACACGATTAATGAGGTTGTTAAATAATCTAACTCTAATCCGCTTAACGTATCACTTGTAATATTGACCATATGATGTGCCTTGTGCGCAGGATAACCAGTTACTGGGTCAATAATATGGGAACGAATAATCTCTTCACCGGCATGATTAAACTTAAAGCCTGAATAAATCCCGCTTGTAGACATTTGATACTGATCAGCGCGACTCATCGTAAATGTTTGCTCCCCTGGTCCAATTGGTTCCATCGTAATGTTATAAGCTTTATCTAAAAATCCGTCTTCTAAAAATAAAAATGACGATTGCCCACCAAAGACGAGTCCTTTTGTTAAGCCGCGGCTGCGTAGTACTTCCCCTAAAATATCCGTCATCATTCCTTTAGCGACGGCGCCCACTGAAATCGATAAATCTTCACCACTACCATTAAATTCATTAAAGCGAACATAATATTTATTAGCTTCACTACGAAGTTCTAAAGTAGCGTTTATGTCAGCAGCGGTTTTTGGAATGTAACTCGTTAACCGCGCAATTTCCGCTTGTTTTTCTGGATCACGGATTGGATCTTCAGTTGGATCAGCGGCTAAACGTGTATAAGGTTTCCAGTAATCATAGAGAGCACCAATAAACATACTAAAAGCATTATGGGGGGTATTAATTGAATATTGTTTGGCCGCCATTAACAAATCATAAAGTGCTTTTTCAATCTCTACTTCTTCACCTTTATGATCATTAATATATTTTAAGTTTTTAATGCGCGGTAATGTTGCTTTTTCTTCAGCAGTGGGTCGTACTGGATCAAGTGGAGCTTCAGCATAATAATCATGATGACGATCAAAAAGTTTATGATAACCAACTAGATATTCATTTAATATTGCTTTAATCTCCGCTTGTGTTTCTTCTTTAACGGGTTCATAAACAATAAAAAAACTAGTGTCAAAGACATCTACTGGATAACCACCATTGACGCTATATACTTTTTCGGTTGGAAATAAAAGAACGGGTACTTTTTGTGGTTTTTTGCTTGAAAATGTAGGCACGACTAAAAGCGTGGAAACAGTGATCGCGACCATTAAAATAATCATTTCAAGCGGCGAGAAAAGGGCAAGGAGTTTCTTAATTAACTTCATAATTACACTCTTCCTCTTTAAACATTTTCAGGCGTAAAATGACAATTTTAGCAAGCGCGGCAATTAATAACCCCGTAATAATCCCGCTTATCATCATCACAATTAAGTAATTAAGCATTAACACATTTTCATACATTAAAGCAATAACGACAACTTGGCCCACTCCGTGAGTCACCGCACTTAAAAGTGAGAGTCCATAGATTGATAATTTATTAAATACATAACTAATTAATACAATCGCACTTGAAACTAAAAAGCCGCTGAGCGATAACATAAAACTTGTGCCAAACCCGCTAAAAGTACCGCTAAGTAACACACGCAGTAACCCAATCGCCACAAATTCAGCAGGGCCATAAAGCGCTAAAAGAATTAGCCCAATGCTATTAGCAAGCCCAAGTTTTACACCAGGCAAGGCTGGAATAAACACGATATAATTTTCGACAATATTAAAGACGACACCAAGCGCTAAAAAGACCGCAAGGTGCACGAGCTTTCGCGTTGTAAATTTTCGATCCTTCTTCATGTTATTCCCCACTTGGGACATATGGTGCTGGTGCCTCCTTATAACTAAAACCCATAATTACAAAATAAAAAGAATTCGGCAGACAAAGCACGGGATCACCAACTTTATCCGTGAATCCTTTAATTGAACATAAATTAAGGGGGCTTTCTTCCTTTTCGACACGAACCTTCTTATCTAAAATTTCTAAGATAATCGGCGCTAGAAATTCGGGTTCGTTATACACAAAAGTATTATCAACCGCGAGCGGTTGTTTATCGATGAGGCGGTCAGTCACATAAACATAGACATAGAGCGCTTCATCAGTAACAAAGGCGCGTTTTAAGATTAACGTCGTCGCACTTGTCAGCACCAAAATAAGACTAAAGATAATGGTGTCAAAAAGGGTTTTGTTTAACTTAACTTTACGCGCCTTCATTTAAATATCAATAACCTAACTATTTATCCTTGAAGTGTTAGGACATTACCATCTTCATCAGGATTATCTGCTAAATATTCTTTAATTTTAGCTTTTGCATCTGGCCGTAGTGGACGGCATTGGCCTAAATTCTTTACTTCGCCTTTTAAAATAGCGGCGACTAGTTCTTTACAACCAGGATAGCCACATGTCCCGCAATTAATGCCCGGCATCATCGCCGTCACTGGCTCAAGCCGCTTGTCTTCTTTAACCGCAAAAGCCTTACTTGCCACCGCAAGCAAAAGGCCTAATAAGGCACCGATAACTAAAAGGATAACGACTCCCCATAAATATTCCATTCTTTATTCCTCCTTTGCGGGATTGTGACTACAAGTAGTCACAGCACACCCTGTACAACTACTAGCGATTTCTGTGCACCCGTCTGGTTTTTTGGTGCGTTTATTTAACACGTAACTACCAATATAGAGCGCGATTAAGACCACCATAATACCAATAGCAATGAAAATACGTGCCACATCACTCATCTTAAATCATCCCTGAAAAGCCAAGAAATGCCATGACGAGTAAGCCAATTGTAATCAGAGCAATCCCACTTCCGTGGAAGCTCTTTGGCATATTTTTATTATTAATTAACCGTTCTTGAATAAAACTAAACACAATTAAGATGACCGCATAGCCGACACCACTAAAGAAAGCGTAGCCAACCATGTTTAAGAAATTATACACAGGAACGCCGCCATTTGTCGCGACAACGTCAAGACTAACCGCTAAAACAACACAGTTTGTCGTAATCAGCGGTAAATATATTCCGAGGCTCTTATACAAAGCAGGGATAAAACGTTTTAAGAACATCTCAACGAATTGGACGAAGGAAGCAATGATTAAAATAAAGGAAACGAGACGCAAATACTCAATTTTGAGCGGCACTAATACGTACATATATAGTGAGTAACTTAAAATCGCACTCATCGTGACAACAAAGATGACCGCTAAACTCATTCCAATCGCACTACTATTGCTTTTTGAAACACCAAGCAGCGGACAAATCCCTAAAAAGCGCGTTAAGATAATGTTATTAATTAAAATCGCGCCAATGCCCATTAAAATAAATTGCATAATTATTTACCCCCTTCTGTCGCAAGCTTCGCAGCTCTAGCGGCTGCGGCTTTCTTTTTCTTATTGTCATTAATCTTTGCCACGACAGCATTAATTAAAGCGACGATCAGCCCAAACATAATGAAGGCGCCTGAAGATTCTTGGAACAAAGTAATCGTATAGCCATCAGGAATAAGTTGGAAGCTCCAAATATGTTGCCCCGTTAAAAGTGAACTAAAGGCGATGCCCCCTGTTCCTAAAAATTCGCGGGCAAACGCCAGTGCGAGTAAGCCAAGCAAGAAGCCAATTCCTGTCCCTACTGCATCAAGAAAACTATCAAGGACAGTGTTTTTCATCGCAAAAGCTTCTGCTCTTCCTAAAATAATACAGTTAACAACGATTAGTGATAAATACACACCTAGTGTTTGTGAGAGATCAAACATATATGCTTGCATCAGCATTTCAATAATCGTTACTGTGGTCGCAATAATAACAATTAGGACTGGAATCCGAATTTCGTTAGGCACAAAACGTCTAAGCGCGGAAATCGCCACGTTTGTTAAAATTAATGTCGCTAAAACCGCAATTCCCATTCCAAGTGCACTCATAAATGAGTTCGTTGTGGCTAAACTTGGACACATGCCTAAAAACAACATAAAGGCCGCATTATTGGCAAAAATACCATCAACAATTATTTTCCGTTTTTTCATAATTAACCCGCTCTCCCTTCTAGGTAATCTTCGGCACACGCTTCAAGCGCTTTGCGAAGCGCATTGGCCGTCAATGTTTTACCTGTTTTACTTGGATCTTGCAAGATTGGATTACCAATTTCGACACCTTTAATTTGCTCATGCACTGTTTCTAAATAATCAGCGCCGAAGCCTGGTGTTTCGTTTGAAGAAATAACGTTAAAGCCCGCATACTTTGTTCCTTTAAACCCAACTTGGAAAATTAAGCCTGAGTTGTAACCAGTAATTTCGGCATCATAAACGACACCGACTTCAACTTCTTCAATCGTAATACTATATTTATTTGTGACCCCAATGTTAGAAAGTTCACTGCTAACGACTTTTTCTTTTAAATCAATCACATCACTTGGCTCTAAATCAAGAATTTGTTTATAACCGGCAAGTTGTTTTTGTTTAACATTTTCTTCAATTTTTGGTTTTGTTAATAAGTGGACACCTGTTAAGGCACCAGCGGCCACTAAGGTTACTACTCCTAAAAAGAGCGGTAATAAAATAAAATTATTTAATTTTTTCTTACTCATATTAGCCACCATACCCTTCAAGTGCTTTTTGCACGACATTAAAGATTCGTGTCGGCGTAAAGGTAATTCCGGCATAAAGTGCCGCATCTTCACCATATAGTTCCGCAACATTTGTGTAACTCAAGAATGTCGCAACATCTAAATCATGATATTTGCCTAGGACAGCTTCGCGTACTGTTTCCCACCGTGGGGCAAAACTTTCGGTACTGGCCCCTTCTTTCACGTCGACAACTTTAATTAAGTCGTTAACACCATCAACATAGACATCAACAACCATCAACATTTTTTCATCACTATAACCACCGCTATCATAGGGGTAATCTTCAAGTGATGCACTATAAACTTCTAAATCACTAAAGGCATCATTAAGCGCTTCATATAATGCTTTAGAAGAATAAATGGCCCCTGGCATAATATGGTCACCTGTTTGACCATCTACCGTTGTACCAGTCACCCCATCAATTGCAGGTGCGACGAGTGTTTTAAATTCCGCCACACTAATGGAAGTGTAGTAATTAATCAGCGCATCAATTTTATCTTGGGCAACGTATGTTGCGGGATTAGCGAGCACATCATATTCAATTTTAACAATATGATAAGCATCACTTAAGCCAACTTGTACATTTGTGGTAAACCCTTCCGCATAATCACTTGGCGCTGGACTTGTGTAAGTCCCGTTATAAGCCACAAATGGTTCAATAACAATTGGTGGTTCTGGTCCTTCTTTGGGCATTTTAGCAGCACTGACACCAGTTAATAAGCCCACACTACATAAGACCATCACCGAACTCACAGTCGCAGGTACCCACAATTTAGTAAATGTGCGCCCACTAATTAAGCGATCAATCATCGGTGACACGACGTTAACAAGCGCAATACTAAAGGCCGTCCCTTCTGGATAATTACCCGCAACACGAATAAGGACGTTAAGTAAACCGCCAATAATTCCAATTAAGGCTTTCCCATAATTACTCGTAGGGGATGTAACTGGATCGGTAAACATAAAGATGGCGCCAAAGACCATCCCACCTAAGCCAAATTGGACTAATAAGTATTCAAGCATATTGACTTTAGCGACAAGGCTAACAAAGACACTGCTAAGCGCAACGGTCAAAAATAAGAAGACTGGTGTGCGCCAGTTAATGACTTCGCGCGCCGCTAACACAACACCGACGACTAAAATAAGTAACGTAAACGTTTCACCAAGGGCGGCACTATAATTACCTAAATATAAGTTAAGAAACGATACATTCGTATTTGCTAAACTGCCCGTTAAAAACTTCGCCCCATCAGCGACAAATTGCGAAGTAACAGTCGCCCCTGCTTTTAGTCCGCCAAGAGTTTCCCCACCCGCAAGGTAAGGTTTAAGTTGGCTGCCAAAGGCAAGCGCTAAAAAGATTCGTCCCAACGCGGCAGGGTTAAACACATTACTACCAAAGCCACCAAATGTATGTTTAACAATCAGTGTCGCAAACATACTGCCAATAATGACAACATAAACTGGTGTGCCAACAGGAACAGTTAACGCTAGGATAACCGCCGTTACCACACTAAAGTTTGATTTGATGAAATGCCATAGATATTCATCAAACTTCCCGTCTTTTTCTTTGTTATAACGTAAACTACCAGCAATAATGTCACTAATGAGTGTGAATAAAATAGCGACGGTCATAATACAAATTGTTTTAAGACCATAACGGACACCAAGGGTAAAGTTATACACAACCGCGGCTACAAAAATAACCGCTAACCCAATTAATAGTTCCATCATTATTTGACTGGTAGTGCGTTTACTACGTAAGAACGGGGCATTTCCACTTACAATTTTCATATCATGCACCTCTATTTCTTCTGCGATTGATGAACACGGAGAATCGTTTTCGCCTTCTTCATCATATCGGTTACTTCGATTTTACTTGGACAGACATAACTACAAAGTCCGCAGTCAACACAGCGCATTGTTTCAAGTTTTTCCAGTCTATCATAATCCCGCCCATCAAAAGCACGTAAAATTTCCACTGGTTGTAATCCTGCTGGACAATGTGCACTACATGCACCGCAGCGTAAACACGCAACTGGGCGATACACTACTTTTTCTAATAGTGTTAATGAACCCATACAACTAATTAACGCATAACTAGCGTCTTTAGCGGGGTTACTTGTCATTGGACCACCTGGTAAGAGCACAAATTCTTTATCTTCAATATCAAATTCTTTAAGGATTGTTTCGGCAAGAATACCAACTGGCACAATAATGTTGCGCGCATCTTTCACGACATTGCCACTCACAGTTACTAAGCGTTCAGTTACAACTTTTCCGTCAACAAGGGCATCATAAACTACCATTGCGGTCGAACTATTATTCACAATAACACCAATTTCACTTGGTAATTTATCGTAGCGTTTTTTAAAAATGTGATAAATGAGTGTTTTTTCCCAACCCATTGGATAATAGTCAGGGACTTCACGGACTTCGATATCACTATATGCACTTGCAGCGTCGCGCAGACAATTACAAGCATCCTCCTTATGAACTTTAAGGGCGATAATAATCTTGCTCGCACCTGCGGCTTTTTGTAAGTAGCGCGCGCCACCAACAATTTTTGCCGCATTCATTTTTGCTTCTAAATAGTCGGTTGTCAAATATGGTTCACATTCAACAGCGTTAATTAAAATAGTGTGAATGTCTTTGACGTTATTATATTTAACCCACGTTGGAAAACCAGCGCCACCTAAGCCAATAATACCCGCTTCTTTAATTGCGGCGACAATCTCTTCTTTTGGCGCATCTAATTTAACGGTTTTTAATGGTTTTTCTTTGGTCATTTTGAAATCGTTTTCGATCACTAAATGATCACAAACCCGTCCCGTCATAGGATTGTAGCGTTTTTCAATCGCTAAGACTGTACCCGAAACACTACTAAAAAACGGAACAGTAAATTGTGGTTTAACCGCAATTTTCGTTCCAACTTTAACTTTGTCGCCTTCTTTGACTAAAACTTCATGAGGCGCATTATTTCCGGCCACTAGTGGAAAATAAACCCGTTCAACTTTTTTAGGATCAATAGTCGTCACGTCACGTTCGAGACTAATATGTTTATTGCCAGGAATTTTCCGATGACCTTTTGTTGAGAATAACTTCATCACTTTTCCCTCCATCGCGCATATTATACACGCGTAAAGAGCCAAAAGTAAAGTGAACTTGTAATTATATTCACTATAAAGTGAAAAGTCTGTAAATAATGAATGTACGTTTATTTATTTCGTGTTAATTTCTTAAAGATCCCAACTGTTTTGGGGCCAGGTTTATAGCGGAAGCGAAAATCAAAAGCACGCGATTTATGTAAAACAGCCTTCATATGGCTAAATGTTTTAAACGTATGATACCCATGATAACTACCCATCCCACTATTGCCAACACCACCAAATGGGAAGTGGGGATTTGCAAGTTGCACAACCGCATCATTAATCGCCGCTGATCCACTTGTTGTTTTCGACAATACTTTTTTTATTATTGCTTTTGATTTGGTAAAGAGATATAACGCTAAAGGTTTTGGCCGCGCATTAATAAAATCAATTGCTTCATCAAGCGTTTCATAGGTAATTATTGGTAAAATTGGACCAAATATTTCTTCGCGCATCAGCTCACTATCAAGCGGTGGATTAAGCACGATTGTTGGTTTAATTGTTTGTGTTTTTTCATCAAAGTTATTACTACCAACTTCCTCTAACACAGCTTTAAGGCGCAAATAATGTTTTTCATTAACGATTTTTGGTAGTCTTGCCGCCTCATCACCTTCAACGGTAAATGCCTTGCGAATATCGTCAACTTTATCAATAAGTTTCTTATCAAGTAATACATAGTCAGGGGCGACACATGTTTGACCCAAATTTATGAGTTTAGCAAATTTAAGACGTCTAATTGTTAAGGGAATATCTGCATCTTCAGTAATAATAAGTGGCGACTTACCGCCTAATTCAAGCACAACTGGTGTCAAATGTTCACTTGCTTGGCGCATTACAATTTTACCAACCCCTGGACTACCCGTAAAGAAAATAAAATCATAGACACCTTGTAATATTTCTTCATTAACTTTGCGACCACCAAGGAATAAAATCGCTTCTTTATTGGGGAAAGCTTTTTCGACAATTTGTTGCATCACTTTCGCAATTTCAGGGGCATATGCACTTGGTTTTACAACCGCGTAATTACCAGCGGCAATTGCGCCAATTAGTGGTAAGATTGTGAGCTGTAGCGGATAATTCCACGGACTCATAATTAAGACTTGACCATATGGTTCTGGCAAGATAAAATTCCGTGCCGGAAATTGTACGAGTGATGTTTTAATGTATTTCTTTCGCATCCATTTTTTAAGGTTTTTAAGGGCGAAATGCAGTTCTTCATAAACGATACCAAGTTCCGTCACAAACACTTCCCAAACGTCTTTTCGCAAATCAGCGTAAAGGGCATCGTAAATCGCTGTTTCATGGTGTTTAATTGCTTTTTGCAGGTTTAAGAGCAACTCTCTCCTTGTTTCATAGCTTAACGGAAACGTTTTTTGCATTGCTGCTCTTTGGGCTTCAATTTGTTTTAACATTTAATTTTCTCCTTTTAATTGACGATAAAAATCTTCTAATTCATTTGTTTCATAAATGCGCGGTGTCGGGTAAAGAGGGCGCGCTTCTTTATTGGCGAATGCCGCTAATTGTGGGATGTCTTCTTCTTTAATCTGCGGTATCGTTGTAGGGATACCAAAATGGTCATTTAATGCACGAATTTCACTAATGAAAAGTTTAGCGGTTTCGGCGTTTTTAAGACCTTTTTTTATTACTCCACTCTTACGCGCTAAATCTGCTAATTTGCGATAAATTTTGCGACCATATTTGTCTAACATGAAAGGCAAAATTAACGCATTAACATAACCATGCGCTAATCCGTAAAAGGCACTCAGTGGATGACTTAAGGCATGGACGTACCCAACATAATTACGGGTAAAAGCAACCCCAGCGTCATAGGCCGCTATTTGCATATTACGCCGCGCTGTTAAATCATTTGGATTATCATAAGCTTTCTTTAAATATTCAAACACTAATTTCACTGCATTAATCGCTTTAGCGTTAGTAAATTTAGTGCCACCATTATTAATGTAAGCTTCAACAGCGTGCGTTAAAGCATCCATTCCTGTCGTCGCCGTTATAAATGGTGGTAATTTAAACGTTAACTCAGGAACAAGGAGCGCATAGCTAGGAATCAAAACAGGATCATTAATCGCATATTTTCGCCTTGTTCTTTCATCAACGACAATCGCCGCCACTGTTGCTTCGCTCCCCGTGCCTGACGTTGTGGGAATAGCGATTAAAAGCGGAGTCTTTTTTAATACTTTAAGCGTTCCGCCGAGTTGCACTAAGTTTTTGTTTGGCCGTGCAACGCGGGCGGCAATGGCTTTAGCCACATCCATTGGACTGCCGCCCCCAAAGCCAATAATAGCATCGCAGCCAAAAGCAATATAGGCAAATAAACCAGCTTCGACTTGATTAATCGTCGGATTTGCCGTAACATCACTAAAAATATGGTAATTAAAGTGTTTATTTTTAAGTGTATCAATGAGTACATTATGTAAATGTAATTGGGTCAAACCTTCATCAAGCACAATGAGTACCTTCTTTTTGTTCTGCGCAATGAGGATATTCACTAATTCACTATATGACTCTACAATCACTGGTTCTCGCCATCTTAAAAATGGGCGCCCAAGGTATAACAAACCTTGATATAAACGATCGAATATTTTTAACATTAGCTCCGCTCCTTTCATTATTATTGATGACTTGAGAGATGATTTCTATTTAATTTTCGTGTTCAATTATAATGACCTTATGAGTGTATTTATGAATATATGCTTTTCTTTTTAATATCTATTTTAATTATAACAAAAAAGGGGCGTAGCGGCCCCTTTAAAATGCTTAATCGTAAATTAAGTGGAGTTAGAAGACTGGTACATCCATGCCAAAGAGGGCAAAGAACCATTCAATCCATCCCCACACCATGCCAATAAATGGATTGGAGGTTGGGGTCATAATTTGGAAATTAACAAGCGCCCAAACAATAACCATTAAGATCGCGGCTGCAACAGCGGCCACAATGGCAGCAATGACAAGGACAACAATGAATTTCCATAAAAAGCGGAAGAAACGGCGAGCGCGTGCTCTGCGCACTGCTTTTTTATCGTTTGGATCGATATTAAGATCATCAAGCCGTGAGCGACGACCATATTTCATTTGATTAGCGACTAAACTATTAACAAAGTTGCTATCAAAATAAACGTTCACGGAGTTTTTCGCCGCTTTCTTTGGTGCTTTTTGTTCTGCTTTACCATCAAGCTTTGCTTCAAGTTCAGCAACTTGAGCTTCTAATTGTTTAATTCGACGTTTTTTACTCATAACTTAAATCCCCTTCCTATCGACCTACTACCCGGACAAGACCAAACCATCCGCGTACTGTATCAAATACAAGTTGTACTATATTATGGAGCCATAAAACCGCAGCGTTAAAGCGATCAGCAAGCCACGGTGGTCCCGCAAGTGGAGTGATATTGAAGTGTTCTAATGTCCATGCGGCCATAAACACGACAACGACTAAAAGTAAGATAATAAAGATAGCCCAGAACAATTTGCAGCCTACCCCTCTTTTCTTTTTACGTTTCTTAGTTTTGCCATCAAGCACGACATCATTCTTATTATCAGCGATCCGTTTGGCAAGATTACTATCGAAATAAATATTTACTTCAGTATCTGGTTGCTCTTCAGTGCTAACTGGTGCCGCTTTTTTATCAGCAAGTTCTTTGCGTAAGATTTCAAGTTGTAATTCATGAACGCGATCAGTGAGTCGATCAACCTTCGCATGTAATGAGCCGTAATAAGGTTCTTCATATTGAGGAGCGGGTTGAGGTTCAACTGGTTTTTCTTCAACTTTTTCTGCTTCTTTTTCATCAAGCAAGGCTTTAACACGGCCATACTCCGCTAAAACTTCATCATATTCACGACGGGCAATAAGCATTGAACGTTCTTTTTCTTGTTCAGCAATAATTGCCTCGTAATGCTCTTTTTGTTTTTGTAATTCTTTTTTGCTAATGACTGTCCGAATCACCGTTGGTCCTGGCACTTCGACGCGTACTTCTTTTGGTTTTTCCGCAAGTTCAGCCTTTGCTTGTTGTAATTCTTGCGAAAGCGCTTCAACTTTTTCCTGTTCCTTCATGAGTTTACTTTCATCGACCTTTGCTTCGTCAACCACTGGCCGATCTTCTAATTCTTTTTCAAGTTCTTTCACCCTTTCGCGGAGGCGAACAACTTTCGGATTTTCATCACTGAAGTCAACTCTTTCTTCAACCCTTTCGGGTAAGACATATTTTAGATCGGTTACGACGTTTGCGGCATTTTTGTTCACATAATTTTTCACAAGTAATTCACCAACGTCTTGCTTCTTAAGTTCAGTTGGCACATCGATTTTATATTTTGTGACAAATTCTTTTAATTGCGCAATCGTCATATCCTTCACGTCTTCAGTGAGATGTGGGACATCTTTAGCTTTCGCCACTTTTGGTAAAACAGCAATAATTCCGTCCACTATGTCCTGTTTCGTGATATTTGTTGGCAATAAGACTTCATTTTTCTCCGCAATTTCCCGTAATTCTTTAATTGTGGCACTGTGAAGTCCTTTTTCAGTGAAAGAACGGGCTAAAACGCCATCAATATCGCCCTCTTCATCACCAAAGAGAACCTCAAGCGATGGGAAGAGTTCGCGCAAAACTATCTTACTTGTGTCGTTTTTCTTCGCTTTTTTATAAAGTCTCGCTAATTCTTTGTCTTTGTTTGTGACTTGGATGGCGAAAAGCCATAAGTCTTCAAGATAGTAGTCCATTAATTCTGGTTGTATCTTGACCATCCGTTCAAATAGATTTTCAAGAACGGTTACAGGGCTATCTTCAAAATAATCAAGGCGGCTAAAGAAGTCATTCGAAAGTCCTTTTTCAGCAACGCGCGAAACTAATTTAAATTTCCAAACTTCATCACGCATCACATTCTTTAAAATGTTTGCATGGTCACGACGTGAATATAGTTTAGGGCCCTTTAAAAATTCGACTAGGTCGCTTACTGGTAATTTTGCCAGTGTTTTGAGAGCATCATTAATAACGAGCTCGGTTCCATCAATTAAGATGAAATCTAATCTTGTTTCAATTTTCATGTTGTTTTCCCCTTTGTTATTATTATAGCACTGATAAGTGGTCATTAGTCAACGACTTGGTAAAATTTTCACATTTTATTGAAAATAATGCCCTTTTGTCGTTAAATTTGATGTAAAAAGCACTATTTACTGTGTGAATATGTCAGCAAATAATGCTAATAAATTGCCTTATGCCAGATAGATTGGTTCGCTAGTTACTTTTGTTGCTAAATCGTAAGTACTGACGTAATAAGTGGAGAAAATATAAAGCACTCCTTCAATTAACACTGAGCGATTTATGGGGTAAATATAATCACCAACCGCGGGGTGCATTACTTTGACTGGTGTCGCAATGGGGTTTTCGCAGGCAAAGTCAATATCAAATATTTGATAGTTGAAACTCCATTCGCTATTCCATTCATAATCCGTTGCATCGCCATTTTCATCAATTTTGTATTCCCACGAATATGAGTATTCAAAGAATGGTACGCCAAGTATTCCATCTTTCACCGAAACAAGCAGTGCTTTATGATCCCATAACGCTTCCGTATAGCCATATGAATAATACCACCCGTTTTCAATATTCTCGGACACATATTCGTAAATAACGTATGTTTGAATTTCGCGTTCATTACCAAGTGTTGTTTCATATGCGGTAAGTTTAATACCGTTCGTAAAGCCGCTATCATCTGCTGTATAGCCTAAGCCTAACACAAAACTCTCGCCAAATGGATGTTGATAAACATCATACCCTGGTAGTTCTATATCACCTGTAATCACTGGTTTTGCGGGATCACTTAAATCAATAATATAAAGCGGGTCACGTGTCTCAAAAGTAACAATGTATGCTTTATTACCAAGGAAGCGTACCGATTTAATTGATTCATTTGGTTTACCTAAGCCCTCGCTTAAATGGCCCACTAGTGCAAAAGTTTGCGTCCGTTTATTAACTTTTAAGATAAATAAGTGATTAATAATCGTTTGTGTCCAACTAGAAATATAATCTTCATCATCCAATGTCCAGCGCACACTAACATTTGTCGTCGCTACACGTAGGTGTCCCGCGTAATAGTCCATGGAGAATTGATTAAGCATCCACCCATCCACAATGGCCGCGGCGACATAATTAACGTCCGCCTCAACTAAATCAAGGGCAAACTGACTAATTGTTAAGCTTGAATTATAACTAGTTTCATCATAGAGAAAGTTTGAATCACAAAGATATAAGTCGGTTTGTGAAACATAAACTTGTTTATACCCATAATCAGCGCCTAAAAACCCTTTAGCGTTAAAGCTAATCGCCTTAGGATTACTATTTAATTTGAGCCCAACAATCTTTGTCATCCCATAAGCTGGTGTATTATCGAAATAATAAATATCATTGTAATCAATGTATGACACGCTACCATCTAAAAGTGTGATAACGGGTCGTGGGTCTTTCTCATTGATATTTATGTAATCATAGCCAACAAGGAATAAATTATCGTCAATCACACGGTGATCAATAATAATGTTTTCTTTGATATTTAACTCATAGACGACTTCATGATTAGTGCGTTCAATGACGGTAATGGCGGTTGTTGCATATCCATACCATCCTGGCATCCAAAATTCATCATAGCCAGGCATACTTTCGTATTCATATTTTTCACTGATCACAACAACGTATTCTGGCAATAAGTAAAGACCAAGACCATAAGAATTTTCTAATGATAATGAATCACTTAAAGTAATACTTTTATCATCGGCGACATCAAAAACTTGGAGCGTCCCGCGTTCTCTCGCTAAATAATAAACTTGATAACCATCGGTTTTAATTAAATCGGCTTCGCTGACGCCTTCCACTTGTTCATTTGTGCCAGTAAAGTCGCGCCCTTTTGCGTCATTACTACTACCAGTTTCTGGGACTGCATCAGTGGCCGTATCAAAATAACTACCTTGACTGCGGCGCCCCTCCTTTGCTAATTGCACAAATTTTAGTTTTGATTTAACTTGTTGCATTTTAGTTTTAGTCACTAAATTAGTATTGTTTTTGCAACTAACTAATGTTGTCAACATCCCTAAAAAGAATAGTGATACTAAAAAGCGCGAAATTTTTTTAATAGTGGATGACCTTTGCATAATGTTTCCTTTCAGCAATTAAGTGGCTAAACACTTAACTCACGTTTAAAACGAATTACTATCTATTTTAATTTTGCATCCTTTTTGACTTTTAGTCAACAAAATAAAAAAGACACATCATCGTGTCTTTATAAGTTCGCTAATAATCTTTTTAGCGCGCCCTTGCTTCAAGTAATTCTAATGTCTTTTCAAGCGGTCCAGAATCAATTATTTTTTTAGCTTCTGCTTCTTTAAAATAAGTAACTGACCCCCGCCCTGTTGATTTAGAAACATACATCGCCACGTCCGCAATATTAACAGCATCGTGCGCGCTATAATGCCCATTATTATGACGATATTCAGCGACACCAATGGAACAATTAACCTTAATGTTTGGTAATTCAACGGAGCGAATTGCGTTTTGAATCCGCTTCACGAGTTTTTTTGTTTCTTCAAAATTAAGCCCGAGTGTCATGAAGATGAATTCGTCCCCACTTTTGCGATACATAATAACTGTATCATCAGCGATTTCAATTAAAACGCGGCCAACTCTTGCGAGTACATCATCACCAACTTTATGGCCGAAGGTATCATTAACAATTTTAAAATAATCTAAATCAATAAAACCAAAATAATGATTGTTCGTCGTCTTGTTTATGTGGAACATTAAGGTGCTAAAATTGAAAAGCCCAGTCAAACTATCTTTATAAGATTCAAAATAAAGTGATTCAACATTAACTTTCTTCATATCAATTTGATTAAGGACAACGATTGAGACATTACGTTTAAACATTTTAATAATTACAAGTTCTAAATACTTTTTATTACCACAAAAATCTAGTGGCAGATAGAGTACAACGCGTGTTTGATCACTATCGATTTCACGATGTAATTCAGTAATATATTCTTTAACACCACGAATATCACATATTTGGCTCTTAACATCAATATAACTAAATAATTCGTCTAGTGTTTTAACACAATGTGGTAACCCAACATTAGCGCACGAGCCAAATAATTTAAGCAGTGGTTTATCGCATATTTTATGTCCTTCTTCAACAAGAAAATAAAGTGAATCATTTTCACGTAAAAAGACATCATATAATATGTTTACATCATATTTCGATTGTAATTCTTCTACCCACTTCACGATTAAATTTACCTCAAAATTAAGATCAGTTTATTTATACGTAAATAATTATGACACTTTTTCCCCTAAAATTCCATAAGTTTATGTTGCGATTATCAAAATTTACATTTACGAATAGCGCCATGCTGACAAATTTATTAATTGCTTTCTTAATTACTCTTTAGTATTTATTCCTTTTTTGCTTATTTTGTGCGACTTTTAACACTCTCGCGAATTGTTAATGATGGATTTAAGATGATTTTACGTGGCACTTGTTCACCTTTGATTTTCTTAAGTAACACACTACAAACATTTTTCGCTAATTCATTAGTCGATTGTTTAATTGTTGTCAATGGCACATCTAATGTGGAAGAAAATAGTAAGTCGTCAAAGCCGATGATTGAAATATCATTTGGAATTTTTTTACCAACTTCACGCGCGGCTCTATAAAACCCATATGCCATCATATCATTAGCGACAAAGACCGCTGTGATATCCGTTGTTTGTAGTAATTCTTTCCCCGCAAGATAACCACTTTCAAATTGATAATTACCGTGTTTAACATACGCTTCACGAAATGGTAATCCTGCTTTTGCTAAACTTTGCTTATAACCATCTAATCTTTGTGTGGCCGATAATACATTTGATGCTCCGCCAATAAAACCAATTTGTTGATGCCCATTATTTATTAAGTAATCTGTGGCAATGCTCGCACCATATTCATTGTCAATTGACACGTACGGAAACGGTAAATTTTCGATAAAACGATCAAAAGCTACACACGCAATATCAAGTTTATTTAATTTATCCAATAAATCATCATTAAAGAGTGAATCATGTGAGATACATATAATTAAACCATCAACACCATAACTTAATAAGAGGTCAATGTATCTTTCTTCTTCACTACTTTGATCAGCGGTATTGCATAAAATTAAACTATACCCATATTTACGTAACGTTGTTTCAATAATAAGCGCTGTTTCAGCAAAGAAATAGTTTGTTATATCGGGAATTACTAAACCAATAATGTTTGTTTTTTTCGTTGCGAGGGCTCGCGCTAGTGAATTTGGTTGATAATTATATTTGGCAGCGAGTTTAATTACTAATTCACGTTTTTCTGGCGAAACACGAACATTTTTGTCATTTAAAATAAGCGACACCGTTGTTGGTGACAAATTAGCTTTTTCGGCAATATATTTTAGATTCACTCGCATACTAATCTACTTATTTAGAAGGCTATCAATTTCTTCTTTCGTCGGAATTGCTTGTTGCGCACCAAGGCGTGAAACGGTAATACCTGAGACATAACTTGCGCGAACTATTGCTTCTGGAAGGCTTTCACCCCTTGTTAAACTCGCGGCAATCGTGCCAACAAAGGCATCACCTGCTCCAGTTGTATCTTTCGCCACTGTTTTATAAGCTTGATAGCGGTGTACTTCGTGTTCATATGTATATGTTCCGCCCTCTGCTCCTAAAGTTATAATAACATTTTCAGCCCCAAGTTTTTGTAATTTATTGATTAAGGCAACTTTAGTAGCAGAGTTATTACTGGCCAGCATCTTCGCTTCAATTTCATTAACAATGAGCAAATCAACATCGTGTAATACTTTCGTATCCAAATCCATGCTCATCGGCGCAGGATTAAAAATGATAAACAGACCACGTTTTTTCGCAAACGGAATAATGTGCGTAATAACATCAAGACTCATTTCGAGTTGTAGTACTAAAATATCACCTTTGTTACTAATTTTGGCTAAATCAGTCATTGCTTCTTGAGTTGTATATTTCTTATTGGCGCCAGCATTAACAATAATGCGATTATCACCACGATGCAGGATAATAACGGCGACACCGGTTTGCCCTTCTTTAATTTTAAGTGCCTTCGTCTCGACACCATAATTTTGTAAGTTTTGCAAACTCTCTTTACCATATAAGTCATTCCCAACAGCGCCGAGCATTACTGTTTTTGCCCCTTGCTTTGCACTTGCGACCGCTTGATTAGCGCCCTTACCACCCGAATTTGTAAAAAAGTTTTCGCCGATTACTGTTTCTCCTTCAAGCGGAAACCGTTTTGTTTCGGTGACAAGGTCCATATTGATGCTACCAAGTACAATCACTTTTTTCATAATCTTTTCCTCTATACTTTTCTTGCTAACCTCGTTGTAAAATCAGCAAGCTCACGGATGCTCAATTTTTCATATTTCCGTAAGTATGTGATTAATAAGTCACCAATCGGTTCTTTCCAATGTGGAGCAATGGCTTCAACACCAGCTTGAATACCTAAAGCCGTGGCAATTTGCGCTACATTGCAATCAACATCATAACCGCAATGACAGCAAATTGAAATCGTTTCGGTAAAATCATTATTTCCATACCAAAGCGCCACTACTTCGGCGGCAGCGTTAGGATAAGCGTGAATCCAGTTATAACGTTCAAACTTTTTCCGACACTTTGTCCACGCATCTTCCCATTTTTTATGGGCTTTACATTGATCAAGCGCAAATTTTACGACAGAATAATATTCGCTCTTCTTTGGTATAAGATTAATAATCGTTTCTAGTAACTTTTTATTGTCTTTTTCGACATAGCTTCCCGCCACAAGCATCGCATTAAAAACTTCACCGATAACACCATTATTATGATGGCTAACAACGCCATCCATAAAAGCGTAGTAGGCGGCTTTTTTATAGTCACCAGGGGCAATCATTCCGCACACCGCACCCCGCATTTGTGCTCCTATCCATTCCCGATAAGGATTATGGAGATAGCCAGATTCAGGTGGATAAATACCAAGTTTTAAATTCTTAAGCGCCCATTCTTCCGCCGACCAACCAAAAGGGATTAGCGCCACCCATTCTTCCGCAATTCCAGCGGAGGTTAAATCTTTGCCATAGCGCTCAAGTGCCATTAAAAAGGCAATTTCATAAGTTATATCATCATTATACGTATTTGGTTTCCGGACATAATCTCGAATTACCCCAAACTTTTCTAAAATTGCCTCAGGAGTATAACCTTCAACGGCTGTACCAACGGCACCCCCGATAATTTGCGCTAACCAACCAGCATAATTATCTTCAGCGTACTTTTGACTCTTTTTATCATATTTATGCGGCTCTGGAAATTTCACATCGGCTAAATAATCTTCAAACGTATGGTATTGCTTATATGACCAATATGGATGTGAGGCAATTTTTGGCGCATTATTCATTAAATGCCAAATTCGAATTGTTAAGCGATTTAATGTTAGCATATCATTGCAATCGTGCGCAGCAAGTCCTGCTTCTAAAAGTGCTTCGGGAGCGCTAACATCATAACCCATATTTTCTAAATCTTGAACTGCACCAAAAATGACACGCTCTGGCGCAGCAGAACCAGGTACAGCACTTGACCATTTCATTTTTAAGAGGGCATCTTCCATTTTTTCCACTTCTTTGTTTGCAAGCCAGCCTTGTTCATCTTCTTCTAAAATGACAGGACGTGCATTTTCCATTAATTCCTTTTCGGCAATCCACGCTTTAAACTGTTTCTTGTTCATCTTCTTTCCTCCTTTTATGTTTAATTTTAGGTGTTCCATATTTCTTAATAACAGCAAAAATTATTAAGGCGACAATTGTCATTAAGTATGGGAGTGTATTTAATAATTCGTATGGGAAACTTAATACTGTCTGGGAGCCAACAGCAAAATAGTCAACTGCCCCAAATAAAAGCGCAAATAAGAGCGTTAACAGTGGTTTACCTTGCCCCATGGCTTCCGCGGCAATCCCAATAAACCCACGCCCCGCGACCATACCTGCACTAAAGTAAGACAAATAAACCATTGATAAATAGGCGCCACCTAAACCAGCAAAGATACCAGTTATAATTAAGGCGATTATCCTAATCCTATTCACCTTGATGCCGACAGACTTAGCGGCATCTTCGTTATAACCTACTGCTTTAATGTGCATCCCTAACTTTGTGCGATTAAGTAAGAACATCACAAAAAAGACAGCAATAATCGCAATATAGACGAGTAAATTTTGACCAAAGATTGCTTTACCAATGATTGGTATTTTCGAAAGCAGCGGAATATTTATATCAGGAATTAGAACACTTGGATTGAGTGAGGAATCACCCTTAACACCAATAACCACATATAAGAGATAAATCGATAATCCGCTCGCTAATGTATTTAAGGCAATCCCTGATAAAATTTTATCGGTCTTCAATTTCATGCTAAACGCCGCAAAAACAAAATTCATGATAACACCAACAAGCAGCGCCGCAAGTAGACCAACCACCCAACTTTTTGTCGCAAAACTCACCAAGCCGCCCGCTAGAGCGGAAAGGGACATTGTTCCTTCAACGTTAATGTTTAAAATACCAGCCTTTTTCGAAATAAGAGCGGCAAAGGCGGCAAATAAAATTGGGGTCGCAAAAAGAATCGTGGAAATGAGAAATTGTTCGCTAAAAATAAATTTAAGCATCACCCTTTTCCTCCGCTTCTTTACATGATGAAAACTCTAAAGCTTTCTCTAAACGTTTCCGTTTTAAACGCACAAAGAAAGCTTGGCCACCAACAAACAAAATAATGAGTGCTTGAATAATATACACTATTTCATTAGGAACATCGCTTAGTCGCGCCATTTCTGCTGCGCCCACTCGTAAATAACCAAGTAGTAACGCCGCAAAAGGCACAAGCAGCGGATGATTAAATGCTAAAATCGCTACCACAAAACCATCAAATCCGTAATTAGGGAGCGCCTTCCACGTAAAGCGATAGGAATTACCTAAAAGGAATGTTGCACCGCCAAAAGCGGCAATCATCGCTCCTAAAATTTGCACGACAATAACAATTCGCTTAACATTCATTCCTAAGTATTTAGCATACTTTGGATTATCTCCAGTCATCCGGACTGCATAACCCCACTTAGTGTGATAAAGGAAAAGGTACGTTAAAACAGTTAAGATAAGGGCTAAAATAATCCCAATACTTACTTCATTATCAACGTTAAGGAATGGTAATTTTTGATGATCTTCTAAATACGGTGTTGCTAAATTTGAATAGTCGGGATCAAAGAACACATTATTAAATAAATACATAACAACCCAGAAAATAACAAAATTAAGCATTAGTGACGAAACAAATTCATCAACGGCAAGCGATGCTTTGAGTTTCGCCGGAACATATCCCACTATCCCCATCACGAGACTAGCGAAGAGCATAGCAATAAGCGGACCAAGAAACCATGGCCAATTGAGTTTAGCACTTAAGACCGCACCAATAAAAGCACCGGCAAAGAACGCTCCTTCACCAATCATATTAAACTGTCCGCCGCGCACCATAATTGTTACCGCAATACCCGTGAAAATAAGCGGGACCGTTTGCGTGATCACCATGCCAAAGGTAAAGTCATCTTGTAACGGCGCAAATAACAACGTTTTAATCGTATTTGCTGGTTCTTTACTTGTGATTAAAATAATGACGATTCCAATTGCAAGCGCAATTAAAAGTGACACAATAGTCCGCAGTAAATCCACTAATGTTTGTTGCACTTGCGGCTTATAAAAATATGCTTTAAGTCGGGACCAAACTTTTTTCATAATAGCCCCTCCATTTTCTTTACCCCCAGCATATAGTAGCCTAATTCATATTCATCAATCGAATGTGGATCATCAATAATGGCTGTAATTTCGCCGTCAAAAAAGATAATAATTCGGTCCGCAAGCGCAAGCATCTCATTCCAATCTGTGGACACAAGTAAGATTGAATTTCCACGCTCACGTAAATCATTCATCTTTTGGAAGATAAGCTCCATAGTGCCAACATCAACACCACGCGTTGGATGCTCCGCAACTAAAAGATGCGGATTTGTTTCTATTTCACGCGCAGTCACAACTTTTTGAATATTACCGCCCGATAGAAGATTAATATTTTCTTTCATATCCGTCGTGGCAATGCGGTAATCTGCGCGCAAAACATCACTATTTTTATATAATTTACGGCGATTAAAGAAGCCTAGATGTTTAAGCTTTGCTTTGCTAATTTCATGCGCCCCAATATTTTCTAAGATTGATGTTTTTAAATTCGCGCCTTCACCCATGCGGTCGGCAGGAATATAACTGATGCCTAATTTTCGCCGCTCCGCAATGGCCAAATTGTTAATTTTGTAGTCATTGAAAATGATGTCACCTTTGTATTTAATATCGTTACTTGTTACGGCAGCGACGACTTTTTCTTGACCACTTCCTTCAACACCCGTTAAACACACAATCTCGCCTAACTTAATATCAAAATTTATCTTTTTATGATCACTCTTTCCACTGGCGAAGATTACATCTTTTAGTTCTAAAAGTGGTTCTTTGTGAATAGTGTGTTTACGTTTTGTTGGTGTCAGTGACACATCAAAACCAACCATCAGGCGTGATATTTCCGCAATTGTAATATCTTTTACAGCGTATGTACCAATATATTTCCCTTTACGTAATACCGTGACACGATCACATAGCGCTTTTATTTCTCCGAGTTTATGAGTAATTAACACGATAGTATGCCCTGCTTCACGTAAGAGTTTTAGTTGCACAAAAAGCTCATCACTTTCAGGGGCGGTTAAAACAGCGGTTGGTTCATCAAATATTAAAATGGTCGCATCTTTCGCCAATACTTTTAAAATTTCAACCTTTTGTTTTTGACTAACCGAAAGAGCGCCACACTTAGTGTCAAAGTCGACATGCATATTAAATTTGTCACAAAGTTCCGTTAGTTTTTGGCGCATTTCATCTTTTTGGAGCACGTTAAATTTCGTGTTTTCCATCCCTAAAAAGATGTTTTCAAGGACTGTTAATTCATCAACCAACATAAAATGTTGGAACACCATGCCAATTCCTAATTGCATTGATGCCAAAGGTGAATTAATTTTAACTTCACTACCACGGACATATATTTTGCCTGCTGTTGGTGTCTCTACACCATACAATAATTTCATTAATGTGCTTTTACCAGCGCCATTTTCGCCAGCAATCGCATGAATTTCACCTGCTTTTAGACTGAAATTAATATCATCATTCGCCAAAAAACCATTATCATAAATTTTGCGAATATGTTCCATTCTAATCACAGTGTCCATAGTAAACTCCGACGATAAATTTTGTTAATTATTGTTTATTTGGATCGAGTGAATCGTAATAAGCATTTAACTCTTCCGTTGAAGTAAAGCGTCGTAACCCACTCTTAACAACGAGATCACCACTTATAACTTCTGCAATTATTTGATCAATATAATCACGATTGGCTTGTGACACAATACTTTCGTAGTTCGCATTTTGCACAATACCAACTTTACCTTCCGCTAAACCTTCATATTGTAAAACACCATATTCTAGTTCACCCGCAAGGAAACTTTCACAAGCTTCATAGAGCATTAAGTCCACACGTTTTAAAACCGAGGTAACAATTTTATCCGCTTTGGCACTATCAACTGGTTTAAAGTATTCATATTGATCACTATCAACACCGATTACGTATTTATTATTGTTTTTAGCGGAATCTAAACAACCTAGTCCCGCTTGGGAAGCAGCGGCAAATAACACATCAACATTGCCCTCACGATACATCGTATCGGCTAATGTTTTACCTTTTGGACTATTGAAAAAGTCGCCGATATAACTATTATATGCAAGGGTATTCGCGCTAAAGTCAGCGTTTACTTTCTTCACCCCTTGCATAAAGCCGTACCCAAAATCATTTATAATATCGATTTTCATCCCGCCAATAAAACCAGTATTAGTTTTACCAGCTTCCCGTGTCATCAGTGCCGCTAATACACCCGCTAAATAACCACCTTCATTTTGTTTAAACAAAACACTACGTACTGTTGGATATTTGCTCGAATTATTATCTTCGATTTCAGTGTCAAACAAGATGAAACGTTTGTCGGCATATTTGGTGTTCTTCACTAGCCGTTGTAACGGTTCGCGCATATCAGTAGTGCCAACAATGATTAAATCATAATCATCGTTTGCCGTTAATCGTAATGTTGGTTCCCAGCGTGTGTTGTCCGTCCCCATTTCGACGATGTCAACAGTTACATCTGGATAATCAGCCTTAAATTTTTCCATCCCTGCCGCGGCACTATCGAAGAATGACATATCACCAAGGTTGCCGTTAATTAATAAGGCAATTTTTGTTTTGCCATCATCAACAATACTTGCACCGCCGCTACCATTACCATCACTTTGGTCCCCACTACTACCAGTACAACCGACAAGCAATATACTTGTCAAAATTAAACCGATTTTAAATAACTTGCTCTTTTTCATGCTCATTCTCCTTTAATGACAAGTGGCACTTGCTAGTGTTTGCCAGCAAGTGCCTTTGTAAATTAATTAATTGATTAATTACCAAACCATTTCGGCGTAGGTCCACAGCATATAATCGCCTTCGCGCATTTGATATTGGTTAACGCCCCAGTCTGAGCTAACACCGTTAACAGTGAAGCTCCAATAAATATTGTCTTCCGCATTATTTGTATAATCGCCTAATGTTGTGACAAAACCAGTGTCGATTCCTTCTTGTGCTAGTCCTTTTTCGGTAACCGCAGCTTTAAGGAATTCACTACCCATCATTGCTGGTGATTTTAATGTAACAATGCCATTGAATAACACATCATCGCCACCACCGACAATCTTGAGATTGACTTTGTATGTTGGTGACCATTCACCTGCTCCTTCTGCTTCTGCGGTAACCCGATCAGCACCAACTTCAAAGCACCAGTCACCAGTTTCGCGTTCTGGAACGACCGGTGGTGCACTCCAGTCAACAACTGCGTAGGTCCAGAGCATATAGTCATTATTCCGCATTTGATATTGGTTAACGCCCCAGTCTGAACTCGCACCATTAACGGTAAATGTCCAATATATATTGTCTTCTGCATTATTTGTGTAATCGCCTAATGTTGTGACAAAACCAGTATCGATTCCTTCTTGCGCTAATCCTTTTTCGGTAACTGCCGCTTTAAGGAATTCGCTACCCATCATTGCTGGTGATTTTAAGGTGACAGTACCATTAAATAATACTGTATCACCGCCCCCGACAATTTTGAGATTAACTTTGTAAGTTGGAGACCATTCGCCTGCGCCTTCGGTTTCTCCGGTTACAACATCATCACCGACATCAAATTGCCAGTCAAGTTTTTGTGGCCCTTCACTAACTGCTTCACTTGAACCGCCTTTACAGCCGGCGAGTCCAATAATCATTAAACCCATGAATAGCCATCTGAATCCTTTTTTCATAATCCTTCCTCCTGTTATTCTTTATATTTTTTAGGCACAGCCTAAGAACAACCTAAATTACGCTATTGATATAAAAATCGGGTTGCTTATTGCGTGTTGAACCCCTGTTCCATAAACTTCTAATACTAACCAATCGTCATTTTCTAAATTATTAATTGTGTAATTTGTTGTAAAGCGTTCACTAGCATTACTTGCAAATGTTTTGATGACTTCACCATTTTTAATAATCCGCACTTCTTCATAACCATCACGCGCGAATAATTCTAAATTAAGTGTCGCACTATTCGTCGTTAAAGATACGACTTCACCATATGTTTTACCATTAATATTTGCATAAATCATCGGTCCATTCGTTAAGAAACTATTCCCATCTTTTAATGCTTTCATCACTTTAGCATCTGTTTGTTTGCCATCAATTTTAACGACAGTGCTTGGCGAACCAGTATATTTTCCGTGTTTTAAAAATAATTCATTGTAGTCTTCAAGGTCTTCAATAGTACTTAAATCAATGTCGGGGTTTGGAATATAACTACCCGAAACATCATGATTATCAGTACCTGCAACAGCGGCAAGGTAAGGACCACCATTTTTAACATTATTTAATATTTCAAACCACTTCACTTTGCTGCGATAGTTTTGGCCTTGATAACCTTCTTTTTCTGGTTCATAACGACCATCCCCTGGAATAAAATATCCATTCCAAATTTCAATCGTATCAAAACAACTAAGAACATCATCCTCCCAATAGCGAAAACCCATTGTTGATGTTGAGTAAGGGTGATTGATTTGCGCTACAGCACCTGCCCAGCGAATTGTATCACCAATATACCTTATACGATCTTTTATTATTTCATCCTTTTCGGCTTGTGGTTTTGTTCGTTCAATATCACGTAGTGATACTTCATATAAATCAAAAACTAAACCGAGACCATACGATTGATAATGGCCAAATTCAGTAGTAACTTCCATCCCTTCGTAGGCGCCAAACATATGGCTATTTCCTTCGGCATCAATTTGCGCAGGCAAGCGATTGCCTTGCACCCATTCTGGTAAACCCCACGCTGTATTATGATCAGTCAAAAAACCATAATGTAATCCGTTACTTATATTACTCGCTAAAACATCTGGCACAGAATTAATACCATCGCTGTAATAAGTATGTTGATGCGTATCACCACGAATCCAGCCTTTAGCATATGAGTCTTCTAATTGAATTAAACGTACATCTTGTACGTAATAAGTTTTATAAGCTTCAACAGTTAATGTTTTAGTTACTGTTGAATATTCAAAACCACGTGTAAAATGAAATTTATAAGTTCCAGGTTCTAAACGCAAGTTGTACGCTGATTGGAAATTAGTACTCGTGCGATACGTTTCACCCTTTGCATTTTCGACAATTATTCCGGCAGCAATCATTTCACCGGCATCTGTTAACACCTTGCCACGGACGGTCGCTAGTGTTTTTGGATCAACTGACGTTGGTGTTTCTTCGCTCGAACTTTCATTTGTAATTGATGAATCAGTGCCATTATTACAGCCCGACAAAAGAAGCAATGCTAAAATGAGCAAATTTTTGAAAACTTTTTTTTGGTTTTGCGGCATGTTCTTTCCTCCGCCTATCATTATTTGTGTTTGGTAAAGCGTTTTATCAACTTTAGTATATCCTAGTTATTAATTAATTGTCAATATTAATTATCTTGTTTTATTAAATAGTATTTAGATGTCTGGAAAATAAAAAGGGCACTGTTGCCAGCACCAGATTATCGTGGTGACCCGTACGGGATTCGAACCCATGAATGCATGCGTGAGAGGCATGAGAGTTAAACCGCTTCTCCAACGGGCCATAAATCACGCTACTTATTTTAGCACTTATGGATTAATGATGTGCAAAGAAAGTAATAAAAAAACGGCACTTTGCAGTACCGTTTAATTAACAATGGCGACCCGTACGGGATTCGAACCCATGAATGCATGCGTGAAAGGCATGTGAGTTAAACCGCTTCTCCAACGGGCCAGCTGGCGCCTAGTGTAGGATTTGAACCTACGACCGATCGGTTAACAGCCGATTGCTCTGCCGCTGAGCTAACTAGGCATGCTAGACCTAGGCATGCATCAGAATAACACACTTTCTAGGTCTTGGCAATAATAATCATTATTATTATTTCGTTTTACGCTCAATTTCGGCAATGACATCCGCGACCGTTGTAAAAGCAAGCATTTCATCATTACTAAATTCAATTCCAAACTCTTCTTCGAGTTTCATCATCACTTCCACTAAGTCAAGACTATCAAGTCCTAATGCCTTTAATTCCATTTCTGGTTTAATTTTTTCGACCTTGAGTAATTCGGTAAATACTTTTTCAATACGTTCTAAATTTGTCATAGTAATTTCTCCTAGAATGCAATTTTAACAAATAGCACGTAGTATTTCAAATAAAAACGATTTCAAGGTCAATTCACCGCCCAATGGGCGCTTAAAGCACTAATGCACTTTCTTGACTAGCAATTTCAGCAAGTTGTTTATTGACCGAGGCCTTAAAGGCAGCGGCAACTGTGGCAAAAATGACGACAACGAGTAACAACCCCAAAATTTGTCCTTTTAGTTCTGACATAAATGTACCTCCTATTTATAAATAACCAACAATTGTTGTTCTTGTCACATAAATATGAATGTCCTCATTTTTAATGATAATTGGTGTGTATGTTTTAATGAGTTGATATTTGATTGTTTGGCCAACGCTAATATATGAACATTCCCCTTCACAAGTGATACTAATCCCGTCTTCCGCAAGTTCATCAACTAAACTTGGGCGAATCCCTCCTTCTTCACTAATGATGTAACTTACAATTGTTGCTCTTGTTTCTAACTCAACAATTATTTTTCCGACGATAAAGAAATCAACACCAAGTAAAATTGTCGGAAAGATCAAGATAAAAGAATAAACTAAACTCATAATGTTACTCATGCGATATATGCTCCTATCATCCCCATAATACTAATCATTAAGGTCATAATCATAACGCCAGTACCCACAAATAAACTAATATTAAAGCGTTCATAACTACTCTCATGTAAGGCAATTTCTGCATCGTTATGTTCTTTCACTAATGTTTCAAATAAATAATTAAATTGCCATAATCGTTTCGGATCAATGCCGTGATTCACTAACATATAAACATTAATCATTATTTGCGACACAAGCGGATGTTTAAACGGCAGTGCAAAGTTAATAAAGGGTGTAACACTATGATCATTTTCTAGAGCATTTATTAATGATTCTAGAAGCGTTGCCATCGCCCCGCTTGTCGTTGTCATAGTAATGTTTAAGGCACGATAAACATTTAAATTATTATCAAGCGCAACCCGAAAATGCGTAAAAACATTAATAAAATTGGCAAGTGTAATATTACTTTTTTCTTTTTTGGAAATAAATGTCAACACCAAAATAACGACACCGACACCCGCAAAAATAAGGGCAAACATCATATTTTTCTTCCATAAGAAAATAATTGCCCCAATCGCAACTAATAGCAAGCCTGCACTCCGCTCAAGCCACTTAACTAACACGCCGAGTTCTCCTTATTCTATTTTCAAGTACTAATACAATACTTATTAAAAAAATGGCCATAAATAATTCCATGCCTGCAATATAGAGCAGCGGCAAACTTTCAAAACTTAAAAACCCATCAAGCGCTAAACGAAACACAACAGCTACGAGCATAATAAAAAACCAATTAAAGACAAATTTAATTAAGTAAGCATTATCAATCCGCGTTAACTTAATTAGCTGTGTTTCACTGTTAGAAATACTAAATAAGAGTACTTCTGCAACTTTAAGCATTTCGCCACCATGATCATTAATAAGATTAACCATCTCTAAAAATGATTCGTAATATTGATGCGCAAATGTGAGCCGTAATTTTTCTAGTAACAACGAACCATCTTCAGTCATTGTTAAATAAGCTTTAACACCTTTTGGATCAAGTAATGG
Source organism: Tenericutes bacterium ADurb.Bin087 (assembly GCA_002070905.1). Taxonomy (GTDB): domain Bacteria; phylum Bacillota_I; class Bacilli_A; order RFN20; family CAG-826; genus UBA1361. The sequence goes on along the minus strand of MWEF01000001.1, from coordinate 85,234 downwards.
ATAGATGGTAGTAAGTGTCGCCTCCACTGTTTTTTGGATGTCAAAGTTAAGGATAAAATATTCCATAAAGCTAAACATAAAACGTCGTTTAATTATTTCTTTGTGATAATTAATCACACGATACAAAAGATAAAAACTTAAGACAAGAGTAATAAGTGCGTTTATAATCGTTATTTTTATGCCGCCTAACACAAGCGCACTAAACACACTAATAACGAGGACTAACACAAAAGCACCAGTGTAAACAATAATCATGGGAGAACCTCATGGTAGAGCACTTCGGCTTCACAAGTGTCACTATTATATTCTGTAATCTTTTCAATATATCGATAAATCTTTCCATCTTTTTTATACGTTTTTGCGAGATGAATAACGTAAGGAAAAGCTTGTAAAAGACTATTACGATCTTTATGGTTTGCTAGGTAAATAACACGTTCATACGCTAACATAGCGCTATCAGCATGGAGCGTAACAATATTTGGATGACCACTTATTGCCCCTTGTAAAATCTCTTTCATTTCCCCACCTCGACTTTCGGCAATAATGAGATAATCAGGATGAAAACGCAGCGCTTTTTGAACAAAGCCTTTAATCTCGTCTTCATTATTCGTTAGTGATTGCCATAGCGTTAAATCTAACTCCCGATTTAAAGATGTTACTTCACTTAACTCTAAAACATTATCAATGACAAGGACACGAGTATTAGCGGGTAAAAGCATTAATAAATATTTTTGCAGTGTCGTTTTCCCTACACCTGTTGTCCCACTGATGATGATGGAACGATTTTGGCGCATCACATGTTTTAAAACTTCAACAACATCAGCGTTTAAATAATGCGGATTACTAGCGAGAAAGTTGTGATTAATCCGTAAGGCAAAACTTAAACTCTCTTCAAACTCAAATCGACTGCACGCATAATGCATTGCACTTAAGCGATATTTACCAATTGATATATCAAGGAACGTATCAGCGTATGAGAAGCGTTCATTCGCAAAATTAGCGACATTGCGCAAAAAAGAAGCGACTATTTTATGATCAATTGCCCCATATAACTTGCGGCCAACATCATTTGAAAAATAAAAAAGATGGGCCCCGTTATAACTAATGTCGGTAATACTTTTATCGCCCAATAGCGGCGCTAGGAAACTCTCTTCAATTACTTTAATGACTTTTTCCATTTTTAACTCACATAATAGGCAAATGTTTTATCAAAAGTGACGCCAAACCCGAGCGAACACACAAGATTAATCGTAAAATAACGACTTCGTTCACTTTCTTCACTAATAACACCATTCGTGTAAAACGTAATTGTATAGCCATAATTTTGATAATTCATATTTTGATAAAAATGATTATCAACGATAGCGCGCACTAGCGGTTTTTCAAAATATATTTCATGGGTCACAATGTCAATTGTTGTCACGTGATAAACATGATCATGCGTAAAGGATGTGAGTACTTCATTTACATGCTGATAGCGGATATTAATCGCTAAAAGCGTACTATACGTAAACAGAAACAAAAAGGCAAAATTACTCCACGTCACACTAATACCTATTAATCATTACTTCATGTTCACCACTAGTGCCAAGATAGGGGTGATCAATTTGAATTGTAAAGTCATATTTCAAGTTAAATTTACTATAACTAAAGTCCTTAATTTCTAATGTAAACTTCGTGTTTTGTAAGTCATCAAAATGATAACGCGGGAAAAAGAAGGTTGATGTGTTAATAAACGCATCACTATATTTACTGCGCGCTACTTGCAGCGTATCCGCTTTCACATATAAAGGGGCTTTTACACTCGTGACAAGCCGTGCATAATCACGCGTCAAGTTTAAGTGTTGCGTTGCTCTGCCGCCAACATTTGACAGCAAAGGGAATAAACTCGGATTATCACAATATAAAATGGCACTACTATAAAAGTTTGCATTATCATAAAGAACACCAACTGATATAAAAAGATCGCTAAAATCAAAATATAAATCATGATTAAAATACTTAACGGGCGTTAAATTTGTGTAACTAAAACTCATTTTTTGAAATGTTTCAGTATTATTAACACCATTATATAAATAACATATTTCGCTTTCTAATATTTGCCGAGCGCTAGGACCATTATTTAAATTGACATTCACACCTTTATTAAACCCATAAAAATATGAATAATGTCTTCGTTCCGCCTCGATTGTTGTTTTATAATAAAGGACAATCCGATTGCGCCCTATACTAAAACTACCCGCACTAGCGCGGTAGGTAATTAGCACTTGCACATTGCGCAGCGCTGTTGTTGTCGTGGATGAACGCGCATAAATAAGTTGATCTGAACTATTATAAACATTGTAGCGATACGTTAATGTCGTAGTGTAAGGGGCCACAAAGGGAATTGCGACTTGGTAACTAAGCGAGACATCTGCTGGGTCATTGCGATAGCTTAAAAGGGACGCCGTTTGATTGTTATATTCAGGGACGAGCGGTACAAACAAACTAGTAAAAAGTGCTAACCATAATAATTTAAGATGTCTCATGCTAATAAATAAAAAGGGAATTAAACTTTTTTCACATTTAAATATCCTTCTTCGTGCAATTAGAAAAATTTTAGTCTATTATTTATGTATGATTGTACTAATGGGCGCAAGCGCAAGCGGAAAAACGGAAGTCGCCAAAATGCTTGGCAAACTTTTTAGTTTTCAAAAAGTTGTGACACACACAACACGCGAAATGCGTGTTAACGAAGTTAATGGCCGTGATTATCATTTTGTATCAAAAGATGAATTTAAAAGACTAGCGGCCAATGATTACTTTGTGGAAACTGTTGAATATAATGATAATTTTTATGGTACCTCTAAAGCGGAAATCGCCATGAATAAAGTATTAATTGTTGAACCAACTGGCTTACAAGCAATTAGAGCGTTAAATAGTGAACATATCGTCGTCTTCTTTATGCAAGCAAGTAGAGCCGTGCGTCGTAAACGAATGATTGATCGAGGGGATAACCCCAAAATTGCCACCGAACGCATTTTGATTGATGATGCTAAATTTAATCCTAAAAATATCGAAGGTATTGATTATACAATTGATAGTGAACATCAAGGCATCAAAGAAATCGCGATTGAAGTTTATGAAAAATATGCATTAAAACTCGTTAACTTTAAATGAGTTTTTGTGTTTCATTCATTAAAAGACTTAGGTGAGATAAAAGCTTCTCATCTATTTTTTTAACACGCGGGAACCCGCTTGTTTCAAGCGGACTTTTTGGGACAAACATTTTGCCGTTCATATCTTTATCAGTCACAAGCGCTAAAAGGCCACCAAGGACAGCTTGTTCAGGACTATGGAAAAATGTGCGCATAAAGCCATGAGCAATTTTATTAAAAAATTTCCACTTAAAGCGCGCAATATTACTTTCGCTTATCCCAGGGTGATAAAGATAAGCTTGCCCTTTAACTTCAAACGGGATTGTTTTATCTTTATGCATTAAACCAAGCACAAATGTATTAAGCGCTGCTTTTGTAACAGCGTACTGTTTTAGGCGCGTCATCTTTTGTCCACTTTTAACGCGCGCCAGCAATTTGGGGCTTAATTTTTTCACAGCCGCTGGGCTTGTAATATAAATTAACCGCGTTTTTGCCGTGATTAAACCGCGATTTGCGAGAGTTTGCGTTAGAATATAATTCCCAACAAAATTGACACCAAAAGTGAGAGCAACACCATTTTCCGTCTTTGCATCAAGTGCCGGCCAATACACTCCAGCATTAAAAACAACACCGTCTAATTTGATATTATGGCTAATTAAAGTATTAACAAATGTCTCTATTGTCGCTTTTTTACTTTGATCAAAGGGGAAGACACTTACTTTCGCGGATGGAAATTTTGCCAGCAATTTTTCAATCGCTTCTGCACTGCGCTTCGCACTGCGGTTAGCCATAATGACACGGGCACCTTTACTAACAAGGTGACAACTTAAGGCAAAACCTAGGCCACTATTAGCGCCCGTAATCACATATGTTTTATTTTCCAAAGACGGAATCTTTGCTAAAAACTTTTTGACGCGCATTAATCTTCTTCACTTTCTGCCACAACTTCAATTTTCTCGACGACGAAACCTTCGATTTCCTTAATCGTGACGGTAATTGATTCATAGGTAAAAGTGTCGCCAACTTTCGCGAAACGATCAAGCATTTCAATACACCAACCAGCCACTGTATCGTAATCATTATCTTCATCTTCACTTAATTCAAAGAGTGCAAAGAAGTCTTCAATATTAAGCCCACCATCAATAATGTAATGATTGTCGGCAAGCTTCACAATTGGTTCATCAACTTCATCAGCCTCATCCCAAATTTCGCCGATAATTTCTTCAAGAATATCTTCCATCGTAATGATACCTTCGGTCCCACCATATTCATCAATTACAATTGCAATATGGTTTTTTGTTTGTTTAAATTCGGTTAAGATTTCACTAACATTTTTCGTGTGATGCACAAAAAGTGGCGGTTTAATAATAGTTCTAACATTAATTTTTTTATCGGAAAGCGATAGTTTTAATAAGTCTTTCGTACTTAAAATGCCAATGATGTTATCAATAGTGTCTTCATAAACTGGCACCCGGCTATATTTAAAAATATCTTCTTCTTTCATTAATTCTTTAATATCATCTTCAATATCATAACTAAAGACATCAACGCGTGGCGTCATAATTTCATAAGCTTCTGTTTCCGTAAATTCAAGGGCGCTCCGCACTAAATCACTCGTTTCTTCATCAATTAAGCCTTGTTCTTCAATTTCGTCCACGATAATTTGTAATTCATCTTCCGTGTAAACTTCGTCACTACTTTCTTCTTTATGACCATTTTTCTTTTTTTGATGTTTACTAATAAGGCGGAATGGAAATAATAGTGGGGTAAATAAATAATAAAAGAACATAAAAATATTCGCATAGGCATATGACATCTGATAATTTAATTTAACCGCAAGTGTTTTGGGGATAATTTCACCAATCGTTAATAGGGCCACAAATAAGACAACAGAGAAAATGGCCACATATTGCCCTGTTGCACCATGGGCATTATCATAAGCTAAAGCCATCCCAGTTACGAGGGCCGTGACCGCGATATTAACAAAGTTATTCCCAAGTAAAATCGCTTGGACGGTGTTTTCATAGTTCGTGACGATTTTATGCAGCGTCTTGCTCCGTTTCTTCCCTTCTTCCACATCACGCTCAAGTCGTAATTTATTGATTGTCGAAAAAGCACTCTCGGCACTCGAGAAAAAGAAACTAAGCGCTAAAAGAAGCGCCACTAAGGCGAAGCGAATAATATTACCCATGGATAATGTCTCCTTTAACACCGCCACCGACTTCAGCAATTTGGCCGACTAACTCTTCAAGGACATCTTCCATTGTCACCATGCCGAGCAATTTCTTTTTATCGTCGACGACAAAAGCAATATGCGTATTGTTCTTTTTAAAACCCTCGACCATTTTTGTCAGCGTAATCTTATAATTAACGTAATAGGGCCGCGCCATAATTGTGCGCGGATTAATATTTGGCTTCTTTTGATAATGCTTAATATATTCACGGACTAAAATAACACCAACAATTTTATCGATGGTGCCATCATAAAGTGGCAAGCGTGAAAAGTGCGTTGATAACACAAAGTTTTTAAATGTCTCTTTATTAAATCTACTAATGTCATAAGCAACAATCGCATTTTTCGGGGTGATGACGTCTTTAACGACTGTTTCACTAAATTCAAGTGAGGAGATAATTAAATCACTTGCATCTTCATTAATAATGCCGTGTTCTTCAATCGTTTCAATTACTTGTTCAAAATCATCTTGGGTAAAGATGTTATCTTCACCTGTTTTAAAGAGTTTTTTCACAAGCCACACAATGCCACGGAAAAAGAGCGCAATTGGGTAGCTTATGATAATAAAAGGTACTAAAAGAAAGGCACTAATAAGTGCATACTCTTCACAATAACGCCGCCCTAATACTTTTGGAATCGTTTCGGCAAATAAAAACATCAAGGGCACACTGATCAGTGTTGCTAATAATTCACCAGTGTCATTGCCATATTGATTAACAAGGACAACAGTTAAAAGCGCGGTAAAAAGTAAGTGCGCTAAATTATTAAAAACAACGACAGCAATAATTGAATTTTCAAGTCTATTTATAACCCAAGCAGCAAGTTTAGCACTTACCTTCCCTTCTTCTGCTTTGGCTCTAATTTTAAAACGGTTCGCAGTCATAAATGCCGTTTCAGATGAACTAAAATACATCCCGGCGACAAAGTATAATATTAAGAGAACCCACGTCTGAGGGTCATCAATCATTTAACAACCACACTCCTTCATTTACAAAGATGCATATTTATATGCAACGATAGTATATTATCACAGCACTACATTTTGTGCAACGTTAAAGTTAACTAAGTAATGAGGGATCTTGGTCATGTCCATTATCAATTTCGTCATCAATAATCACACGACCAACTGTTGTGCCACCCTTATAAAAGCGAAGCTTCCATGTTGTTTTTTCCACGAGACGATCAAAAAGATATAAGAGTTGTGGTAATAACACTAACACCAAAAGTCCACTTAACGCTGCGCCGCGGCCAATGAGTTCACCAAGTGAAGCGACACCTTCAATACTTGAGAACATCTTTAAACTATATCCCGCTGCGGTGAGGATTAAGGACGAAGTTAAAATACTATGACCTCCTGAATCAAGGGCATATTTAATCGCTTCACGTCTAATCATCGTTTTACGCCCTTCAGTGTAAAAACCAGTAAAGAGAATTGCATAGTCAATCGTCGCCCCAAGTTGCACGGAACTAACGATCATATAGCCAATAAAAATCAGTGGTTGACCCGCTAAGTAAGGAATAGCCATATTAATCCAAATCGAAATTTGAATAACGAGTACTAAGATAAAAGGCAAAATTAGACTACGGAAACTGACAAGTAATATGACAAAGACAAACCCAATTGAAATTAAATCAACAATCACGTAGTCTGTTTCAACAACGTTTTTAATTTCGCGTACCGATGGGGAAACACCAATAATATGTGCCCCGCGCGCGAATGGTTGGCGGGCAACAACGGTTTCAACAACATCAACCGCAATCTCCGCTCGTGGTGACTCTGTTTCCGTATTAATGCGTAAGATAACACGCGAATAATTGTCACTTAAAAATTGTGCTTTGTATTCATCAGTGAGTAAGTTATCCATCATGTCCGCAAAAATATCATCTAACAAATCTTTAAACATTTGGTCTAAATCTTCATAATTTGGAATATATGTTTCAATGTCACTAAGACTCGAAAGACTCGTAATTTGCACTTCAAAATCTTGATTAGCGCGCTCAAATTCCCGATAAAGTTGTTTAATCATCGTTTTTTCTTGTTCAATATATTTATCTTCAGCATCACGCGGCACAAGAATAACCATTAAATTTTCTTTGCCAAATTTAGCTTCAATGCGTTTCTTCTCAATCGCCGCTGGTGTACCTTCACTCACACTCATTGCCGCTTCACCATAAACAAAACTGTTATTTTTTTGCGCTAAGTAAGATGGGACAATGACAAGCAATAATATCGCTGGCACAACATAACGTAATTTAACAATCCATTTTGTTAGTCCCCCTAATTGTGGGAAGAAGCGTTTATGTTTTGTTTTTTCGACAATTTTATCCGTATATAAGATTAAGCCTGGCATAAAAGTAAAGGTTGATATGATGCTAAGTAAAATACCTTTTATCATTACGGCGGCAAGGTCAATCCCAATTGTATAGCGCATAAACATCAGCGCCAAAAATCCCGCAGCGGTTGTAAACATACTAGAATTAATCGATAAGAATGACTTCCGCATCGCCATCACCATCGCCTCTTTTTTATCAAGACCTTCCGCACGCTCTTTTTGGTAAGCATGTAACAGAAAGATTGAATAATCCATCGATATTGCGAGCTGTAAAAGCGAAGCAGTAGAATTAGTTAAAAATGATACAGACGGGAAAAACAAGTTCGTCCCCATATTGACAAGCACAGCAACCCCAACGGCAATTAAAAAGATGAGCGGTTCAACCCAACTTGTCGTAAAGATAAGTAAAATAAATAAAACAATCGGGACAACAATTATTGTAATCCGCATTACCTCTTCTTCCGTTAACTTCTGCGTGTAATAAGCATTAATCGCTGTTCCGCGCATTGCATAAGGTCTTTTAATCGTTTCAAGATACTCGCGTATTTCCTCAATTGCCCGCCCCACGGCCCGACTATGATCATCTTCAGTAAAGACGATTTGTAATAGCGCACTTTTATCTTTATAGAATGCATTAAGCCCTGGAATGCTTGCAAAATCAAAAACACCAGGGATTCCATTTTCTGCCGCGATTTCTTCAATGCGATTAATATCTTCACGGGCGACAAAACTATCAAGCCACACAACTTCCATAATCGTCGGGATTTTTTTTATTTCGTCTTTGTATACAAAAACTTCATTGAGGTTTTCAATTTTCTCAATCATCACACTTGCTTGTCCAGTAATCCCAAACTCTTCTTCCATCACACGCAAGGATTCTTTAACGCGCGTATCTTCTGGCAAGTATTTTGTCGTATCATAGTTAATCCGTACATGCGGAATCATAAAAATACTAGCGATGGTTAAGGCAATCCATAACCCAAAGAAGAATACTTTAAATTTAACAATAAAAGCAGCGATTTTCTTCATCACTAAATGACCCTTTCATTAATGTCTTTAAATAGGAATATATAAAGTGTCCTTAAATTGGCGACAATGTTTTCAGGGGCTGATTTCCGTAATACAAAGACAGTACCTGTTGCAATAAAATGATAGAGCAATTCAAACATCGGCGGTGTAACTTTGGGAATGTGCGCTTTCACTGTTTCAAAAATAAGATTTTTAAAATCTTTAATTACGGGATCATCATCCTGCGCTAAATAGTATTCAAGAAAGATTACTGACTCTTTATGATATTTCGAACATATCGCTGTAAAACGTGTCATAATCGTTGTTAAATACAGTTCATTTAAGTGCGCTTGGGGATTATCATGTGTCGCTTCAAGCAATTCAGTTAACCGTTCGTGGACTGGCGCAACGAGTGTTCTAAATAAGTCATGCTTACTTTTGTAATAACGATAAGTGTTGCCAACACTCATACCGACCGCACTTGCTAAATCACGCATTAAAGTTGCTTGATAGCCATTGTTGTAAAAGAGATCAAGCGCCTCTTTTTGGATTAAAGTATTAATTTCTGGTTTTAAAAGTTGCATAATGTAAACACCTGTTCACTATTATTGTATAGCAACGCAAAAAACGTTGCAAGAAAAAAAGAAAAAGCCCATTAAATTGGGCTTTATAGAGTTAATATTAGTATATTTACACGAAGTAAATAACGGTAACATCTAATAGCCGCGCATTCGCGGTAACGACTAATGAAAGCGTTGTCGCATCATCAGCGTCAATATGGTATAACACACTTGTTTCGGTATTAAAGCGTTGTGCACCTTCAACAGCGGGGAAAGCATCCACAGAATTAACATTTTCACCATTTTCAGTAAAATTAACACCATGGAAAATTATTTGTTTAACTGTTCCTTGGACCATTCTGAGCGTTAAAACTTGATCTTTATACACGCGGAGTTGTGGTGTTAAGTAACCAATACCATTATTATTTGGAATATTTCCAACTTTCACAGTTGATTCACCAACAGCGACGGAGAATTTATATATATCACTAAATGACCATTCAACGAGTTCTTTAGAACGGGTTGTTATTTTAAAATCATTAGAAAATTTAATTTCGGTGCGACTAGCGCTGCGATCTGCTTTTGGCGCTCCTGGGAATTCTTCTTTCTCTTGGACGGTATAGCGGAAATAAGTTGCACTTGGAACTTCTTCACTCTCTTCAGCAAAACGGACGGCAATTTGTACTTTACCTTCAAGTGCTGTGATAGCATATTCTGCTTCTTCATCAAGAATATTTGTGAAATTAGCGTTCTCTCTAAAAAGGGCAGCATAATTAGTAAACGTCGTTATATCTTCTGTGACACGCACAACTTCATAATTTAAAAATACATCAGCACCCATTACGTCTTCATAATTACGCACATAAACTTGTGTATTTTGGTTTACACCTTCTGGCATTAAAATATTCGCGTCAAACCAGTCAGTTTCGACGCCTTCACGAGTATAATGTGTTTTTATCACTGCAGTAGGCCAGCCCTTAAGTGCTGAATAACCAATCGCACTAAAACGTTCAGCCTCAGTTATTTCGCTTGTTTCACTATCTTCAGGCTCAGTATCCGATGATTTAGTAGTGTCGCATCCCGTTAATAGTAAGCCCACTACTCCGATTGCTAATAAGAATTTCTTGAGTTTCATAATAACCTCCGTTGTCAAGTTATAATATCATACTTTATTTAATAGTTTCAATAATAGACAAAGAAAGCGGATACATTTGCTATTTTTTCATTAAAAAAGCCTATGCAAGCATAGGCTAGTTTGTTATTCGTTAACTAATTAATGTTATTTAACTAGTTCTTTGACGTGATCAATTTCTTGCATGTCATGCTTGCGGGCAATACCGTGTTTAATCATGACATCGTCAATTAATTCTTGAGCACGTTTGACCGATAAATCACTGCGGACATAGAGGAAGACTGGTACATCTTCATATTGTTTAATGCCTTCAGCGGATTTAAGCGGAATCTTACTATCCTTATAATCTTCTAAGTTAAGTGGTAAGTATAGTTTTAAACCACTGTTACCAGAGTTTGTTAAGCGTGCATATAAGACACGACCTAAGCGGAACGAATCAGCAACGTTAGAAACACGTGAATTGAGACCATAACTTAAGAGATAATCTTTAAGTAAGTTATAGTTTGCTTTCGCATCTTTGTCAACCATTTGCATCCGGTCTGGGAATGAAACACGTTCAATCTTTGGCGATTCCTTACGTTCTGGTATTGGTTTAGCGACCACAACTGGTTTTGGTTCTGGTTTTGGTTCTGGTTTTGGTTCTGGTTTTGGTTCTGGTCTTGGCGCTGGCTTAGGCTCTGGTTTTGGTTCAGGCTTAACTTCCACGACTTTTTCCACTTCGCGAACAACGACTTTTTCAGGAACTGGACGTTTATCAATTTCTTCATTCGCTAATTTACGAATTAAAGCTTCAAGTTTTGGATCTTCTAAATCAAGTTCAACCACTAATTCTTCTTCAGTAGGTTCTTCCTTAACTTCGGCGACCTCTTCAACTTCTTCAACTTTTTCTTCAACAGCTGGTTTTTCTTCATCCTTTTGTGGTTTAGCTGGTTCTTCAACTTTTTCATCAATAACGACGTATTCGTCGTCTAGGTCTTCTTCTAATAGTGAAGCAACTTTCTTTGTGCCAGCAGTTTTAAGTCCGACGACGACTAAATGAAGTGAAAGACTAACCATTAAGACGCCAACAACAAAGAAGTAAGCTGTTGCTACTTGGGCGTTAGCTTGCTGGAAAGCTTGATCAACATCAGCGTGGCTACCCACTAGTAAAACTCCTAAGAAAATAGCAATAAGGAAGAGAAGTGGGGATAATAAATTCCAACCACGACGACGATGGTAAAGTAGTTTGATGGCCCAAATAAGCGCTAAAACAAGGGCCACACCAAGTACAACTACTGCAGCAACGAAGCCCGCTAGGGACATAACATCCCCAAAGTTTGGAATAAATAATGATAGCAGTACGTCTTTAAATTTAAGTAGCATGCCCATGACACCGATTGGTGCGCCATCAACAACGTACACTGTTGAAACAATGTGCGCTAAACCTAAAAAGGTTAACATGATAATCGCAAGAATTAGAGTAAGTACTGCACTAGTGCGTTTTTTCTGCATAATAAAATTGTCCTTTCAATTATTCTAAGTAATTTTATAATAATAAAAACATGCGGAAATTGCAATAGAAACTATGCAAAAATGGTATATTTTGTGAAAATTAGAGTTATTTTAACTTATTTTGCATCGCAGTAAGCCGCTTTTCAATCTCGTTTTTGCCTAAAATGGATAGTACTTCATACAAATTAAGGCTCTTTTTGTTAAGCACGATTGCGAGCCGGAGCGCTTCGGCTGCATCAGCAACATTACCTTTATACAATTCAGGGTTAGTACGATACGCTTTATTATTCGTGGCAAAACCATGCTTTTCCGCTATATTTTTAAGTGAATCAAACCACACATTATTACCTTCGCCATAAGTAAGTTCTGTCTTAAATGATTCAAGTAATGCAATAAGCGTTTCTTTTGTTAATGATTCTTTAAATTCATTTACATCAAATTCATCATGCATTACACTAAATTCATCATTAAAGAAAAACCTAATTGAGGGATAGACCATCGCATAATAACTATAGTCTTTTCGTGGTTTTTCGCCTTCTCTTTCAATGTTCATTATCTGCAAGAATAATTCATAATTATCCTTAATACGTCTAACTAACTGCTCATTTTTATTATATTTAGCGAATTCTAAATACTCATCTACTACTTCTTTAGCGGTTAAGGACGCTATATATTCACGAGCGAAGAAATTAACTTTTTCAATATCAAAGAGGGCACCATCAACACTCATTTTACTAAAGCTAAAAGGAAAAGCGCTTAGTGGAGCCTGACGATTTTCGGTCCACCACTCTTCAAAGTTAGAATTAGCGATACTCATCAAATACGTCAGAATTGCTTGTACAGGATAGCCTAATTCCAAGAAGTAAGTAACCGCTGCTTCTGGGTCACGTCTTTTACTTAATTTACGTTTATTTCCATCATCTAATTTATCGATTGTTGGGAGATGTGCATAGCGTGGAGTATTAAATTTAACAGCGGCAAACATTTCTAAGTGTAACGGAACACTGCTAATCCACTCTTCACCACGCGAGACTACAGTAGTACGCATAAAGTGATCGTCACAGACGTGGGCAAAATGGTATGTTGGTAACCCATCACTCTTTAAAATAACGATATGTTGATCGTTTTCGGCAATTTCAATCGGGCCCTTAACTTCATCATTAAATGTCACACGATTATCGTGATTACCTCTACTTCTAAACCGAATTACATACGGAATCCCCGCTTCAATTTTAGCGATTGCTTCAGCAGCGGTTAACTTGCTACAAGTCGCATAATGACCATAATATCCAGATACAACTTTACTTGCTTCTTGTGTAGCGCGTAAAAACGCTAAGTCTTCTGTCGTGCAAAAACAAGGATAGGCTAAATCATCTTTAATCATTTGTTTAATGACTGTCTTATATATATTAGCGCGTTCGCTTTGCTTATAAGGACCATATTTTCCTACTTCTTTATCACCTAAATAGCCTTCATCAGGAAAAACTTTAAATAATTGCATTTCTTTTAGCAAATTCTCCCCCGCGCCTTCAATTTCACGTTTTGTATCTGTATCTTCAAGACGGACAAAAAATACACCACCATTTTGGTGGGCGACTGTGCGTGATACTAGTGCAGCAAATAAACTGCCCGTATGTAAAAACCCAGTTGGGGACGGAGCAAAACGCGTTACTTCGGCTCCCGCTTTTAAATTACGATGTGGATATTTTTTTTCTAAATCGGCAATCGTTTCTGTAATTTCAGGGAATATAATATTCGCTAACTTTTCTCTACTCATAAACACCTCTTTTACCACATATAAATATAACATATTATGTATATTTTTCATCTATTTTGTTAAATTATAAGAACATTAATTGAATTATGTTTATAAGAGTGGTAATATAATCAAGCACGCAGGTGTAGTTCAATGGTAGAACACTACCTTGCCAAGGTAGATACGTGGGTTCGATTCCCGTCACCTGCTCCATTCATGATGAACACGCTCCCTAAAATTGGACCAATAGCTGGTACCATAAAATGGGAGTTTTTTCTTATAAATTTCATAAATAATTTGCCATCATTTGCATAATAGTAAACGAAACACATTAATATTCATATTCTGATTGACAAATTAAATAGTTTCTATATAATTACTATTGTAAAAGGGCAAAATTAGAGCAATCTGATGACGCAAAACTATAGGGTCTTCACAAGTAAGATAGCCAGCTACCGAAACTTAAGATAGGTGGCTGTTTTTTATACGCAATAAATGTGTCATAATAAAGATAGTTGCTCTATTAGAAAATACTTAAGGGGCATAAATATATTGAATAAAGCACGGCGGAAAACTTTAATCCTGATTACAATGAACTTACTCATTCTTTTAGGGATACTTGTTTCCTTTACTGGTTTTACTGTTGCTTGGTTTGCAAATGTTAGAAATGCCCAAGTCCATCTAACGACAATTGAAGTTACCGCTCCTGATTTTTATATAACGGAATATAACGTTTATCCTGTCACAAGTATGACAAAAGGCCCGACCACTTCTTCTTTTACATTTGCTAATACCCCAGCCTTAGAAATGCCAAAATACGATCCAAATGACATTGCTTACTCACAATATCAACGCGCACTTGTTGTACATGCCACTTATGAGTATGGCGCTACTAGTAATACGGTTTTCGGTGCTAAAACAACGGTCGCAACGTTTACAACAGGGACAACAGGCAGTAATCCTTATGATGATAACTATACAAGCAATATTTACCAATTTACACCGAGTCCTGGTATTACATTAGCTGATTCATGGTCTAGTGCAACTATTTCCACGACAAATGCCGATGCAGAGTGTTTAGTCACATTAAGTCCAACACCTGTCAAAGCTACAAGCACTACTATTGCTACACTTTATGCTGGTAGTTCAACCTTATGGTTTGTCATTGAATACAACGAAGCAATTATGAATTATATTAACACTGCCCGTGCTTCTGAAATCCGCGAAGTTGTTTACGCTGATGATATTATTTACTATATTGGTGATGGAGCGGCAATTTAATTATGCGTAACTTCAAGAAAATTATTCTTGCCTCTTTAATTACCGTGTCTTCTTTTATGGCACTTATTATTTCCACAATGGCCTTTACTACTACGGCGTGGTTTACAACTATCTTGCGTTTTAACACTAATACGGACGCAAGTTCAATCAGTAACTATTATGCAGGCGGCACAGGCACACAAACTGATCCATTTTTAATTGCTACTCCACGACACGTCTATAACTTTGCATGGTTGCAAAATAACGGCGTTTATCCTAGCAAAACATATTTTAAATTACAAAATGATATTAATATGGCAGGGACACTTACTGGCTTTGTTGGGAATACAAGCGGTGCGGTTCCACCAATCGGCACAGACCAACATCCATTTTATGGAACGTTTGATGGCAATGGTAAAACGATCAAAAATTTATGGGTCTCAAGTGATCCTTTAGATTGGAAAGAAAAACCAGGGGGCTACGAATATGTTAATGTTGGTGCCTCAATTGGATTTTTTGGTAATATTGGTCAATTAAACGACGGGGCAATTATTGGTGAAGCGAGCAACTTCTACTTAGAAAATATTGAAGTGACCGATAAAGTTGCTAATAGCCATGCGGGGATTGTTGTCGGCCTTGTCAACGGCAACGTCCATGCAATTGGGGTGAAAAATGCCAAGATTAGTTTAGGCACAACAGCCCACCAAGTTACTAGTGAATATGTCTTGATTGGTAAATTAGGCCCAAATGTTGAATGGCTTGATGTGCCTGGTGATAACGTTGGCGGTAATTTACTTATTGACCCTAACCGCGAGCAAACTGTGTACAACAGTATTTATTATCCTAACGTTGTGCAAGCACCTGACTCCATCATTGGGCGTGCTTATTATGTTGGTGATTCGATATTAATATCCACAAACATTAATCGTAGCAACTCTAAATTTTTAAAGTTTACACAAACTGTAACTGTTAATCCAAACGCTAACCAAGTCGTGCGCACTGATGCCGCGCCAATGGTTCAACTTACTACGGCAAACTATGCGCAATATGTTACTGATCATTAGTGGCAACGTATTCAAGATATTTATTCCCGTAGCTCCGTACGGTCGGTGATGTTTGGCAGTACTGTTAATCCAGCGTATGCGCCAGCAATTAATGCCCAAGGCCAATGGAATTATCCTGTTAACTTACCTGCCGAAGCGCTCGCGCCAAACGCACCGCGTAATACCATTTGGTTCAAACCACTGACAGGCGGGACTTCTGGTCTTTCCTTCTTCCGTAATAACCAAGGTGGGGATGAAGAATGTATTTCGGTTTATCACTATAAACGTGTCAATAATCAAATCACCAACTTAAAAGAAACACGCTTCGCCATTATTAAAGGAACACTTGGGAACAGAGAAGGTGTCTATATTGACTTTGTTATTCCGCAAGCGATGGCGGCTGAAGGTTATGAATTTGTTGTCGGTATTTCAAGTTACTTACCAGCAACTAGTGCGGGCTTTATGTATTTATCACTTTCGGGAACAGACGAAAGCGGAGGCGACAACAACGCGCAAGTACAAAGTGTCGACTGGACTTATTATACAAGCGCTGGTACTCTTGAAAATTTAGCTGATCCAAATTACATCCCGAAAAAAGTGCACTTTGATTTTAATGGTTCTTATTATGGAAATGCTTATTTTAATATGAAAGATCATCCAAATTATGATGGGAAGGTCTACTTCTTCACTGACCCATCCACATTTGTTGTTACTAATAACTTGACGGGCACTGTTGGGGTGCACGCTACAAGTTACAGTTCAACATTATTCCCACCGCGCCAAGAAACTTAAATTTTTCAACAAATTTACAATTTAAATTTTTAGCAACTTAAATGATGACTTTTAAAATAACACCGTTTAGTACTATATTTAATATAGAAAAAATTACCGAGAATTATTGACAACGATAACATTTTTCTTTATAATGTGGCTAGATAAAGGCAAAACTAGAGCAATTTAGTGACGCAAAGCTAAAGGGTCTTACCATGCGAAGATAGCCAGTTACCTATAAATATTTGGGTGACTGGCTTTTATTATAAAGCCCCAAAGGAGTGTATATTATGAAAGGAAAAGACGCGCGTAAATTAATTGTTAGTTTTTTTGTTACCGTTTGTTCTTTCATGGCGCTCGTTATTTCAGCGTTTTCATTAACAACGACTGCTTGGTTTACGACAATTTTGAACTTTAATACAAGTATGGCGGCAAGTTCAATTAGTAACTATTATGCAGGCGGCACAGGCACAGAAAGTGATCCCTATTTAATTGCTACCCCGCGTCATGTTTACAACTTCTCTTGGCTCCAAAACAGTGGGCTTTATCCATCTACTGCAAAAACATATTTTAAATTACAAAATGATATTAATATGGCGGGGACACTTACTGGCTTTGTTGGGAATACAAGCGGAGCGGTCCCACCGATTGGCACAGATACTTATCCTTTTTATGGCAATTTTGACGGTAACGGCAAAACAATTAAAAATCTCTGGGTATCAAGTGATCCATTAGACTGGAAAGAAAAACCAATGAACTTTACATCATTAAATGTCGGGGCCTCAATTGGTTTCTTTGGGAATATTGGCCAAAATGCCGATGGAAGTGTCATTGGATCCGCTAGTCATTTCTATTTAGAAAACATTGAAATAACAAATAAAGTCGCTAATAGTCATGTTGGGATTGTCGGTGGTCTAGTCGATGGTTTCTTACAAGCTGTTGGTGTTAAAAACGCGAAAATAAGTCTTGGTTCTTCTGCACATCAAACCGAGAGTGAATACGTTTTAATCGGCAAATTAGGGCCGAATGTCGAATGGGTTGATGTGCCCGCTGATGATCCTGGTGGCAACTTAATTATTGACCCAAATAATCCGTCTAATCTCTTTACGACAATTAATTATCCAAGTGTTATCCAAGTCCCTGATTCATTATTAGGACGTGCCTATTACATTGGAACATTAACAATGACTTCCACGAATATTAATGCAAGTAACTCTGCGTTCTTAAAGTTTGGCGCTAGTGTGACAGTTGATCCGAATAACAACCAAGTAATCCGTACTGATGCCGCGCCATTAACGACAATTACAGCATCAAACTATCAAAATTTAGTCGCCGAAGACTATTGGTTACGCACAAGAACAGTGCTTAATAGTGGTCGCGCGCGCAGTGTAATGTTTGGCTATGGCACACCAATTCCGAGTGTTAATGCCCAAGGCCAATTCAATAACGCTGTCGCTTTACCTGCAGGTGCCTTTGGCCAAGATGCACCCCGTAATACAATTTGGTTTAAACCACTTGTGGGCGGTAAATCGGCACTCTCTTTCTTCCGTAGTAACCAAGGCGGGGACGAAGAATGTATTTCGGTTTGGTCATTTCTACGTGTTAATGGTAATGTCACTAACTTACGCGAAACACGGTTTGCGATTATTAAAGGAACGTTAGGTAATCGCCAAGCCATTTACTTCGACTTTATTATTCCGCAAGCGATGGCGGCAGCGGGCTATGAATTTTTAATTGGCACATCAAGTTACTTACCCGCAACAAGTGCAGGCTTCTTCTATTTATCCTTAAGTGGGACAAGTGAAGGCGGTGGTGGCGGTAATTCGCAAATTAAGGGCGTTGATTTTACGTATTACACAAATGCGGGTACACTTGAAGACTTGACACCCGCAGATTATGTACCAAAAAAAATCCATCTTGATTTTGATGGTGTTTATAGTGGTAATGCCTATTTCAATATGCTTGATTATCCAAATAATGATGGAAAAGTATATTTTTATAGTGAGCCAGCTGGTTTTGTGATTAATAATACTTTAACTGGTACTGTTGGGGTTAAAGAAAATAGTTATAGCACAACTAAATTCCCACCACGACAACAAACAGCGCCATAAAAAAATAACTTATCATTTCACTTTGCCTCCTACCGCCTTTATGGTATTCTTTAGCACTGATTAAATTTTTATTTTTAATTAGGTGTGACACAATTTATTTATATATAACTATGAGGAGGAAAAGTAATATGGATCATGAAACAAGAAATCGGATGAATGATGAAAAGAAATATGTTGTAATCGTTGACCGTTTAGAAAGACGTGGTGTTACTGAGCTTGACATTGCGGATATTACATATCATTTGCAAATTAAATATATTCCTGATTTAGAAATGGATGTTTGTCTAGATCACGTTAAACGTGTTCTAAAGAAACGCGAAGTACAAAACGCCATTTTAACCGGTTTAGAACTTGATATTCTTGCGGAGAAGGGAATGCTTAGTGAACCATTACAAACGATTATTGCTAGCGATTATGGGCTCTATGGCATCGATGAAATTTTAGCACTCTCGATCGTCAATGTTTATGGCTCAATTGGCTCGACGAATTTTGGTTATGTTGACAAAGTAAAACCTGGCATTATGGGTGAATTAGATGATAAAACAAATGGAACCGTAGTTAATACATTCCTTGATGATATCGTTGGCGCAATCGCCGCTGCCGCCGCTAGTTCGATCGCCCATAAATACGCTGATGCCGACTTTGATACCGAACTATATAAAAAACAATAATAAGCGTTAAACACGAAAAAAGCCCGATTATTCGGGCTTTTTTGATTAATAAGTGTTAGAGATACGCTAAGATTGCCCCAACGACTAAAAAGAGTGCGGCAATAATAATATATGGTAGGTAATAACGATCTTTTTTTAAGCGTTCTTCTTTTTTGCCTTCGACATATTCACTCGCCGTTTTCATGCCCTCAAGCGACTTTTCTTTTGTGCCTTGGAAGATGCGCGCGAAGCTATATGAGACAAGATCAAAGACACCAGCATCTCGTACTAATCGCAAGAGAAATAAGAATAAGACGACAACCCCAGGAATAAAGGTTGCATCACTAAATCCGCGCGTAGTGTAGTCATTGCGCAAAACGAGAATTAAAGTCGCCGCGCTAAGGGTCACACCACTTAAAACGAGCCACGAGATTAAGCGATTGCGTTTCTTTTTTTCCATTTTTATTTCTGTGGCTTTTTCGCCTTTGATTTAGCTTCCGTTTTTGGCGTCACTTCTTGTGCGGCCACTCGAGCATTTTCTGCTGCTTCTTCCGCCGCTGCTTTTTTATCTAGTTCAGCAATTTCTTGGCGATAGCGATCCATTTCTTCACTATTTGCTAACACAAAGTGACCCGGCAAGATTTCTTGTAGTGTTGGTTTTTCTTCACGGTAATCATGCGCGGTAAATGGGTTATATAAAATCCGTTCGCGATTTTTCTCACTATAAGGATCTGGTTTTGGAATCGCGCTAAGTAATGCTTTCGTATATGGATGTAATGGGTGTCTAAATAACTCATCACTTGTCGTTAATTCGACAATATTCCCATAATACATCACAGCGATACGGTCACAGAAATATTTAACCACACTTAAGTCGTGGGCGATAAAGAGGATTGTTAATCCTAATTCATCGCGTAAATCGTTTAGTAAGTTAATAATTTGCGCCCGAATCGAGACGTCTAATGCACTAACAGGTTCGTCAGCAATAATAAATTCTGGATTCATAATTAAGGCGCGGGCAATCCCAATCCGTTGCCGTTGTCCACCGCTAAATTCGTGGGGGTAACGCGAAGCATAGTCGCTAATTAGCCCAACTTTTTCTAAAGCCTCAATCACTTTTTTAGAGTTTTCAGCGCGATTTTTCATCCCTTGGATTTGTAGGCCTTCTTGAATAATATCTTCCACTGTCATCCGCGGGTTTAAACTATCAATTGGATCTTGGAAAATCATTTGCATCTTATTCATGATATCCATATCAATATGTTTCATATCATAGCGAATTTGCGCAATTTTTTCTTTTTGCGTTTTGACAATTTCGGCAAGATTTGCTTTAAGTTCAGCAATAACTTTTGCTGTCGCTTCTTTTAATTCCGCAATGCGGTGATCGCATTCTGCTTTTACTTTAGTGGCAATCACTAACTTTTCAGCGGCTAATTCATTTTTAAGCGCTGGGGCCAGATTTTTTTCACCTGTTTTAATAACTGATTGTAATTCAAGAATTCGTTTACTATCTTTATCTTGTTCTTTAACGAATTGTTTGCGAGCTTTTTCAAACTTTTTCGTTTCACGGGTCATTTGACCTTCGTACTTTTTATTAATTTCGGCGACGATAATATCATTATCATCTTGACTATCATCGCTCCGCTCACGTATTTCATCGCGGAGGGCTTGTTTTAAATCGCGAATTTTTGTTTTGAAACTATATTCGTCTTTGGTAAAAATATTCTTCCGTTCTTGCACAGTGACTAAAAGCGCGGCAAGTTCACGTTTGGCCGCCGCAAGTTCAGGATTGCTTTTGGCTAAAATATCAAGTTCAGCTTCTTTAATCTTTTGCTTAAGCGCAAGTTTTTCTTGTTTAATATCGGCTTTTAACACTTTTTTCAAGCGTTTAATTTCCCGATTAGTGCGAATTGTTTTCCATTTAATTTCTTTTTCATTCCAGCGTGAACCAGCATTAATACGATAGCCCTTAAAATAGACACTACCGCTTGTTACATCATATAGTTTAATAATTGAGCGGCCCGTTGTTGTTTTACCACAGCTTGATTCACCGACTAAGCCAAAGACTTCACCTTTTTTAATGTCAAAAGATATGTCATGGACCGCTTTTGTGCGCAGTTTATTTGCGCCGCGCCCTGAAGTGAAGAATTGTTTTAAATGACGGACACTAAGAATAATGTCTTGATCGACAAGTTCTTGTTTAAAAGTTACTTGGCGCCGTTGTTGTTTTTTAACCATTAAACTCGCCTCCTTTCCCCGCTCTTTCAAGTGAAATCCGAATTCGTTCCGAAACAATTTTAGGCATTTCAACTTTCGGCGCGCGTGGATCAAGTAACCACGTTCTGGCAAAATGAGTTTCACTCACTTGGAAATACGGTGGTTCTTCAATAAAGTCAACGGCCATCGCATATTTTGACCGCGGCGCAAAAGCGTCGCCTTTTGGCGGGTAGACCATGTTTGGTGGGGTCCCCGGAATTGCTTCAAGCCGCTCTTTTGTATCAACGTCAGGAATACTTGAGAGTAAAGCCCACGTATAAGGATGTTTGGGGTTATAGAATATTTCTTCGACTTTACCATATTCGACAATTCGTCCTGCGTACATCACCGCAACACGATCAGCCATATTTGCAACAACGCCAAGGTCGTGTGTAATAAAGATAATTGATAATTGCCGTTCATGCTTGAGCCGTAATAATAATTCTAAGATTTGTGCTTGAATTGTCACGTCAAGCGCCGTTGTTGGTTCGTCACAAATTAAAATATCGGGATTTTGAATAAGGGCAATAGCGATAACAATTCGTTGCCGCATCCCACCACTAAATTCAAATGGATATTGGCGGAAACGACGAGCAGCGTTAGGAATGCCGACTTCTTCCATAACTTTTACTGCCATGTCATGGGCAACTTGTCTAGTGACCCGTGTTTTATCAACATAGTCAAGCCGCGCCTTTTTTAAACTTGCGCGCAACTCTTTGCGCCGTTCAACGTTTTTAGTTGCTTTATATTCCGCGCGTAACGCATCACGTTCTTTTTTGTATTCGGCTTTCAACTCATTGTGATAAGCTTTAACTTCCGCTTTAGCCTTTTTTTGCGCAACTTTAAGTTTGGCTTTAAGTTCCGCTAAAATGGGTTTATATTCAGCTTTAATGCGTTTTGTCAGTGCCCGATGTTCCATATCGGCTGCTTTAATTTGTTCGATTAATTCATCAAGTTTAGCGCGTTTATCAGCACCAGTTAATGATTTATCTTCACGAATTGCGCGTGCTTTATATTTGTTTTCAATTTTTAAGTTACGAAGTTGAAAGGCACTCGTATCAATTTCGCCACGCGCCTTCGTTAGCGCATTACGGTAGGCGACATTATCTTCATAAATTAAATCTTCATACATTAATTTAAGTTTATTGCCATTAATAATAATCGCTTCGGTAATTTGCTTACCAATCCGCATAATTGGGTTTAAACTAGACAATGGATCTTGGAAAATCATCCCAATTTTTTTACCACGAATACGGTGGAATTCTTCTTCACTAACTTTTGTTAAGTCTTCACCACCATACATTATCCGCCCACCTTCAACACGACCGTTAGGCGCTAAAATACCCATAATTGTTTTCGCGGACACACTTTTACCAGAACCAGATTCACCAACAATCGCTAGTACTTCTCCGCGGTAGAGTTCAAAACTCACACCCCGCACAGCGTGCAAGCGGCCGTGGTCAGTGCTAAAAGAAATCGATAAGTCTTCAACTTTGATGACTACTTCTTTATCACGATGTTTTTTCATTATTCGACTCCTTTCAATGATGGATTAAAGGCATCACGAAGCCCATTCCCAAAGAGGTTAAAGGAAATCATCAGTAACGCAATCACAAGCGAGCCACTGACAATTAAATATGGACTTGTTGAAATATATGCTTGTACTTCACTTAGGGCAACCCCTAAGCTTCCTAATCCTTGGAGACCAAGCCCTAAGTAACTAATTGTTGCTTCACTAAAGATAATACCTGGAATCATTAACACCGCACCAGTAACGATTGGCCCAATACTATTGGGTAAGATGTGCTTAAAGATTAAGCGCCCATCTTTTGCGCCAAGCGTGCGTGACGCTAAGACATATTCACGGCGTTTATAACGATAAAATTGACTCCGTGTGACCGAGGCCGTGCCAATCCACCCCGTCAAGATAAGGGCCAGTAAGAACACGCCGAAGTTATTCCCTAAGTGTAAAATCGTTAAGGTCATAATAATAATCCACGGTACACCACCTAAGATTTCGGTAAAGCGTTCCATCAAAATATCAATCGTTCCACCATAGTAGCCACTAATTGAGCCCCACACTAAACCGATGAAAATATTAATCGCCGCCGCACTGAATCCTAAAATAAGTGAGGTCCGTAACCCATTAAAGACAATCTTAAAGAAATCTTGTCCACTTTGATTTGTGCCAAACAGGAAATAAGGTTCGGCTTTAAAGCCCATTTCGCGGAAGCGAGAAATGGTCACTTCATAGTTATAAACATATAACCAACGACTACCAGCTTTAATTTTTTGCGGAGCGTAGGCAAATTTAATTTCGCGATATTGGGACCGTTCATCATCGAGTACTTCAAAAGTATCAGCCACGATTTGATAATTAAATCCTTCTTTAGTGTGATCACTAGCAGCGGGGTCTAATTCAAAATTAATTAAACCGTCTTCGCGCGCCCGCAATAGTTCAGAAATACCAACACGGCGATCAATTTCACCATAGACCGCTTTATAATAATCGTATTCAAAACTAGCGCGTATCACGCGTGCTTCATATAAAGCTGGAGTCCCAGCAATGACGATTTGATAGCGATATGGTACTTTAGCTTCATCACTGCGCCGTAAAAGTAATTCATTTGCTTCGGTAAAGTTATGCAAAGCAAATGGGTTTTCCTCATTTTCCGTGTTGACCACTAATTTATTAAGATAAATTTGGGCGAGTTTGCCGCTTTCATTAACGCTGACATACACCCCAATTTGCACAGTAAATGTATCAGTAACGACACCCGCTGGTCGATTATTCAAAATCGTCGTACTTAAATTAGTGGTAAATAACCCATATGTTGTACCCATTTGTTGTAGGGTAATTTGCGTTGCATCACCATTTAATCCGTGATAGTAAACAAGGACGTAAATTTCATATTTATTGTCAACATTTAACACATTGTCTGTTTCGAGTTCTAAAAAATATGTATCCGCACCAAAATCAGCGGCGACTTTATTTGTTTGAATACCTGTTGCAAAAGTGGGCTTATCAGCGTAAACAAATAATTTTCCGCCAGTTGCATATGGTGAAGGGAAGTTAGTGGTCGATTCAACAAGGTCAATTTCACCGACAATCGCCGTATTATCATAACCAACAGGCGTATGATTCGCTGGATCGGGGTCAGTTGTATCATAAATAATATTTTTCACATAACGACGACCATTTAACACACTCGCATTTTCAAAGCCAGGCCAGCGTGGTGGTAAGAAACGATATGGTTCTTGTGATCGGACGATGTCATTTTTATTAAAGATTGGTACAAATATGGCTAAAATCATTAAAATTCCAATAATAATCCCCGCCACCACACTTGATTTATTTTTGACAAAACGTTTCATCGCATCTTTAAAGTATGTCGTCGGTTTAGTTTCGAATTTTAAGTCATGAATTTTTTGGTCTTGTTGGACAAGCACAAAATCTTTTTCGGTAATTTTTTGTTTATTGTCAGTCATTATTTTCGTGCCCCCATTCTAATTCTTGGGTCAACAATCCCGTAAGATAAATCGACAAGCAAGCCCGCAAATAAGCCAATTGTCGTATATAGCGCCATATCTACCATTACAACGTTATAGTCTTTCGTGTTAATTGCGGTAATAAATAAACTGCCAATTCCTGGAATACCATATAATCCCTCAAGAATCATAGAACCGCTTAAAATCCCAATAAATTGACCAATAATCATTGGCACAATTGGCACTAAGCTGTTGCGAAGGGCATGACGAATGACGGTTTGTCGTTTCGTTAGTCCTTTCGTTCTTGCGAGAAGTAAAAATTCACTTGACATAATTTCAGTTAGTTCCGCACGTGTATAGCGCGTAAAGCCTGCAATTGTACCAAATGAGAGCGCCGCGATAGGTATAACGTATGCGCGTGCCCGCAATTTCCAGTCAAATCCTTGTGGTGGCCATTGTGAAGGCAACCAGCCAAGATTATAAGCAAAAAATAACATGAGGAAGGTAATAAAGACAAAGGACGGAATTGACACAAAAACCATGACACCCGTCGAAATAATATGGTCAGGTAATTTATTCTTCTGTAACGCCGCAATAATCCCAAATAAGAAACCAAATGGCACTGACGTAAATAACGCAATGATATTTAAGCGCATTGATGCTGGTAAGCGACGGCCGATAATTTCAATCGCCGTAACGTTTGGTTCAACGTGGGAAGAAACGCCCCAATCCCATCTTAAAATCACGTTTCCAAGCCAATTTAAATATTGACGCATAATTGGGATTTGTCGGAAATAATATAACCGACCGTCATCGTTAACGATGGCATCGACTGTTTCACCTGGTCTAAGCGGCCCGCTAACTTGAACCATATACCCTAAGCGTACTTGGTGGAAGTAAAAGCGTAATTGATCAGGTGCTAAGCCACGGGGCCGTTCTAGCGGTAAAAGCTTCATTAAGATAAACGTCAAGCTTATGATAATGAACGTTGTTACAAAAACAAGGCCGATCCGTTTTAATACATATCTAAGCACAATGTAACCTCCTCATTTCTCTGTTTTAACACAGAAACATTGCCAGCGGTGGGCTGGCAATGTGTATGTTTAGTTCTTATAGCAAACTATAGTTTGTTGAATATTTGTTGATTAAATTAACCAACGATTTTTACTCTTAACCTAGGCGGCGGGGAAGAGTTTTGCTGTTGTCGTACCGCCAACGTAAACTGCTGAGTATTCAGGTGTGCCTTTATATGTTGTCTTTAAGTGGACATAAAGGTCAGCATAGTAGTTCGCTGCTGGTGGGGTGATACCAATAATTTCAAGCGACCACTCACCATCAGCCCAAACTTTTGGTTGTGCCTGGAACGCTCCAACAAATGGATACGGACTAGTCATTTCAAACAGAGCAATTAAGAAGAATGCTCCAGTTTCAGTTGCCGTACCTTCTAAGTCAGCTTCAACGACGAGCTCACCAGCCGGGTCAATGTAATATGTACCACTAGCGCGTAGGTCAAATTTTGTTTCGTCGTCTGGATTAGCAGTAACACTAAGGACATCAAAGGTAAAGGCTGGAACGACTTCACCATCTTTAATAATGGTTAATCCTGCGGTACTTTCTAAGAGTGCGTCGTAGGAATAGTATTCGCCTTGGAATTCAAGGGCAGCTAAGTGACCTTCTGGATATGCTTTACCAGTGTCAAGCGCCCATGAGAGTGTGAAGCCACTGCGGTTATCACTACGGCAGACATCCATAAATCCAACTGGATCTAATGGGTTACCACCAATAGTACCGAAGGCAAAGTCGAATTCACCAAATTGCATTGCATCATAGGTGTTTTCTGGGTCTTCAGTTGTGAAGAGTTCAAATTCTAATTTGAAGCCTTCAACGGCTGAGTTGAATGCATCTTGAATCATTTCCGCAAGTGGACGTCCTTCAGCTTCAATTTGTGAAGTTCTGAAGAAGTGAATTTGTGGAGAAATGACGGTTGGATTTGTTTTAGTGCCACGGACATACTTGCCTTCAGCAACTAAATCATTCATAGCTTGGACGAATAATTGTCCAGCCGCTTCTTTATCGTAACCAAATGTTTCAGGTGAACGATCGGCGACGACCGCTTTACCTTCTTCACTGGCGCGCCATGACATACCACTTTCTGGGTCGATCATGTAAGCTTCACTTAAGTAAGTTTGCGCTGGGCGGCTACCACGAGCTTCCGCGATTGCTTCACGGTTAATAGCGTAATAGACACCATTTAAGAAGTCACGGTTTGACATAACGGGTTTGAGTTCCCATTCGGCTCCTGGAGCGATGCTTCCTTCTGGTCCGAATAATTCATTCCAGAATACTTCGTCAGCGGCGTTAACTTGGAGTTTCCATGTAACGTCACCTTTTGTTTGACGTGCGCGTGGGTCACTCTTATATTGGAGTAACTTAGCGGCTGGCACACCAGCACCATGGAGTTTGCCATTAAGGAATTCGTCAAATGCGACGTTTTCATCTTTTAATTGAGTATAAATATAACCTTCGTGAGAATAACGATCGCTTTCAATGTGAGTTGGGTTCTTTTTGAACACAACGCGTTTGCCAACTTCCCATTCTTCAAGGGTGTAAACACCAGTGGAGAGAACGCTGTTAATATTTGATTTACCATAGTTTACGGCACCAATGTGGTCAATGAAGGCCATTGGGATTGGTGAGAATAAACTGGACGCTAAGTTGTACATTGCATAGAATGGTGACTTGGCGCTGTTAAATTCAAATTGCATCGCGTTTTCTTCTGCTAATAATTTAATACCAGCAACTTTATTAATGTCGCGTTCGCCAATTGGTTTAGCAAGTTCATCAGCAACACCGACGAATCCGCCAGTGGCGGCCGCTAAGTCAGTAGCGCGGAACCAACCTTGTTCAAGCATGAGCTTGAATGGGGTTAAGTAGTCTTCAATTGCAACTGGACGACCTTTAAAGGCAGCGTTGTCAGCTGAGAGCGTGTCATAGACTAAACCGCCGCCAACTTTAAGTGGTACTTTCCACTTTGTAGCAGTGCCTGTATTTTCGTCAAAGTTTAATGGGATTGGACGTTCTGCTTCGTCATCTGCAAGTAATGGATACCATTCGTAACCAGTCTTGTCGGCATTGAAGCGGGTGCCCCAATAACCAGTACTAATCATGGAATAAAGGTCACCAGTGGTGGACATTTGTGAATCCATGTAGTTAATTGTCGCTGGGTCTTCCGCTAACCATGTATGGAAGTACATATTCCGTTGTGGGTCTATACCATCACCGGTAAGTGGTGCAGTAATTGTACCTTCACCAACACCAAAACCATAACCTACGACGTAGTCGTCAGCTGGAATTTGGAGAGCTTCGTGATAAAGAACAATACCACTGTTGTCGCGATATGGAATTCCACCAATGAATGTATCTTGAACATAAGTTTCAAGTTTGGTGAGAATGTCCTTGCGCGCTTGGATGCTTGCTGGTTTTTCACCAGCGAATGTTCTTACACCAGTAACATATGGGGTTAAATCAGGTTCTTCTGATGATGGGGGTACCTCTGATGATGTTACTGTTGATGTCGGGGTTTCGGATGAAGCAGGTACTTGTGATGAGGATGGTTTTTGTTTACATCCGCTTAAAGCCACTAATCCAATTAGCCCGAGCACGAACAATTGTTTTTTGTTTTTCATAAAACTTTCTCCTTTCTTGTAGTTTTATAGGTTAATTATACATAGTATATTTAGTTTGCCAAGAAATACCCTGAAAATATTTTCATGATAACGCTTACACGCCGTGAAAAATACCGAAAAAGCCTATTTTTAGTCAAAAAAGAGCCTAAAATGACATTTAAAAAACACAAAAAAATAAGGACAATTATTAATAATTGAACACAAATCGACAAATCCGCTACTATTTATTCATTCTCGGGATTGATTTTTTCGTTTGTATTGACTTCCACGTCAGTGTCAACTTCTTCTGTGACAACTTTATGTTCACTGTCAACCGCCGTAAGCGTCGCATATTCTTGTTCACGCACTTTTAAAACTTGCGTTATATATTCTTTCGTCTGCGCTGGCAAACCCGGATTTTTAATAATTTCGCGTAACTCGACAATGGCGAAACGTAAAATTTGTACACGCTTTTTCTCCATTAGACTATGGTAGAGATAAAACGTAATGCGGGTAACAAATGGCAAACATACAGAAAGGGCGATTAAGCCAAGTAGTTCTGCTTGTAAAAATAGGGGGCCATGTGGATTAATAACTTTTAAGAGAAAATAACCACCAATGTTGAGCACTGTATATAGTGTAAAAACAATTAAAACAGTATTAGTTTGTACACGGCGTAACCCTGTTTTTGTTTCGGCGTCGTTAATAAATGTATTACGCAGCACTGTAAAACTTGTCGTCGGTCGATGTTCGATAAATATAGATAAATAAATATTGAACACCCCTTTAACGATAATAAATATAATTCCGAGCGTCGCCACAAGATTGTATGCAAGAATTTGACCTTCTAAATATGGAGCAAGTAATGTTTCAACTTTTGTCACTAAAATATTAAGTGCATCGGGTGTCGTTGTATTTTGAAACTCGACCATTAAATTAAACATTTGCTCATAAGTCACTTTGTCAAAGAAATAGATGAAAATTGTCATCCCTAAACCAGCGACAAACATTCCCAATAAAAAATAGATTAAAAACAAAATAACATTACGAAAACTAAAAATATAGCGCAATCTGCCACTGCGATAAGTATTCCGATATAAGTCAAAATATGCACGACTATTGCGCGGTGCTGGTGCTCCTGATTCAATTAAAGCAGTGTATTCGGCAAAGACAACTATTAGCGGAAAAATTACAAATACTAAAATAACAGCACCAATAAGGGCAAAATCTGTTGAATTTAAATATATCGTCACAAAGCTAATCGCTAAAAACGCTAACGTTAAAAGTAAATAACTTTTGAAGTTGCGCCGTTGTGTACGATAACGCTTAAATACTATACGGAAAGTTACCGGTTTTTGCGCCATTTTTGCCCTCTTTTTTTCCGTAAATTTAGCAAATCAAATTCATGAACTCTTTTTAATAAATCTTCAGGAACAAATGGAGAAATATCACGTCCCTCAATTTTTAAAATTAACTTCGTAAAATCACGAGTATCAATTACAAAGTTCGCACTATCATTTACATCTAAATCAGTAATTTTAGTGTCTTTACTAACAAGCGTAATGGCGATAAATTTTTCGTAATCAATCGACGTTCGTAAGCTTAACTTTTTCACTAGTTGTTTATTTTTTAAAAGTGGGCTATCGACCATGATTTCTTGGCCTTTTTTATCTTTTAAAATCCATTTTGAATCTTGACGATTGCCTGTTAATGCGCCTTTAAATAGGTAGTCATTAATCACGTAGATATACTTATTACCAAAAAGCATATGGTCAACAAACAGGGAATCATTTGTGCCAAGTTGGATTTCAAGTTTGTTGATCAAATAAAAATCATAGTACACTGCTGTTTTTCGCACAACTGGATAAAAATATTTAAGGAGCGCAAAGCGTTGCAAAATTTTCTTACGAAAGAAAAGAAACACACTAAATATTGCAAAAAGCACCAGCACTAACGCTAGCGCTAATAAGACATATTCCTTAACACCAAAAACAGCAAATAGCATCATTATTATTCAGCAATTTCTAGGGCAACACGAATCATTTGTTCTAACCCGCTTTGACGTTCTTCAACAGTCGCTTTTCGTGAGTGATCAATAAAGCTATCGGTAACAGTTAAAAGACATAACGCCTTTTTGTTAAGTTTAGCCGCTGTAGCGTAAAGCGCATATGATTCCATTTCCACACCTAAGACACCAAGTTTGGCCCACTTTTTCCATGAATCAGGATCATTATCATAGAAAATGTCGGCACTTAAAATATTACCAACATGCACGTTAATACCAGCACGATTAGCTTCTTGTTTTGCTTTAGCTGCTAAGTCAAAGTCGCCGATTGCACTAAAAGTTCCACCAAGTAAGTTAAATTGACTTGCCCAATTTGAGTCGGTACAACTACCAATAGCGACAATAATATCGAAAAGCTTAACTTGCGGTTGATAAGTACCGCATGTACCAACACGCATAATCGTTTCAACGCCGTAATAGGAATAAAGTTCATGACAATAAATTCCAATTGATGGTTGCCCCATTCCGCTTGCCATTACCGATACTCTTTTTCCTTTATAATATCCAGTATATCCGAATATATTACGAACATCTGTTACTCTTTTAACATCAGTTAGAAAAGTAGTGGCAATCCATTCCGCCCGCTTTGGATCGCCTGGCATTAAGACGGTCTTAGCGAAATCTCCTTTTTTGGCATTAATGTGAGGTGTACCCATATAATTATCTCCTTTAATTTTTAATCATTATAACATTTAAGCGCTGTGCTTGGTATGAGTATATACTAATCAAATATTGTTTTGTCATTAAGAGCGGCATCTATCATTCGTTCAATTTCAAACTTTGTAACTTTTCGTGATAGTGGCGGAAGCTTTAAAGGATCCACCCATTGAACTGAGATAATTTCATGGTCATGTTCGCCAACAAACTCCAGAAATTCAGCCTTAAACACTAAAACGTATTCAGGCACAGAGGCGGGAATTTTAAATGGCGTACGATGTAAAAAGGCCACAATCCCGACAATTTTGATTTTTGCTCCTGCTTCTTCAACCGCTTCCTTAATAACCGCTTCTGTTGGGCTTTCATAGAGATCAGCCCAGCCGCCAGGTAGTGAAAAACCACCGTCTTCTTGTTCTTGTACCATTAATATTTGACCTTTTTCGTTAAAAATTATTGCCCGCACACTTATGTTTGGCGTCGGGTAAATATCTCTTTTAAAATAATTGTTTCGCTCTAAATTCACGCCTTGTAAATCTTCAAGTAACGAAAGTGTCATCTTTTCAATTTCAAGATAGTTTTTCTTAGCGTATGGATCATTCGTATATAATAAACCAATCTTCGCGATTGATTGCACTTTGATCAAAAAATCATAGAGGTTTTTGCTATCCATAATAAATTTAGTATAACATACTACTCCAAAAGGGTGGTGCGCCACGACTAATAATATGCTCCACTTTTAATGTATAATAAAGATAGGGGGTTCATTATGTATAAATGGGAAAAATTCAAGGCGATTACAGCAGCAACATCAATGCGCACAGGCGGATTTTCAACTGGTGATTTTACCTCATTAAACCTAGCGTTGCACGTCGGAGATGATCGCACACTAGTATTAAAAAATAGAGATCTTTTCTTTAGTCAAAAGGAAGTTAATATCACACCTAAAAACAGTGTATTTGTGGCCCAAAATCATAGCACAATCGTCAAAAAAGTTACATTTGCAGACACTGGACGTGGTTTTAATGATTTTAAAGATGGTATTGATGCTGATGCACTCTACACTAATCAACCAGGTCTTAATCTTGCCATCTATCACGCCGATTGTGTGCCTGTCTTTATTTATGTGCCAAACCATAACATCGTTGGCATTATTCACGCTGGTGAACAAGGTAGTGTTGGAAATATTACTGGTATTCTTGTCCAAAAATTATTGCTTGAGGGTGTTAAGCCTGCAGAAATATATGCCCACATTGGACCAGCGGCAAGCATGGGACATCGTGTTATCACCAAAGAACGCGCTTTCGAACTTGCAGCGTTAGGCGGCGATATAATTAGAGCAATCAAGGCTACTGAACCACAATATTTTATTGATTTACCACTACTTAACACATTACAACTACGCCGGCTTGGGGTCCCGCTTGATAACATCAGTTATAGCAATATATGCACATATCAAAATAATGACCAGTTTTATTCGTATGCCCGAAATAAAGTAACTGGTCGTAATATCTCGTTTATTCGCTTAAATTAAATTATTTTAAATTTTTAAGACGTTTAAGAACTGGTTCAGGTACAAGACTGCTAACGTCGACACCACCTGAAACCATTTCTTTAATGGTACTGCTCGAAACAAACATAAACTTATGTTTGGCCATAAAAAATACCGATTCTACGTCAGGATTAATAAATCGATTTGCACTGTTAATTTGGAACTCATATTCAAAATCGGTCGCCGCACGCAGCCCGCGTATAAGTGCATGAGCGCCTACTTTTTCGGCATAATGGACTGTTAGTCCCAGTGTTGAATCAACTTCAATGTGCGGATTACCATTTAAAGATTCCCTAATCATCGCTTTCCGTTCTTCAGTCGTAAAAGTTGATTTTTTGGCTGGATTATCGGCAACTAAAACAATGATTTTATCAAACAATTTCAACGCTCTATTTAAAATATCAATGTGACCATTCGTAATTGGATCAAAACTTCCAGGATAGATTGCGATTAATTTCATAATTCACCTCGAATAATGGTAACGTGTGTTAACCCATATTTATATTGTCTTATTTTAGCATTATTTATAAGTCCTGCATATACTTTATCCGTTTCTAGCACTAAAGTATACTTAGATTTTAAGATGTTTGTTTTAAATATTTCACTAATAACTTCACTAACATCATAACGATAGGGAGGATCAATAAATACAAGTGAAATAGTGCCTTTAGCTATTTTTTGTAATGCGCTTTTATAGTCTTCAAAGTAAATATGATAGGGTTCTTCAATTATTTGTAAATTGTCAATTAATATTTGATGCGTTTGATGGTCGTTTTCACAAAAAATCCCTTTTGCCGCACCCCGTGAAATCGCTTCAATGCCAAGTGCACCTGTACCCGCAAATAAATCAAGAATTATTACATCCTTTACTTCATCACCCAAAGCAGAAAACATTGCTTCTTTAACGCGGTCTTTTGTTGTTCTAGTGTGATCATCAAAAAGTGCAATAAGTTGACGATGACGATACTTTCCAGCGATTACTCTTCCTTTAGCAAGCATTTGTTGTCCCTTTTCAATCCAACCGTTCTTAATAGTTCATCAGTTATTTTCTTATACATTTTATTAACAAGATTATATTGTTTGTTATAGCGCTTCACGAGCGGTTCACTATCTAAAACATACTTTAATTTGTAAAGCACACGACATTTATCTTTCATTTGTGGATGATCAATAGTGGACGATTCAAGCATATTGTTTATTTCACTTTGTAAACAATCATATTCATCAATTAAAGCTTGCACTGTTCCATCACTACACATTGCTTTTTCATATTCCACTAAAAGTAAAACAGCAGAATGTTCTTCAATCTTTTCGTGCACATTAAGCGCTAATTCGTATAGTTTTTGGTTCATAAATTTATTATACAAGATAATTTGCATTCTATTGTAGCGTTTAGACTCCTAGATTAACACGAGTGTGTTAAAATGGTCGCGGAGTTAAGAATGCTGAAAATATTTAAAGACAGTGATCCCTTATTACGTACACGAGCAAAACAAATTTCGCTCCCTATTTCAGATTCTGATCGTGAACTCGCACTTGCAATGCTTGAGCATCTTAAAGAAAGCCAAGACCCACTTTTTGCCGCAGAACATAATTTGCGGCCCGGCGTTGGTTTAGCCGCACCCCAAGTTGGTGAAAGCAAACATATTATCGTCGTTCATATCCCCCGTGGTAAAACAGAGAGGTTAACATATGTTCTCGCTAATCCAATAATTATCTCTTCGTCAGTAAGACGTGCTTATTTGCGTAGCGGTGAAGGTTGCCTATCCGTTGATGAAAATCATCCAGGCCACGTTTATCGCCACTATAAAATAAAAGTTAAAGCTTTTGATATCTTAAAGAACGAAGAAATTGAAATTAATACCTTTGGCTATCCTGCAATCGTATTGCAACACGAGATTGATCACCTCCACGGTGTCTTATTCTATGACCGGATAAATGAAGAAAATATAGTAAAATATCCAGATGCCCTCTCGTTATAAAGCATTTTTAATTTACAATTAAATTAATGTTTGGCATAATAAATAAGATATTGATCTACATATTTTAATAATCTAGGAGATAATTATGGCTATTAATTCAAAATTTGAAATGCCAGTTTCTATTTACGCCCTTGGTGGTTTAGGTGAAGTCGGCAAGAACATGTATGTCGTTGAAGACGAACGAAATATTTTACTATTTGACGCTGGTGTATTATTCCCTGAACAAGATTTACCAGGGATTGATTATGTCATTCCTGATTTTGCTTATTTACGTGACAATGCACGAAAGATCAAAGCCCTTTTTATTACTCACGGTCACGAAGATCATATCGGTGCCATCCCATTTTTAGTACAAGTCGTTCCTATTCCCGTAATTTATGCCCCGCCTTTAGCGGCAGCACTTATTCGCCATAAATTACAAATGATGCGTATTAAAACACCCGTCAATATTGTGGAATATGACGATGATACTGTTGTTAAATTTGGCACGATGACGATTAGCTTTTTTGCCGTTACCCACTCAATCCCTGATTGTTACGGATTTTGTGTTGATACTGAACATGGTCGTATTGTTGGTACGGGGGACTTTAAAATTGATCTTACCCCGATTGGTAAGCAAATGGATTTAGGGAAAATAGCGGAACTTGGCAATGAAGGTGTTGATCTTTTTTTAAGTGACTCCACAAACGCGGAACGCGAAGGCTACACCCCTAGTGAAAGAACAGTCATTAGTGCCATTAATGAAATTTTTGCTAACACTAATGGGCGTTTAATTATTTCAACATTCTCCAGCAATATAAGTCGTATTCAACAAATTGTAGAAGCGACTGTTAATTATAAGCGTAAAATCATTATTATTGGTCGTTCAATGGAACGAGTTGTCGCTGCTTCGCGTGATCTTGGTTATATTAAAATTCCTGACACTAGTATTGTTGATGTTAGTAAATCTTCCACATTAAAACCCGAAGAAACAGTCGTCCTTTGTACTGGCTCACAAGGTGAACCGATGGCGGCGCTCTCACGTATTGCTGATGGGACGCATAAAGACATTAGTATTATTCCTGGTGATACGGTTGTCTTTAGTAGTTCACCGATTCCCGGAAATAGCGTTGGTATCGACCGTGTTGTTAACCAATTAACAAGACTTGGAGCAACGGTATTAACAAATAGTATTTTGCGGAATATCCATAGTTCTGGACACCCTTCCCAAGAAGAATTAAAACTGATGCTGCGCCTTGTGCGTCCTAAATACTTTATGCCCGTGCACGGTGAATACCGGATGCTTAAACTGCACGCTGAACTTGCATCGAAAGTTGGTGTGCCTCTTGAGAACTCATTTGTTTTAAAAAATGGCGAAACTTTGGAACTTCGCAATGGTCGCGTTACCCGTGGTCGCTCCTTCCCAGTCGCAGATATTTATCTCGATGGTAATTCCACTGAAGGGATGAGTAAAGCTGTTTTAACTGACCGCCGCCAACTTAATCAAGATGGCATGGTTGCCGTCCTTATCGCGGTTGATCCAAAGAAAAATGAACTTTTAGTGCCAATTGAAATTTACAGTCGTGGTTTTATTAATTGGAGTATTTCTAATTTATTACCAGATGCTGAAAAACATATTAACAAAGTACTTAAACGCCATTACGCGGAGAAAATTACAACATTTGGTGAAGTTAAAACGATTGTTAAAGATGAGCTTGAACCATTTTTCTATGATAAAACAGGACGACGACCAATGATTATTCCCGTTATTATGAGTAAAGGACTCTAGTAATGTTATGTTTATTCTCGCTTCCAAATCGCCACGCCGTCAAGAATTACTTAAATTAATCATTGATGATTTTACTATTGTTGTTCCAGATATCGATGAAAATATCCCCGTAAGCATTAAAAGTGATACCGCCAAAATTATTTCAAAATTTAAGGCCTATCATATCTTAGCACAGTATCCTAACGCTACCGTTTTAGCGTGCGATACAATTGTTGTTATTGATGGCGAATTGCTTGGTAAACCTAAAAATGCGGATGATGCCAGGCGGATGTTAACAAAGTTAAGCGGACGAAAACACCGCGTTATCAGTGGTTTTACGCTTGTAGGCGAAGGATTTGAAGTGAATAAAAATGTCGTAACCGAAGTTTATTTTAATAATTTAAGCCCCGAACTTATTGAAGCATATATAAAAAGCGGCTCGCCATTTGACAAAGCCGGAGCTTACGGGATTCAAGATGAAGCATTTAATCTTGTGCGTGAGATTAAAGGTAGTTACTATAATGTGATGGGTTTACCTGTTGAAGAATTACGCAAATTCATCAAAAAGTGAAGCGACTTCTTTATTTACAAGCAAGACAAGTTTCGCTTGCATCACAATTACACGGTCGACACCGTGTTTTTTTAATGCTTCAATATTCGCTTTTTTTGGATCAGAAAGTGTCACTGATAAACGTGAGCCACGCAGCACAATTTCTTGAACATTATCTTCACCGCCTAATAAGGCTATAACTTCACTTCTTGAAGTACTTGGTAGCGTCTTTTCTTCGTCCTTTTTCGGGCGGCGCGGAATCACTAAAAAGAAAAAGATAAGAATTATAATTGCCATAAAGACAACAAGCGCTAAATAGACGCCATATTGCCGCAAAAAGTCACTAAATGTCATGTTTACCTCCTAAAAAGGATTCGTTTAATATCCGCGAATAAGGGCGGTTTTGGCGATGAACAATGGTGATTTTCTTATTGCTAAGACTAACTTTAATTGTGAAGGGAGCATTGCTAAGTTTTTTTGTAAAAGCATCATAGCCAAAATATGTATTGGCGCTTTTACCACTAAAGACTAACACATCCTTATCACCGATAATAAGTGGGTTAACAAGCGGACGAAAAGCCGTGTTAGCAATCGGGGCAATTTTCGTATATTCAAGTAATTCTAAATTACGATTAATAACCGCCCCTCCAATTGATTTATTGTAACCAGTGCTGCCAAGCTGTGTTGCCACTAGGACGCCATTTCCGCGATAAACTTCAAGTTGTTCATCGTTTAAAGAGACATCAAGCACAAGTGTGTGATGGACATTTTCAACACGGACTTCATTAACCGCGTAAAAATTTCGCTTTTTATTATTTTGCGTGATTTCCGCCTTCACTAAGCGATAGGCGTTAGTGTTAAGTTTTTGTGCAGCAATGTTTGCTAACACAAGTTCAAGGTCCGCTGGACGAAAATCAGCAAAAAAACCAAGCGATCCAGTGTGGATACCTACAAACTTAATATGTTTAACTTTACGAAGGTAATGATGGACGGCTTTTAAGAAGGTGCCATCCCCACCTACACTAAAAACAAAGTCAGGATTAACTTCATCAAGCACAAAGCCTTTTTGCAGGGCAAGCGCACACAATGATTTGCTTACACTTAGACTCTTTTCATCTTCACGCACAATTACATTAAATTTAAGGGCCATAACTTTATAAATCATCGATATTATTGTATCATATTGGTAGAAAGAGGTAAGAACTATGGCTACTAGTATTGAAATTGAAGCAAAAGCACTTTTAACACAAAAAGATTATATTAAAGTATTACGACACTTTAAACTTGATGTCGTTGATGGGTTTATTCAAAAAAACTATTATATTGATACTGAAAATCGTGATTTACGTAATCAAGGTTTAAGCTTACGAGTCCGACGGCTAAATGGTTATAATATGTCCTTTAAACTCCCAATGGCGGAAGGGTTGCTTGAAAAAACGCAAACATTAACCCGCGAACAATTTGAAGACTTTGAAAGTCATGGTAAGTTCCCTGAAGGCGATATTAGTAATTTTATTGAAAGTTTATATATTAATCCGTGCGATTTAAAGATTATTGCGACACTGACAACGCTTCGTATCCTCCAAGATTACGAAGATTTAACATTAGCGATTGATGAAAATCGTTATGGTGAAACACAAGACTATGAACTTGAAATGGAAGCGACTTCAATGAAGAAAGCTCAACATCTGCTCAAAAAAGTATGTGATGAGGTCGGTATCGTCTACAAAGAAAATCATACAAGCAAACAAAAAAGAGCAATGGATGCTCTTTCGGTTGTTAAATAATAAAATAAGTATTATCTAGTTTCGCAACTATCTTCGTCACATATTTCAGTGTCGTCATTTTGGTGACGGGCCCCCATCATTAATTCCGCTTCCATTTGGGCGCGACGTTCACGGGGGATAAATGTCATAATTTCTTCACTATTGTAACCAACTTGAATCCGATTCGTGTCAACCATGATTGGTCTTTTTAACACTGACGGATTATCCTTGATAAATTGCACTACTTCGCTCATTGTTAAATCATTAATATCAATATTCTTTTCTTTAATGACTTTACTGCGGGTACTGATAATATCATCAGTGCCATTTTCCGACTTATATAATATTTCTTTTAGTTCGGCTTCACTTAGTGAAGCAGAGAAGATGTTATGTTCTTCATAGGGTATTTGTTGCTCATCAAACCATTGTTTAACCTTACGACATGACGAACAACTTGGTGATGTATAAATTTTAATCATTTCAGGACCTCCTTGTTCCGCGTATTAATATAACTTATTTACTCCGCAATTGCAATACCTCAAACGAATTTTAATTTAAAAATTACATAGTATGCGCTTAGTTGACTATAAAATTAATATAGATTATAATTTTTTAGGTGTAAAGGAGTAATTATGCGAGTATTAAGTGGAATTAAACCGACGGGAAAATTAACCCTTGGCAACTACATTGGAGCCTTAAAAAACTTCGCCCAATATCAAAGTGACCATGATGTTTTTATATTCATTGCGGACTTACATGCTTTAACACTACCAATTGATCCTGATGAATTGCGCACAAATACTAAATTGATAACTGCCTTCTATCTAGCTTCTGGTCTAGATCCACATAAGGTGACAATCTTTAAACAAAGTGATGTCAGTGCTCACGCAGAATTAAATGCAATCTTACAAAATTATTTATATATGGGTGAGTTAAGTCGTATGACCCAATTTAAAGAAAAAAGCCAAGCAATGGATCATAGTGGTATCGGCCTTGGTTTATTTGCTTATCCTGTATTAATGGCTAGTGATATTTTGCTCTATGAAGCTAATATTGTCCCTGTTGGTGAAGATCAAATTCAGCACATTGAAATCACACGTGACTTAGTCGTGCGCTTTAATAATCGCTATGGCAAAGTATTAGTGATGCCCGAACCGCAAGTAACAAGGGTTGGCAAACGCATTATGTCACTTAGTGACCCCACTGTTAAAATGAGTAAAAGCGAAAGTGGAAAAGGTGATATTTATTTAACGGATGACTTAAAGACGATGCGCAAAAAAATTATGAGCGCGGTTACTGATTCTGGTAGTGAAATTTATGTTGATGAAGAAAATAAACCAGGGATTACGAACTTACTAACAATATATGCTGCACTTACAAATCAAAGTTTAGAAGCATGTGTCACAAAATTTAAGGACTATCGTTATGGTGATTTTAAAAAAGAAGTCGCTGATGTCGTTGTTAATACCCTTGGTCCATTCCAAGCAAAAGCCATGGCTTTCCTTCACAGCGGTGAAGTTGACCGTCTGCTTGCAGAGGGCGCCAAAAAAGCCGCCATTATCGCTAATAAAACTTTAGTCAAAGTGAAGAAAGCAGTGGGACTTATATGAGTAGAGAAAAATATTTAATCGCTATTGATTTAGATGGCACATTATTAACGGATGATAAAAAAATAACCCCGAAAACACGGGATTATTTAAATAAATTACATAACAACGGCCATTTAATTGTGATTGCCACAGGTCGGCCTTATCGCGCCGCGCTTGGCTTTCAACAACAGCTAGGTGTCGAAGGGCCACTCGTAACGTATAACGGCTCACTAACATCACATCCGTATGATCCTTACTTCCCAACAAGAACACGTAAATTTGATCGTTTTGCATTGCACGATCTTGTTAATAAAATCGGTTTTGATGCTTTAGATAATTTAATGATTGAAACCGAACACGTCATTTATTTATTGCGTGAAGACGAAGCACTTAATACGTTCTTTTGGAATGATGAGGAACGAATAATTTACGGTAACCCCTTCTTACATTTAGATGAAGATCCGCTGGCGCTTATTTTCCTCTTTAAAAATACTGATCCCGCGTATAAAGCGGAGATTACAAAACTTGTTGATTCTTTCCCGAGTCTTCACATTCGTTTTTGGCATTTAGAAGGCTACGCTGAATTATGGATTGGGGAGAGCACCAAAAAAGATGGGCTCGAATATATCGCTAATTATTATCATTTCCCCCAAAAACGTGTGATTGCTTTTGGGGACGCATCAAATGATAAAGAAATGCTCGCGTGGGCCCATTATGGTGTGTGGATGAAAAACGGAGTCCCGAGCGTTGAAGCTTACGCTAATATGAAAACAACCGAAGATAATAATAATGATGGTATCGTCGGCGTTTTACAAAAACTTATAAAGTAAAGCGAACTTTTATATCATTTTCCAGAAGCGTGAGTAACTCTTGCGCTTCTTTTTCATTATTGGCAATAATACCATAATATATTTTACATTTTGGTTCCGTACCGCTTGGGCGAATTGAAATCGTCGTTCCACCTGTTAAATGATAACGAATGACATCACTTTTTGGTAGCGTTAATTGTGTCATAACACCTTTAGTTATACTCTTACTTGTCAAGTAGTCGTCATAACGTAAAATATCTAAACCGCCTAATGTCGTGGGTGGGTCCTTACGTAAGCGTGCTAAAATTTCTTTCATTTCACTTTGACCAGCGGCGCCAGGGAAAGCGACTGATTTCGTAATATCGTGGTGATAGCCATGTTTAGCGTATAATTCATTTAGTGCATCACCAAGGGTCTTCCCTTGCAAGTAATAATATAGCGCCATTTCACTATATAATACAATCGCCTGAATCGCATCTTTATCACGGACAAAGGGAGCGGCAAGTAAGCCATAACTTTCTTCATAACCAAAGAAGAAATTAGTTTCCTTTTTCGCATCATCTTCGGCAATTTGCGCCCCAATGAACTTAAAACCCGTTAAAAATTCTTTGACCTTGAGACCATGACTTTCGGCAATTTTATTCGCGAGACTACTGCTAACGATTGTCGTGTATAAATATTTACCTTTTATTTTATGACCTAGTTCAAGATTTGTTTTACATAAGTAATCTAAAAGTAACGCCGCACTTTCATTACCCGTTAAATAATCAAAATCATTTTGCTTATTCTTTGCCACAATGCCTAAGCGATCCGCATCAGGGTCAGTTGTAATAATTAAGTGTGCACCATAAGCTCTAGCGTATTTAATTGCTTCGGTGTAGGCCGCTTTTTCTTCCGGGTTAGGACTCTTGGTTCCAGAAAAATCAGGATCGGGTTCCATTTGTTCGGTCACAGGAATTACGTTATATCCAATCACATTGAGCGCCCGCATCCCAAGTTTGCGCCCTGTTCCGTGCTGTGGCGAAAAGACAATTTTAAAATCGTTCTTTGGTAAGTCACGTCTTAATTGTATTTTCATTACTTTCGAGTAATACGTTAACTCAACATCATCACTTAAAAGCACATATCCATTCGGGATATCAGCAATTTTAATATCTAAAGCATCGGGTAAAGTATTTAACTCGGCGAGCAATAAATCAACTTTTTCCGGAGTGAGCTGTGCCCCAGTATCATCATATACCTTAAACCCATTATAGTTCTTGGGGTTATGCGAGGCAGTAATCATAATTCCGCCTGCGGCTTTTAAATGCCGAACCGCATAACTTAAAAGTGGGGTTGGTTTTAATTCATCAAAAATAAAGGTTTTAATTCCTAAACTGCGTAATGTATACATTGATTCTTCCGTAAATTCTTTGCTCATATGGCGATTATCATGGGCAATGACAATCCCGCGTTCTTTAGCATCAAGAATATGTTTAAGCACATATAACCCAAAGCCGTAAGCGGCTTTACGAATTG
The DNA here is from genome assembly GCA_002070905.1 of Tenericutes bacterium ADurb.Bin087. Taxonomy (GTDB): domain Bacteria; phylum Bacillota_I; class Bacilli_A; order RFN20; family CAG-826; genus UBA1361. The sequence continues at coordinate 42,107 of MWEF01000001.1, read as the reverse complement.
TAAAAATATTAATCCTGTTCGTCCCCGCTCCTAAAATTCCGCGCATTCCAGCGGTACCAAATTCGGTGTCTTGATAAAAAGCATCTGTTTTGGCCTTTGTACTCATCTTTTTTAACTCACTCACGAGTTTTCTTGGCATTTCAGGGTGATTCAACCATCTGTCATGCAGTGCATCAATGTTTCGCATAGTTCATTCTCCTAACTCTTGTAATAGGGGGGCCGTATTATCAGCAATGAATTCTTGACCATTTAAATAGTCAAGTGGTGGGGATAGTGCCGTGAACACTACTTTATAAGCATTTAGGGCAAGCGGCTTTGCTTCATCGCTATTTCCATACTTTGCATCACCCACAAGCGGATGACCGATTGCCTTAAAATGAGCCCTAATTTGATGTTGGCGCCCTGTTAAAAGCGCCACTTCAACATAAGTTTTATTAACTCCGCGTTTAATAACTTCATAAGTAGTTAGTGCATTTTGTCCATCACTAGCAGGAACTGTTTGCCCATTCTCCCTTTTTAAAGGGAGCGCAATTATTCCTTCGTCCGTTTTTAGTGTACCATAAACAACTAAACGATATAAACGAATAACTTCATTTTCTCGCGTAAATGCACCAGCAAGTGCTTGATGGACACTTTGCTTCTTACTAAAAATAACAACCCCACTTGTATCACGGTCAATCCGACTTACGGGGGAGGGAATATAGCCACGCTTTTGTGGGTCAAATTTACCACGATCATGAAGATAAGTTAACACCATATTAGTGAGTGTTAATTCATTTTCAAATTCACTAGCGTGCACTAAAAGACCAGCGTCTTTATTAATCACCAAAATGTTTTCATCTTCATAAATTATTGTAAATGGTTTTCTTATTTTGGTGAAAGTATACGGAACGATAAACTCGGCAACTTGCTTTTCGGTTAAAAAAATACTAACGATGTCGTCTTCTTCTAAAATATAGGCTGCATCTGTTTTTTTGTTATTTATTTTTATATCTTTAATGCGAATTAATTTATAAATAAAACTTTGGGGAGCGGTTGGCATTATCTTTTTTAAATACTTATCAAGCCGTTGCCCGGCCTCAATATCACTTATCGTGAGCGTTAGTTTTTCCATATCTTAATTTTACCAAATATACGCGCGCATATGGTAAAATTAGACAATGAAAATGAGGGCCTATGTTTAGAAGAGAAGGCTATGCTGAACCCGCGGGTCTTTTTACGCTCAGTCACCTTGGATTAGTGCTCTTTTTTGGTGCGCTTGCGGTACTTTTTTATGCACTAACTAAAAAGTGGTCAAAAGCGCAAGTAATCCGTTTCTTTAAAATATATAGTCTTATTCTAGTAGCGCTTGAAATATTTAAAATCATCTGGAACATTGTAAATTATGGCATCAGTGCCGCAAGTTTAAATCGTTTTATCCCACTTTATTATTGTTCCATCTTGCTTTATGCTTTTGTGATTGTTGCTTTTTGTAAAGGAAAAGTCCAAAAGGCCGCCTATTCGTGGATAATGTATGGCGGCTTAGCATCAGGGCTCGCCTTTTTAATTTACCCATCTAGTTCACTGCTTTTTTATCCTTTTTATCACTTCTTATGTTTGCATTCCATCTTATTTCACATGAATTTTATTTTAATTGGCTTTCTCATTTTTCGCCATGAACTCTACATTCCAAGCGTCAAAGACTTTTGGTCTTTTGTTATCTTCTCTCTTGTATTTATGATTTTAGCTGTCATTATCAATAAAATAGCGGGCACTAATTTAATGTTTTTTGAAAAACCTTTAGCGATTGGTCCTTTTGAAAAAATAAATGATTGGTCGCCACTATTTTTCCAATTACTAATGTTTGTGTTACAGTTATTTGGTCCCTTCCTTGGTACGCATGCTGTCTTTTATCTTTTCAGCCGTTTTACCCCATTTAAAATATATAAAGAATCCGCACCAAACTTAACAACAAATAATGACAACTTATAAGTAAATTTGCTATAATAACCGCACTGCTGGAGAAATACCCAAGAGGCTGAAGGGGCTGGCTTGGAAAGCTAGTAGGTCTGTCACAGGACGCGAGGGTTCAAATCCCTCTTTCTCCGCCACGATAGTAAACTGGTCCGCAACAAAAGGCGGACTTTTTTATTAATTGAATAAAGCGTTATCATTATTATTAAATCTGATAAATAAAGATTTGTTATTTGATAAAATAAAAAGGGAAAATAAATTTCTTAAACCCCTCAAGGTAAAATAATTAAATTAAGGAGACCCTTTTAGTATGGATTATGATGTAATTATTGTCGGCGCTGGACCAGCGGGTTACTTCTGTGCTTATGAATTAACCGAAAAACGTCCCGACCTTAAAGTTTTATTAATTGAAAAGGGCCGTGACATTAATACACGAGCGTGCCCCATTTTAAAAGGGGTACTTGATAAATGTCCAATTAATAAGGAAGGATATCGTGAATGTTATCCATCTTGTTCCATCACTAGTGGCTTTGGTGGCGCGGGAGCATATTCGGATGGTAAATTCAATATTACCAGTGAATTTGGTGGTTGGATGCAAGATTATTTAGACCGTGATGACTTACTCGATTTAATTAATTATGTTGATAGTATCAACTTAAAATTTGGCGCAAGCAACGAAATTACTGATCCTTATACACATAAAGTCAAAGAAATTGAACTCCGCGCTATGAGTGTCGGTGTCCGTTTATTGCGCAGCAAAGTTCGGCATTTAGGCACTGAAGAAAACTTCAAAATTCTCGGACGTATTTTTAAACATTTACAAAAGAAAATCACAATGATGTTTGCCACGGATGTCGTTGAACTTATTACTGAAAATGATGAAATTCGTGGTGTTATCACTAAAGACAAGAAAAAATACACGGCTGCGAAAGTCGTGTTAGCGGTCGGCCGTGAAGGTAGTAAATGGCTTGATAGCGTTTTAGAAAAACGTGGCATTAAAATGGATCAAACACAAGTTGATATTGGTGTTCGAGTCGAATGTAATGACTTAATTATGGAAGAAATTAATGAACACTTATATGAAGGGAAATTTGTCTACCGCACTTCCACTGGTAACACTGTCCGTACTTTCTGTTCTAATCCAAGTGGCCATGTCGTTATGGAAAATTATAATGGTGTAATCAATGTTAATGGTCACTCCTATAAAGATGAAGCTTTTAAATCAGAAAATACAAACTTTGCGCTTTTAGTGTCACACCACTTCGCCGAACCATTTAATAAACCAAATGAATATGCGGTGAAAGTATCTTCGCTTGCTAATCAACTCGCTTGTGGTTCTGTCCTTGTCCAAAAGTTCGGTGACCTGCTCCTTGGCCGCCGCACGACAGTGAAAAGACTTAGCGAAGGCTTTATGCGGCCAACTTTAAAAGAAGCCGTTCCTGGTGATTTAGCGCTTTGTATGCCATACAAAACATTACAATCAATTATTGAAATGATTCGGGTCCTTGATAAAATCACACCAGGAATTGCCACAGAACATACTTTGCTTTACGGCATAGAAGCTAAATATTATAGTGCGCGTCCAGAAATGACTAATAATTTTGAAACTAGAGCAATTAAGGGACTGTATTTAGGGGGAGATGGCGCAGGACTGACACGCGGTTTAGCGCAGGCTGGTGCCTGCGGGGTGTATATAGCTCGTAATATTTTAAAGGAATTACAACAATGACCCGTAAAGTAGGAACTAGTGCACGCGGGATTAGGTGCCCCATCATTCGTAGCGGCGACGATCTTGCGACAATCGTCGTTGATAGTGTTTTAGCGGCCGCTGAAAGTGAAGGTTTTAGTCTCCATGATCGTGATATCATCGGTATTACCGAATCACTACTTGCGCGTTCGCAAGGCAACTATGCCTCGATTGACGCAATTGCCGAAGACATTAAAGCAAAATTCCCCGATGGCGAATTAGGTATTATTTTTCCAATATTATCGCGTAACCGTTTCGCCACATTATTAAAAGGTATCGCGCGCGGAGCTAAAAAGATTTATCTCATGCTATCTTATCCGCGTGATGAAGTCGGCAACGCTTTATTACCAGAAGCAATGATTGAAAAAGCAGGGGTTAATCCGTATACAGATGTCTTAACCGTGTCGCAATATCGTAAGCTCTTTGGTTACCCGCGCCATGAATTTACGGGGATTGATTACGTTGAACTCTACACTTCGATTGTGGAGCAAGAAGGCTGCAAAATTGAGTTAATCTTTGCAAATCACGCCTCAATGATATTAAAATACACAAAGCATGTCTTAACGTGTGATGTCCATACACGCGTAGATTCCAAACATAAATTAACTGCTAATGGGGCTTTAACCGTGTATGGTTTAGATGATTTATTAACGTCGCCGCAACTTGGTGAAAAGGGTTTTAATCCACAATATGGTCTCCTTGGTTCTAATAAAGCGACTGATGATTCAATTAAACTTTTCCCGCGTGATGGCAATCCTTTAGTGCTTAAAATCCAACAAATGTTCCTAACGAAAATAGGCAAACATGTTGAAGTTTTAATTTATGGTGACGGTGCCTTTAAAGATCCGCAAGGCCATATTTGGGAACTTGCAGACCCTGTTGTATCACCTTTTTTCACGCCAGGACTATTAGGCACACCTAGTGAAGTTAAATTAAAATATCTTGCCGATAACGATTTTAAAAATTTAACAGGTGCTGAACTCACAAAAGCGATTGAAGCCTCAATTAAAGCTAAACCAAAAGATCTTGTTGGCACTAAGGCAACACTTGGTACAACACCGCGGCAAATCACTGACCTTGTTGGGTCACTTTGTGACTTAGTTAGTGGCTCTGGTGATAAGGGCACGCCAATTGTATTAATTCAAGGTTATTTTGATAACTACACTGATAATTAATTATTTTTTATAAACTTCTTCTTTTAAGACACCCACAACTGGTAAGTTACGATATTTTTCATCATAATCTAAACCGTAGCCAACAACAAATTCATTACCAACGGTGGTGCCAATATATTTAGGGGTGTATTCAATTTTTCTGCCACTTGGTTTATCTAAAAGGGTACAGACTTCAATTGAACTAGCGTTCCGCTTTTTAAATAAGTCAATGACCATTTTTAATGTCCGACTACTATCAATAATATCGTCAACAATTAAAACATGCTTATTAGCAATATCTACTTCAATATCCTTTCGGAAAATTAATTCACCTTGCGTAGTGCCACCAAAATAAGACTCAACGCGAATAAAGTCGATGACAAGTGGCAAATTAATCTGTTTAATTAAATCCATCATAAAGGGGGCACCACCCTTTAAAATACCAATCATCACTAATTCTTTGTCTTTATAATCATTCTCAATTCGTGTTGCAACTTTCGTCACAATCTTTTTAATTTCTTCTTCTGTAACTAACACTTTTGCTAAATCGCGTAACATTATTATGACCTCCAATATAATTTATTTGATGCTGGGACACTCTCTTCTGTAACGTCAATGCCTAGTTTACGTAAAATGTGTAAATCTTGTTTATCAAGTAGGGCCGAGGAGTGCGCTTGCACACCTTTTAGTTTTTCAATTTGTTTCAGCGCTAAGTCAGATAACGGGTTCATCGGGGCCTGAATTGATAGGGCGATTAACGTGTCATTTAAATCAAGTACTGAATCGCTTACACCACTGATTTGTGTTTTAAGTGATTCAATTGGTTCAATAAGATTAGGGGAAATAAGCGGAATTTCATCATTGATTTTCGCTAAGTGTTTAACGGCATTTAAGAATAATGCGGCCGCTGAACTTAATAATTTTGATGTTTTCGCACTAATAATAGTGCCATCATTTAGTGTTAATGCCATGCACGGAACATGCGTTTTTTCAGCCTTTGTAAGACTTGGCAAAACACATTTACGATCAGTTTCAATAATCCCTAATTTATTCATGATAATTTTAATTTTATCGACACTACTTGCATTATATTTATCAAGGAAGAAATATTTTTTAGCCGCATAATAACGGCGAATTACTTCTGCTTTACTTGCCTCAATAATCGCCGCTTCATCCGCAAGTGCAAAGCCGACCATATTAACGCCCATCATTGTTGGTGATTCATAGGGCGTTTCACCATACATCTTTTCAAACATTGCTTTTAACACTGGAAAAGCATCAACGTCACGGTTATAATTTGTGGCTTTAATATTAAATTTATCAAGATGATATGGGTCAATAACGTTAAAGTCACCCAAGTCAACTGTCGCGGCTTCATAAGCTAAATTAAGCGGGTGATTAATGGGTAAGTTCCAAATCGGGAATGTTTCATATTTAGCATATCCCGCTCTAACACCGTTTTTATTATCGTGATAAAGTTGCGATAAACATGTTGCTAATTTTCCGCTTCCCGAACCAGGCGCAGTAACAACAACAAGCGGCTTTGTTGTCGTGATGTATTCATTACGTCCTAAGCCTTCATCACTGAATATTTTTTCTAAGTTATGCGGATAATCTGCAATTACATAATGCTTATAAGTTTTAATATTATTACGCGCTAATTTTTTGATAAAAGCGTTGGTAATAGCACCTTCGCTATAAAAAGAAAGGACAACACCGCTAATAAGGATGTCTTGAGCCCTAAAGTCATCAATTAAACGTTCAACCTCAGCTTGATAGGAAATATTATTATCATCTCTAATCTTGTTAGCAATAATATCATTTGTATTAACAACGATAATGACTTCAATTTTATCTTTTAAGCTGGAGAAAATTTCAAGTTTCCCATTTGGATGAAATCCAGGTAAAACACGCGCTGCGTGATAATCTTCAATTAATTTACCCCCAAACTCAAGATAAAGCTTATTATCAAAAAGTTTAATGCGCTTTAAAATCTCGCGTTTTTGAATAGTTAAATAATGTTCATAATCAAAAGCGATCATTAACTTTAGCCCCTTTATTCTTCAGTATTACTAAACATTTCGTAGACAATCGTTAGTGATCGTCCCGAATTAATATGTTCAATTGCTTTAGCAATCATTGGTGCAAGCGACAGGACAGTAAGCGGTTTCCCTTTCATGTGTTCTGGTGTTGGGATTGAGTCAGTAACGACAATTTCTTTAAAAATATCGCCATCATATAATTTTACTTCGGAACCTGGTGAAAAAACACCATGCGTCGCTGCAATGCGCACAGATTTAGCGCCATGCTCTAAAAGTGCAAGTGCCCCTACACGCGAACTACCACCAGTATCAATAATGTCATCAATTACTAAACAATGTTTATCTTTAACATCACCAATTACGTGACTAATCGTCGCTTCATTTGGTTTTGGTCGTCTTTTATCGATAATGGCTAATGGCTTATGTAAAAATTCGGCAACACGACGCGCCCGTGCCATTCCGCCGTGATCTGGCGAAACAATCACCCAATCATCATCGACTTTATCTTTAAAATATTTTGCCAAAAATGGTACCGCTGTCATTTCATCGACTAAACAAGTGAAAAAGCCTTGAATTTGTGGGGCGTGCAAATCAATAACTACAACACGATTAATGCCAGCTGCATGAATTAAATCAGCAACAAGACGGCCAGTGATTGGTTGACGTGGTTTGTTTTTACGATCTTGACGTGCATACCCAAAATAGGGCATTACAATATTAACTGATCTAGCGGACGCTCTTTTTAAAGCATCGGCGAAAATTAGAATTTCCATTAGTCGTTCATTTACTGGTTTACAAGTAGACTGAATAACATAACAATTCTTCCCGCGAATTGAACTAATAGGTTCACAAAGTGTTTCCCCATCAGCAAAATGTGTAACAATTGCTTCAGATACTGGAACACCAAGCAATGTAGCAACTTGTTCTGTTAATTGTTTATTTGCAGTTAATGAAAATATACATGCATTCGTACTAAAGTTCATAATCGTTACCTCGTTCCAAAGATGCGGTCACCGGCATCACCTAACCCTGGCAAGATGTAACCATGTTCATTTAATTTTTCATCAATGGCGGCGACGTAAATATTCACATCAGGATGCGCTTTACTTACGCGCTCAATGCCGATTGGGCTTGCTACAAGTGTAGCCATTCGAATATTGTTATAGCCCCGTGCTTTAATCGCGGAAATGGCCGCAACTGCACTGCCACCAGTGGCAAGCATTGGATCAACTAAAACGACAAGTGGATTCTCAACCTTGGGCAATTTAAAATAATATTCGTGTGGTTCTAAAGTTTTTTCATCACGATATATACCAATGTGTCCAATCCTTGCGGTCGGAATCATATTTCTTATGCCATCAACCATTCCAATCCCCGCTCTTAGAATTGGGACAAGAATAATCTTATAATTCAATTTAATTTTCTGTAGTTCTATGCCCGTCGGGGTCATAAATGTATCGTCTGAAGGGTAAGTACCAATGTCTTTAAATATTTCATATGACATTAGCGAAGCAATTTCATCGAGTGATTCACGAAATTCCTTTGATTTTGTCTTTTCATCGCGCATGATTGAGAGCTTAACAGCAATCAGCGGGTGTTTAATTTCAAAAACCATAAGTCCTCCTATTTAAACCATCCATGTATATTATACATAATATAAAAGTAAAAATAGGTCTTTAACTAATAAAATTTTTTTTATAAGTTAAAAACCGAATAATCTTTACAATTGAGCACCAATTAGTGCGGATTAATATGAACGTGACAATGTAATACTTTGAAGTTAGCTTCCACTAACGCATGGACTTTTTCACTAATCGCGTGTGCTTCTTCTAAGATTAAATCTTTTTGCACACCAATTTCAACATCGACATAATAATTATTCATATGCCGCCGTACTTTTAAGTCATCAACACAAATGACACCTTCAACACTTAAGATACACTCGCGAATATTATTGACTGTTTTTTTACTAGGTGAAGCATCCGTTAAGTAATAGGCTGCTTCTTTTACAATATTAAGACTTGAATTAATAATAATCACACAAATAATTAATGTTCCGATATATTCGAAAATATAAAAGTTAAATTTAGCAAGCACAATCGAAATAATACTGACCGCTGTTGCAAAGATATCAGACAAGTGATTAATCGCATCACCTTTGAGCGCTGGTCGCTTAAGTTTTAGGTACGCCCGATAATTAATCACAAACATAAACACTTTAATAAAGACACTTACAATCGCTACAATTAAAGCGGGAGTTCCAGGCAAAGTGTATTCAGCTCCCTTAAAATAAGCAATAAAATCTTTAACGGTATTAACCCCTAATAAGAGCGTCGTAAATAAAATAAATAGACCAAGACCAAAGAAGATTAAACCTTCATATTTTTGGTGACCATAATGATGATTCTCATCGGGAGCGCGACTTGCGGTCTTCATCACAATAAGGAGCATCACACTAATAAAAATATCGAAAAACGAATTAAAGCCATCACCGACAAGCGAAGGCGAATTATATAAATAACCTGCACCTAGCTTAATAATCGCTAGGATAATATTTAAGGTCAGCGTTACTGCTAAAAGTGTGCGTAGTTGTTTGTTTCTCATATCTTGTATTATAGTCTTTTTAATTACAAATTAAAGAGAATAATGCAAATGTGCTTCTTATCTTATTATAATGCTATAATTTATTATACAAAATAGGAATAAGGAGTTTTTTATGTTAGAGCTTGTCAATATAAAAAGGTATTATACCCAAAAGAAAGGCCCTACTGTAAAGGCACTTGATGATGTTTCACTCGTTTTTCCCGAAACAGGAATGGTGTTTGTGTTAGGGAAATCTGGTTCAGGAAAATCAACTTTATTAAATGTCATTGGCGGTCTTGATCAAGCCACTGGTGGTGACTTACTTATTAAAGGAAAATCCACTAAAAAGTTTAAGCAAGATGAATATGATAGTTACCGCAATACAATGGTCGGCTTCATTTTTCAAGAATACAATATTTTAAACGACTTTACAGTTGGCCAAAATATCGGTATCGCCCTTGAACTTCAAGGGCTTAAAGCCTCAAATGAAAAAATTAATGAAATTTTAAACATTCTTGATATGCAAGGTTATGCGCATCGCAAACCAAATACATTATCGGGTGGGCAAAAACAACGTGTGGCCATTGCCCGTGCACTTGTTAAGAATCCACAAATTATTATGGCCGATGAGCCAACTGGTGCACTTGATAGTGCAACTGGGAAGCAACTTTTTGAAACACTAAAAAAGTTATCAAAAGATAAACTTGTCATCGTTGTTACCCATGACCATGAATTCGCGGAAAATTATGGGGACCGCATTATTGAGTTTAGTGATGGAAAAGTAATTCGTGATGTTTCAAAAGAAAAAAATGAAGCACAAGAATTAAAAACAGTCTTTAGTGAAGAGGGAATTACAGTCACAGCGGGATATGAATTAACTACGGAAGATTTAGCTAAAATTAACGAATATTTACGGCAAAACCGCAATAAAACATTAATTAAGGTGTTAAATAACGATTATGAATTTAAAGATACTATACAACCACAAGCTTATCCGAAAACAGAAAAGTTAGAACTTATTAAATCAAAGATGCCCTTTAAGTCCGCCCTTAAAATTGGCGCTAGCGCCTTAAAACATAAAACAGGGCGTTTAGTCTTAAGTATCATCTTAGCCTCCACTGCTTTTTCCATGTTTGGCTTAACAGATGCGATGGCATCTTTTAAACGCACACAATCTACAATCAATACAATGCTTGATTTAGATATAAAGTACTCCACAATTTCAAAATATGAACGCATAAAAAGTCCGTATGATGATAGTTGGACCTATACCCGTAATCTACGTCTTGAGGATGAAGATCTAATTGAACTCCAGAAAATTGATGAGGAGCTTGAGTTCTTCCCTGCCGTGACCATTGAATATAGTTACACGAATAATTTTGATGAACGGCCAGAGTACGGGTTTGATCTTTATAATTTTGGCATCGGTTCACTTGTTACCCTTACAGCAGCAGACTTAAATACCGCGCATCTTACTTTGCTCGCTGGCGAATTGCCAACAGTTACCACCGAAGCCGCTGTGCCAGAATATGTTTATCAAGGCTTTAAGAAATATGGGTATGTAAATGCGGCCGGGTTTAAATATAAAATTGAAAAGCCCGAAGACTTAGTCGGTAAAAAGTTAAATGAACAGTTTACAATTACGGGCGTTTTTGCTACCCAATTAGACATTGAGCGCTTTACTAGTGGTGATACTGCCAATAATGAAGAAGACTTAATTGATTATGTAACGATAATGCAAATTCGTGAATATTTAGCGAGTGGTTTCCATACTTCACTCCTCGTCCATCCTTCTGTATTTAATATGCAAGTTGAATTTAATCGCCAATATCAAGTTCCGATTGACAGCTACGTAAACTTAACGAGCACTGATTATATTGATTTATCCATTTATCTTAATCGCTTTGACCGCATTGAAACTTTAGCGCTTCGTGATGATGTTGTCTTATTCAATGATGATATTACTTTAGATAATTTGGCGCCATTTGACATTGTTTTAAGCGCGAATGCATATATGTGGCAAGATATTCCAGGAGGATTAAATGATTCTGTTGAAGCCGCTAAAAATCAATTTATTGCCATGATTGTTGGAACCGCAGATAATGATGCAGCGATTGAAAACATGCTCCGCGAATATTATACAGCCTATGGGTTTGCTAGTCCCGATGATGTTCCTGCTTACACAACATGGACGGGCGTCGAACAAACTAAATACCGGACATATTACGCTAATGAATTGCTCACAACTTTCTATGACACAAATCCGTTTCAGCCAGCATTAACAGGCAAAAATCAAATTAGCCCACTTGTTAATGCCCGCATAAAAAATGATTTTGACCCATTCAGCGTGTCATTTAATCTTGCTAGTTATAGTGGTGACGAGCTTAATAAAACCCTGCGGGTCGTTGGCTTTACGTTTGACTACTTACGCTTCAATTATGCCTGGGAAGATATCAGCATTTTCATCCAAGAAAATGATGCACCGAGTTTACGACTTTCGCGGCAAGGCGCTTATGACTTAGCGATTACCTATCATGGTAACTCACGAACCCTTATCACTAAATTAGTGAATCTCAATAACGATTTATTACATCAAAAAGAAGGATTATATTACCGCACTAATAATGAAGTTTCATCGATGATTAACTTTATTGGTGAATTTATTGAAATAATTTCCCGCTTATTTGTTGTCGCTGGTGTTATCTTTGCCATCTTTGCTGCACTCCTGCTTTTAAACTTCATTACACTTAGTGTCGCCTTTAAGAAACAAGAAATCGGAATCTTACGGGCAATTGGGGCGCGCGGAATTGATGTTTCCTCAATCTTTATGAATGAAGCAGGGATCATCGCTTCGATTAATCTAATCGTTGCGCTCATTGTTGCCATTATTGGTGCCCGCGTTATTAATCATTATGTTGGGAAGAGTATTAACTTCTATCTTTCCTTTATTAATGTTGGACTTCGCCAATTTGCGCTCTTAATTCTCATTGCTTTTGGTGTCGCGTTTATTTCTAGTTTCATCCCTGTTTTCCGCCTTAGTCGCAAGAAACCAATTGATGCTATTAGAATGCGATAAAGATAAACATTATGATAAAAAATGCGCTTGTACAAGGCGCATTTTCTTTATACTTTTTATATTCTTTATTTAATTGGTGAAATAAAAAATTTACCAAACACCTGCCTTAAATCATAAACATTAATAAAAGCTTTTGGATCAACTTGATGGGTTAGACGGACAACATCATTTACTTCATTTGAAGAAACAGTCATATAAATAATTGACTTTTCACTTTGTGAATAAACACCAACACCTTTAATCGTCGTCGCTCCATGAGGGAAATTAGAAATAAGAATCTTTGCCAGTTCCTCATCATTAGTAATAATTTGCACTTGCGACTTCTTATTGCGGACATTAATTAAATCAATCACAAATGAATTCATTACAAGATAAGTTACACTTGAAATAAAACTTGTCGTTGCGACATTCGCGCTCGTATAGTTTGTATTGGCAATATCAATATTTGTACTTGGGTGAATTAAATTGAGGATAAAGTAGAAACTTACAACGATGACATTAAAGAGCACATTATATTTACCAACACCTTCACTTTTCTTATTGGCAAAATAATAGGCGATAATATCCATCCCGCCACTGCTCACATTGCCACTAAAGGCAACTGCTGCACTAAAGCCCGCGAGGATGCCAGCGTATAATGTTCGTGTTAATTGTGAATCATAAATGACAGCTTTTTCCCAACTAACAGGAATAATACTAATAAAAAGTGATGCTAATAAAACATTAACAACGGAGAAAATTGTGAATCTACGGCCAACTTTAATCCATCCTAAAATAAAGACTGGAATGTTTAATGTAAAATATAGAACTGATTGTAAAACACGAGGATTAATCGCTTGCCAACCAATAATATCATGAATTAATTTCACTAAGTTTTGACTAAGGCCAGACACCCCGCCACCAACGAAGACGATTTGATTACCGCTAACGCTATGGAGTGTTTCAAGCGACGGACTAATAAATAGACGGAACGCTAACGCATACGTAAATGAACTGATAAGTACTAACATTAAAAGATACAACCATTCCGTTGCCACTTTTAATCGTGGCCGTTTGGAGAGCCACTCTCTAATTTTATTTTTGATACCAAAACGAATGCCCATAATTACCTCACTCTTGAATTATAGGTTTAATTTTATAAACTTGCAAAATATAACTATTTAAAACAATTGTTTTAATCAAAAAGAGTCTCGTTTTGTAGGTCGTTGAGCAAAAGTTTAGTAAATTGCTTTTTTTATTATCGCTTTTGTTTGAAAATATATGTTGAGAGTGTTATTATTATACGTGCTCTATTATTTAATAGAAGGAGGAACTTTTCATGAAAAAAATCTTAGGTGCTATCGGTGGTTTCTTTGTAGCTATCTGGCGCTGGATTAAAGAAACAGCCTGGGTCCAACCGCTTTTAATCGTTGGCATTATCTTTGGTATCATTTTTGCTATTCCTAGTGTCGTTGACGGTATTCGTAAAATTGATGAACGCAACAATAGTGCGGAAAAATATTATCAACAATTCCAAGTCTCACTTGCTGGTGCGGAAAATAGTGCCGCTGATAAATTACTTGATGAAATTAAACAAAACTCTGAAGGTGGCAGTGAAAGCTTAAAAGGCCAAAAATTCTTTGTCGTATTCGTGCAAAAAGACGAAGCTTGTGCCGCATGTACTGATGCCCGCGAAGGCTTTGAATATTTAGCGGATGATGGTAAAGCTTTACTTGATGATGGCCGGAAGATTGAACTTAAAACAATCTTTGTGGATCAAGAATTAAAACGTAAAGATAAAGAAGATTGGAAGAAAGAAGATAGCGATCCAGTTGATAATTATGCTGAAACCGCTTTTGAAGCTTTCTTACTTCGTAACGCTGCTCGTTTTGAAGAGTATGCTGGGGATGCACTTAATACCCACTATTATATTAATGACGGTATTACTGAGCAACAAGTTGAAGATATTGAATCAGCGGATGTCAAACGTTTCCAAACCCCAACCGTGTTACAAATTGACTTTACTGACACAGCACCACAACCTGGTGTTACAAATGTCTTTATCGGTGTTCAAGGAGCGAAAAAACTTGATCGCGCTAAATACATTGCTGATGCATGGAACTATAAAGGTCAATTTGGACCAAATTATACTGTCTAACATTATTGAAAAGTTGAAAAATGCCGGCGTTAAGCCGGCTTTTCTTTTTACTTCTTCTACTAAATTATTAAAGTACTGTAAACAAAAGTGTCGCGATTAAGAAATAAATTTGTAAGGCAAAGAAGTCATTAATCGTTGTAATAAGCGGACCAGACGCTGCTTTTTCGTCTAGCTTAACAGCGAGCAAAATAATTGGCGTTAACACACCTGCTAATGAGCTAATAATCATTGCGCACATGAGTGATAAGCCTACTACTGCAGCATACATCAAAGCATTATCTTGACCTAAAATAGTAAGGAATAAGAAAACAATACCAAACCCGACGACACCGGAAGCAAAACTATTTAATAATCCAATTAAAAGTTCACGCCCAAAATGTTTTCTAATTTTAATTTCACCACTATGTAAGCTTAAAATTGTGACCCCCATACTTTGTGTACCAATATTACCAGCCATCCCAAGAATCATTGGTTGGAATAAGACTAAGCCCACAAAAGTACTTAAAAGTCCTTCGTATGATGTAAGTGTGCCAGCGATTAGTAAGTTAAGTACGACCGCGACGAGCAGCCACGGTAACCGTGTTAAGGCTGTTTTATGTGGTGGAAGATTATCATCATCTTCGGCAACTTTCACTAATTGGCGCATCATTGTTTCATGCGATTCCGCCATTAAATTTAATGCGTCAGTTTCAGAAACGAACCCAATCATTTCACCATCACGCGTTAATACAGGAAGCATTAATATGTCATAATCACGAATCATTTTTAATGCCCTAGTAAATTTTTCGTCTTCATACACGAACGGGAAATTAGTGTCGATAACTTCACTAATTGGAGTTGTTGAACGAGCGGCAATTAAGTCTTTAATGGTAGTAGCCCCTACATATTTATTATTTTCATCGTGGAAGAAAATAACATCAATTTCATCATTATCAGCGGCATTAGCAATCGTATTATACGTTGCTTTTTTAACTGTTGTCGTATTTGGGAAAGAAATAAAGTGTGGCGAGCTAACCGCAGCTGTACTATCAGCGTCGTAACTTAGTAACTTAAAATATTTTGTTGTTCTTCAATCTCCATTTCTTCCAAAAATTCAGCAGCGTCTTCTGGATTAAGGAAGCTTAAAAGATCGGCGCGTGATTCATAAGTTAATAAACTAAGTAAATATGCTTGGCTCTCTTCGTCTAATTCACCGTAAAGAACCGCTAAGTCAAATGGTTGTTTTTGATTAAGAAAAGCAATGTCAGCGGGTTCAATTAAACGTGCAATTATCTTTTCATTTAATTCCATTGACATGCCCCCTTTCATAAATAAAATTATACCCCATTATTTAGGATGTGAATTAAATAATTATAATTTTTTAATTTACAACTTACATCTATTTTACAAAAGACGCTAAGTGTTCTGCTGTTGCTTTTGCTTCCGCTTCGGTTTCAGCTTCAACCATCACTCTTACTAATTCTTCAGTTCCGCTAGCGCGAACTAAAATACGACCATGACCACCAAGTTTAGCTTCACTCTTTTTAATTTCCGCAAGCAATGTTTTATCAGTCATTGCCATCTTTTTATCTTTGACTCTAATATTTAATAAACATTGTGGAAATTTGATAAATTCTTTAACATATTCACTAAATGTTGTTTTTTCTGCCGCTAAGACATCTAGTACTTTCATCATCGTATAAATGCCGTCACCCGTCTTAATATAACCATTAAATATTGTATGACCTGATTGTTCACCACCAATTAAGTAATCGTGTTCAATCATTTCCCGTTGAACGTGTTTATCGCCAACACTAGTGGCGACTAATTTAATACCTAATTTACTTAATGCTGCACCAAGTCCGTAATTTGCCATCACTGTGGCAACGACAGTATCTTTTGTCAATGTGTCGATTTTTTTATAATGTTTCCCTAAAAGATATAATACATGGTCACCATCAAGTACTTCACCTTTGGGTCCAACAAATAAAACACGATCAGCGTCACCATCAAAAGCAACACCGAGGTCATATTTACCAGGTGACTTTTTAATTGTGTCTTGGAGTTTATCTAAATGGGTAGAACCGCAGTCTGCATTGATATTAACACCGTCTGGTTCAACATTAATAATTGTGGCATTTAAACTAGTGCCTGCAACGATATGATGAATAACACTGCTAGCGCTCCCGTTAGCGCCATCAATTAATAAATTAAGCTTGAGTCCACCGCGAAATGCCTTCTTAGCGTAATCAACATATTCATAAATTAACTCGGATTTGTCGGTAAATTTGCCAATTTCACCGCCTGTTTTAAGTTTAAGTCGTGTGTCACTTGCAATATACTTTTCAATTTCTTCTTCGATTGATTCAGCAATTTTAAAACCATTTGTGTCAAATATTTTAATGCCGTTATCTTGGAAAGGATTATGCGACGCACTAATCATGATGCCGTAATCATAATTGTATTTTTTACATAAATACGCTAAGGCAGGTGTTGGCGCAACACCAATGGAACTAGCCTCACCCCCACTGCTTAAAATACCCGCAACTAAGCTAGCAAAAATAACAATTCCACTTCTGCGCGTGTCATAAGCAATTAAAATCTTATTTTTCTTTTGGTATTGACCTAAAAAAGCTCCAATATCAAAACTTAAGCCTGGCGTCAGTAAAACATTTGCCGGTCCTCTAATTCCGTCTGTTCCAAATAATTTCATATATAACCTCTTTAAATAATTTATTTCGTTAATAAATGATCGACTAATACTTTTCTAAAGTCTTCAGGACTCACAGGTTGTAAAGCAGCGCGATAAGCAATGGAAATGCGACCAGTTTCTTCACTAACAACAATCGTAACAGCATCACTAATTTCGCTAATTCCTAATGCTGCGCGGTGCCGTGAGCCAACCTTTCCTGCAAGTGCTTTGGTTGATGGTGTAAAGTAGACACTAGCCGCTAAAATGGTATCGTCACGAATTACAACGGCACCGTCATGAAGTGCCGTCCCATTATAGAAAATAGTCGTTAATAAAGGTGCACTAACCGGTGCATGAATCGGACTGCCATTTTTAATTAATTCCGTTAATTGATTAGTGCGTTCAATAGTAATAAGCGCACCAGTTTTAGTTTTTGATAACGAAAATACCGCAGATACAAGTTGATTTACTAAATCCTCTTGGTCGTAAATCTTACGAAAATCACGCTGGAAGCGACGGTCTTTTGGTGTGGCGGCATTGGAGATTAACCATCTAAATTCAACAATATTACCAAAAATAAACGTCATAGCGCATAACATATAAATTAAAGCAACTAAGTAAAAGGCATATGTTAAATCAAATAAACCGAGCACTAACAAGACAACTGAAAGTACGATAAGCGTAACTTTGGGGAATATACGTTTAAGCGTAATTAATAAAAGTACATCAAGTGTAACTATAAAAACAAAAACAACTAAGAGTTGTATAACCTGAATTTGCAATTCACTAAGCATTTCTGAAAGTATTAAAAACATAATAAATCCCCCGTCTATTTGTATAAATATTTTAGCATGTAAACACAACCATTTTCAATTTAAAATGCGTAAATTGTCGCTATTTTTTAACGAAAACTAATCCCAAATTAAAAAGAGTGCCATTTTGCAAGGTTATCGCAATAAACATTATAATTATTTCGGCAATATAATACTAAACATTATGTTCGAATGTTATTTAAAATATCAGAGCATTAAGCGCGTCTTTTAAGTAATTCACTTTTAATTTTGTCCGCAGCTTCTCTTTGTTTAAGCCAAAACTCTTTACTTTCTTCGAGATTAAATTCACGGGGTAAACTCGTTTCTGTAACAAGATGACCTTGATAGTTAATCTTTGTTAAAGCATCATAAACTTCTTCCCAATTAATTACACCATCAAACGGAATTTTATGATAATCATTAACACCATCGTTATCATGAAGATGCAGTGCAACACAATATTTATGACCAAGTTTTTCAATCATTAATTTCGGTGATACACTTTTATCAAAACCATTAAACATTTGCGCATGACCAACATCAACACACGCCTTTAAGTTAGGATGATTAATATATTCTAAAAGGCTTAAAAATGATTCAGGAGTTGAACAAGTTGAGTAATCACAATGAATTGCTCCTACTTGCCATTCCCACATATTCTCGGTTGCAATGACAACATTCATTTTTTTCGCTAGCGGAAGTAGTTCATCAAAAAACTTTTTATTAAACTCATTATCAGCGTTCATCACTGGATGAATAACAACATAAGGAATGCCAATGATGCCCGCTATTTGTAAACACAATTTTTGTGTTTCTAACATGTATGCATTATATTCTTCATCGTCCTTACGATAAACATGAAACGGGGTATGTGCTTGCACAATCGGAAGATTAATCTCTTCAGCGATACTTTTAATGCGTTTCGCGTTTGCAATTATGTCACCAGTAAATAACTCACGATTACGAACAGCAACACCACCAAAGGTGTCATACATTGTTAAATCAACAGCTTCAAAACCTAACTCCTTAATAAGTCGTAAAGCAAACTCTAAATCACCAAAGCGTGTCACATGGCCTGTCATCATTGCTGTTTTCATAACTTTGCTCCTCTATATTTATTTAATCAAAACTCATTACACAATTACGACCAGAAGCTTTTGCTTTATATAAAGCTTGGTCAACATTATCAATAAACTGTTGGAGGTTTGTTTCGGTGTTTGGCTTAGCGGAATATACACCGACACTAATTGTACATTTATATTCTTTAACTTGTTTAAATTCTAATAGTTG
Source organism: Tenericutes bacterium ADurb.Bin087 (assembly GCA_002070905.1). GTDB lineage: Bacteria > Bacillota_I > Bacilli_A > RFN20 > CAG-826 > UBA1361. Next base: position 22,642 of record MWEF01000001.1, on the reverse strand, counting down.
CACTACTTCCCGAATTCTATTACCGATTGTGATCGCTTCTTCTTTACTAGTGTCATGTAAATAAATTAAAAACTCTTCCCCGCCAAATCTGCAGCAAAGATCTAATGGTCGAATGTTTTCTGCGATTGTCTTTGCTACAACCTTTAATACTTCGTCCCCAAATAAGTGTCCATAAGTATCATTTACTTTCTTGAAAAAATCAATATCAATAAAAAGAAATGATAAGTAACCATCTTCTTGCTGTGCCGCTTAAAATAGGACTCAGCTTTATTCATAAAAAAGCGCCGATTATAAATGCGTGTTAACGGATCTAAATTAGAACTTTCTTTCACTAATGCATAAGAGCGGTCATACATTATAAGTAAAAATCCTACGCCATTAGTTAACATTAATAACACTAAGGCAAGGAATGTACCAATTTGGAAGAAATTATTAGTGAAAAGTACAATCTCATTATCAAATAGGGAATTAAATGCTCGTAATAAGAGGAAGATAAGGAAGAGCAGACTTATTGCGGCAATGACTTTTTGAAACTTCGTGCTCTCTTTATTTAAAATACTTAAAACATTAGGGGCGGCAAAAACTAAAAATACCGCTAAAGAAGCAATCCCAACCCTAATATGCGCAGCGCTAAGCGTAATTTCAAAAACTAAAAATAAGATAACTGCTACCGCTAATAAAACACTTTGTGTTAACACCCAGCCCTTTGTCCACTTATCATTTAGCCGTAAAACAATTAACGAATCTAAATAAAAACTGACAAAGAGCAATATATTACCAAAGTAAACAGAAATAACATCACTTATTTCCCCTCTAAAAAATAAAAATAACCACGCGATTGCTTGTAAAATTTTAGCAATACCAAATCTTTGGATTATTGTTTTATCATAATTTGAATCGTGATATATGTAATAACGAAGTGTTAAAAGTGATAACACTAAATTGCCACAAATTAAAACACCCATCATTGTTTTTACATCTAGTTTAATAAGGGTTTCTAATAAGTTTTGTAAGAACATCTTCTATTGGCCTCTTTCTTTTTAACTCTGATCAATATGCATCCTTTTTTTAATGCATAATCAAGGCTTTGTATATATTATACAAAAATTAATATCTCGCGCCTTAGAAAGGTACAAAATAGTGATATTTTTTTACAATTAAATGATATTTTTATAATTATTTAATCAACTTTTACATGTTGTTTTATTACAAAAAAATATTATTTATTCTAAAACTTGACATTTAACTAATAATATCTAATAATGAAGATGCAAGAGGAATCTTGGCGGTCTTACCCACTAAGTAGTGAGAGTGATGCATTCACGTAAACCTAGGGCCGTATTAAAGGGATCAGTATCAGCATTTACAATATGTATTTAAACCGCCCCTCATTATTTGCGGGTAAGCGGGCTGATCGCATCATTCCAGCAGTTATTTGGATAACTGCTTTTTATTTATGAACTCATTATATTTTTCTAAGTTCTTTTTATTCGCTTTTAAAAATTGTAAATAGTTAGATTCGTCATATGAAATATTATTAGAATAACGTAAATCTTTTTTTGTTAAATTAATTTTTGCAATACAGTGATGAAGTTCATGTCCTAAATAACCACCTTTTATTTGAAAGTTTTTTTCTTGCCATAAGAACTTTTACTTGTAAGTATTACTCCAGCAATATTATCTCCGCTTTTATATAATGGTATAAATTTATGTTTTCCAATTCTATCATGCATTGCTTTAGTTATTACAAAACACTCTTTCTTATTTGGGTGATTGAATAATGGTAGCTCATTAACTTTTAAATCATTATCCTTACCTAATACCTGTTTTCTAGTTTTCCCACTATGATTATAATGTTTTTTTGCGAAGTACATTCTACTATTATTTGTATTAGCTTTTTGGCGCTTTACAATTTTGGGAAACTTGAAAATGGTCCATACTAAAACAGCAAATAACAAAAGTAATATTGAGTGTTGTTTGAATAATTCGTTTAATATCATCTTAACTCCTATTTATTACCCTTAATGTTTTTTTTGTTTTCCTTCAATTTCGCATTTTTCGATTATTCAATATTGTTTAATCTCTTTTCATATTGTTTTTTGAAGAAATTCAGTGAAATCTTATCCAATATATAATAATAATAAAGACGCTATAATTCTTAATTTTTATTTTTGTTAAAATGTTTATTTAAAACATATTTATCACATTTTTGTTTGTGGTTTAAATTCAAAATAAAGAAAAGCAGATTTTCATCAAATCTGCTGATTAACTAATGGCGGAGTAGGTGAGACTCGAACTCACGCGCCAGTTACCCGACCTACTTCCTTAGCAGGGAAGCCCCTTCACCAACTTGGGTACTACTCCGTCTTGCTAAATAATATCACATGCTTAATATTTTGTAAATTAATTAATAGGCACGAGCGATGATTACAACATATTTAGCGGGTTTCCCACTGATTAAACACTTTTTAGCAAATGGAGTTTGATTAAAAGGTAAGGCTCTAGCGGTTGCTTGATATTTTTCTTTAATCACATCTAAGTCTTCTTGATCACCACTCCACATCATCTTAGCGTACGCTAATTTGTTGTTAAGGGCATCTTCAAGTTCTTCAATACTTCTTACTTCAATGGTGTGATTAAGTAAATCAGTAAGTTTCTTTTGATACATATCTTCATGAATCTTTTCTAAGAGTGCCGGCACTACTTCTTCTAAATCTTTATCGGCAAAACTAATTTTTTCATGGCTATGACGAATTGAACCACTTAAAACTTCCGCCTTTAGGTCGCGCGGACCAATTTCTAAGCGCAGCGGGATACCTTTCATTTCATGTTCACTAAATTTCCAGCCTGGTGACTTATCGGAGTCATCAATTTTAACTCTAACACCAATTGATTTTAAGCGACTGACAAGTTCTAAGGCTTTTGGCATAATTCCTGGTTTATTTTGTTGGATAGGGACAATGATAACTTGAACAGGAGCAAGCCGTGGTGGTAGGCTAAGCCCATTATCATCGCCATGCGCCATAATAACACTGCCGATTAAACGCGTTGAAACACCAAAACTAGTTTGATGCACATATTGTAAAGTGTTATTACGATCTTGGAATTGAATATTAAAAACACGGGCAAAACCATCACCAAAGTAGTGAGTTGTACCACATTGTAAAGCTTTACCATCTGGCATAAGTGCTTCAATTGTAAAAGTTTGTTCAGCGCCGGCAAATTTTTCTTTCTCGGTTTTAGTACCGGTTAAAAACGGAATCGCGAGTAATTCTTTACCCATGTTTTCATAAACTTTAAGCATATCAAGCGCATGGGTCCGTGCTTCTACTTCCGTTTCATGAATCGTGTGCCCTTCTTGCCATAAGAATTCACTACCGCGTAAAAAAGGACGCGTTGTCTTCTCCCAGCGAACGACAGAACACCACTGATTATATTTCTTTGGTAAATCACGATATGAGCTAACTATTTTAGCGTAGTGATCACAAAATAATACTTCACTTGTCGGACGAATAATAAGTGGATCTTCAATCTTTTGATTACCACCTTGTGTTGCGACTAATGTTTCAGGGGCAAAACCTTCGATATGATCTTTTTCTTTTTGAAAAAGACTTGTGGGAATAACAAGGGGCATGTACACATTATCATGACCTTTTTCTTTAAACTTTTCATCTAAATATTTTTGAATATTTTCCCAAATCGCATAACCATAAGGTCGGTAAATAATAAAACCTTTAACTTCGCTATAATCCATTAATTCCGCCTTGCGACACACATCAGTGTACCATTGGGCAAAATCTTCACTTTGGGTTGTAATTGCATCAATTTTAATCTTACTCATCTTTATTTCCTCTTACTAAAATTAATAATTCTTAGTGCTTTCTTTTTATCAATAGTTTGCAAGCTGTTGTCTTTCTTGCTAATTTCATCACTAGCGACATAATCTACACCTGCCCGAATATAATACTCGATTTCACTCCACTTTGGCAAATCACTAATCATTATTGGTTTTTGATGACGTAATAATTTACCTAATGATGAAAGTAAGGATAAGCGTTCCCGTTCATCATTAACTGTATGGGTTAAGATTTTTTCATTCACCATAAAGTAATCAACTTCACCATAAATTTTGTCTGGCAGTGTTAATTCAGTATCACTAATGATTAAACACACTTCATACTTTTGTTTTTTAATATTCTTAATCAGTTTTAACATATCTTCAATGTTCACAAATGTGTTAGCGAAATCTTGTTCTTCTAACATAAAGACCATTTTGAGATCATTCGCAAATGGCTGCGTACTAAAAGCATCACTAATAAAGTCGACTCCACCTAACCCAAGGGGGACAAATAGTAATTGCTTATTATTGCGGCGCATATTGTAATAACGGGCCGCTGCCTTCCGGAGCACCATCTTTACAAGCTGTTCGTTTTGCTTATTTTCTCGCGCAAATTGCGCAGCTTCATTGAAACTCCCGAATAATGAACCGCTGATGCTGAAGGTCGTTAAGTACCCTAATATTTCAACTGTTTTAGCATTAACAATTGGTTGAAATAAAGTATCGACTCCCTTGCGAGCCACAAGTTGTGTTAGTTCACTGCGATATAAACTTAAGTCCATGTCTTTAATTTCTTGATTTGGATCATGAATTAAGAGCCGACCGTCTTCTTTAAGCGCATAAAGACTTAATTCTTCCGCTGTTTTAAAAAACATATTCATCTCCGAAAATTGACGAGACCGCGTTAACCCAATCCCGAGTGAATATTCGTTGTAGCCATTTTTTTGGAGATAACCGCTCATGCGTTTCTTTATTGATTGGAACACATCAATAGCGGTATCAACATCACTTGAACGCGGGAAGTATATGCCAACAGTATGATTATCAACAAAACGAATGACGCGACTTCGTTTCCGATAAACAGCGACTTGGTTTTGTAACTCATACCATAAATGCGGCGGTATTTCTGCGCGGTGCGTTTGCGCTCCGCTTGCTGTCACTGCAATACTAATCGCACCATATACGCCACGCCCGCGCTTATGGGCGCGTCTGTATACCTTTACTAATTCTTCTTCAGTTAAGTAACCTATATTCTCTTTTTTCTTCACCGTTAAATTCATTTGGTCATTAGCCTTTAAATATCGATACAAATAAGATTCAAGGTGAATAATCTTTTTTTCATAATCGACACCAGTTACTTCTAAAATTGAAGCGTATGACCGACGCATATCTCGCACAAAAACATCAACTTTATAAAATTTACTTGCTTCACTTTTTGGATCAATTAAAGCGTTAACCCATTTATCAAGTCGATCAACTTCTTTCGCGGTAAATTGTTGAAAAAATTGTGGTAATAAACCATTTTTGCGTTCGCCAAAACTACCGCGATTAAAGTAAGTGACTTTTCCTTCACCTAAGTCAAGAAGAAAAATCCGCGGTGTTGTTATATTTCCTAAAATAATGTTTTGGTCTTTAAGATCTTTACGATTACCGTGAATAATTAAAAGCACAGCAATAACTAACATCACTATTGTGCCGCTAAGTAGTATTACCCTTGGTAAGTTTTCTAATATGAAATTAATAATGTCCTGCATAAATCACCTATGTATATTATACATAAAAATAATTTTATCATTGCGTAGAAGCGAATATTTTATAGATACTATAAAATCTTTGTTATAATTAGCATTACGGAGAAATACCCAAGCCTGGCTGAAGGGGTCGGTCTCGAAAACCGATAGGAGGAGCAATCTTCGCGAGGGTTCGAATCCCTCTTTCTCCGCCATGAAGGAGGAAAACAAATGGCGAAAAAACGTTTATTAATTGTTGTGGACTATCAAAATGACTTCGTTAATGGAGCACTTGGCTTTAGTGATGCCCATGAAATCGAACAAAAAATCATTGATACTATTGAAGACCACTTAAAAACAAAAGATGACATTGTCTTCACTAAAGACAGCCATTTTGATAACTATTTAGAAACTGAAGAAGGGCGTAATTTACCTTTCAAACACTGTATCAAAGGTACACCGGGTCATGATATTCATGGTAAAGTAGCAGCCTACTTACCAAAAGCAAAGAAAGTTTATGAAAAGTTAACTTTTGGTTCACTTGAACTCGCTAACGATATTGTAAATAAAGGTTATGAAGAAATTACGCTTGTTGGTTTAGTGACAAATATTTGTATTTTAAGTAATGCTTTACTTGCTAAAGCCGCTTTACCTGAAGCAAAAGTTATCGTCCTTAAAGACGGTGTCAATAGCTATGACAAAGACTTACACGCTAAGACACTAGATGTGTTACAAGGCACACAAATTATTGTTAAATAAACTTTATGAACAAACCTAAAGATATTAAAATCATCATTCTTTTAGGCCAATCAAATATGGAAGGCCATTCGTGGACTAGTTATTTAGACCGGCATTTCCCGCCTGAATTAGTCAATTACTACACTTCCCCTTTCAAAACGGAAATTGCCTATAACTGTGATAATGGTAATAATGAATCATATGATGAATTTGTCCCTGTCAGAGTTGGACAAGGATATGACTCTACACGTTTTGGTCCTGAAATTGGGATTGCTGCGCACTTAGAAAAAGCTCAGCGCAGTGATGAATTTAAAATTATTAAGTTCGCGATTGGTGGCACTAGCCTTGAAGTATTTTGGCGCTCACCATCAAGTGGGATCCCTGGACTATGTTATGTGTTTGCCACTAATTATGCGCACCGTATGCTTACAAAATTAAAGCGTGATGGCTATAATCCAACTGTCAGCGCTATTCTTTATATGCAAGGTGAAAATGATTCAGTTGATGGTGGGCATCTTCAATACGAAAAGTATTTACAAAATCTTGTTAATGATTTACGGAACGAATTTAAAGATTACGCACCTAAAGCAGGCATTTACTTTATTGACGGCCTTATTAATGATGCTGAATTTTGGACACATCACGAAATAATTAATACCGCTAAGCGTAATGTAGCAAAAAGTGATCCAAAAAACATCATTGTCGATACACTTACCCCACAACTTTCTTTTAGCAATGAACCGGATTTTGAAATAGACTGGGCACATTATGATAGTGATGGTACTATTAAACTTGGTCACTTATTTGGTGAAGCTGTTACTGAACATATTAAATAGTTACTAATAACAATAAACAAAAAAGCACCCGCGACTGGGTGCTTTTCTCTTTCTTTATGGCGCGCCCGACACGACTCGAACGTGTGACCCCAACCTTCGGAGGGTTGTACTCTATCCACCTGAGCTACGAGCGCATTTATTACCCTAATACTATATCTAAAATCATCATAATAATAAAGCCTAACATTACAGCAAATGTGCCTTGGTGCTCAGTTCCACTTAAATTTGCTTCAGGAATTAAATCTTCCACAACAACAAACATCATCGCTCCTGCGGCAAAACTTAAAAACCACGGTAAGAGTGTTTGAAACACCGTGGCAAATAGAAACGCCAAAACTGCACCAATTGGTTCAACAATTGCACTAGCAACACCAAATCCGAATGCTTTACCTTTATTATTAAGACGCCGCGCCATCGGTAAACTAACAGCCGCTCCTTCAGGAATATTTTGAATTGCCATCCCAATTGAGAGGGCTAGGGCACTATAGAGCGAAATAGAAGCATTTCCAGGATTAACAATACCTGTATAAGCCACAGCAAAAGCAAAGCCGACCGCAATACCTTCAGGAAAGTTATGAATTGTCATTGCTAAAAATAATTTTGAATCAAGACTTAGTTTTTTAGTTGGTAATCCTTCTTCATCTTCACTACGTTGATGCATATGAGGGACAATACGGTCAATAAACCATAAAAAGAGTACTCCTAATGCAAATCCGACCGCAACTGGAATAATCGCTAATTTACCCCAGCCTGAATTTTCAGCAAATTCTAAACTTGGCATTATTAATGACCACACTGAAGCAGCAATCATTACACCCGCAGCAAATCCTAGTAAAATACTATTAACTCGCTCACTTATGGGCCCGCGGAAAAAGAATACCGCTGCTGCACCAAGCGCAGTCGCAATGAATGGTATAGCCATCCCGATAATAATAATCCATAGTTCAAGTGTTGTTAACATTACTGAATATTGACCTCGCTACTGAACACAATTGTATCACCTTTATGCCCAGAAATTACGACTTTTGCATCGTCCCTGCTGCGACTAATTGTTAAGGTTTCACCTTGTAAAGCTTCATTATTATAATTAATTACAATACTTTTAATCTTTTGACCTTTTTGTAAATCAAGATAATCATAGATTATATTTCCGTATTTTGAATTATTTAAGTGTCCGTTTTCATCAATATCACTTGGGCGTACGGTGTAATTACCTACAACATTATCACTAACACTGGGTCGCGGGAAGGTGTGATTGAAAGGTTCTTCTTCATAATAGAAATCAAGCGGATAATCATAACGATCAGCGCCTACTATTTTACGCGAATCAATATCAATTAAAACCCATCTACTTCTGGAGTAAGCAATTATTTCATTCGTTGCTGAGTTTACAATTTTATAATAGCGATCAAAATAAAACCTTGTTGCAGGACGTGGCCAAGTCACAACCTCAACTTCTAGCGGAGTTTCAGGATAAGTAACATACTCTATTTCTGTGCGCGCTATAACCCACACTAAGTTAATTTTTTCTAAGTGTTCACGACCGGCACCTAATAAATAAGCGTGACGGGCGGCAATATTTTGGAATAAATCAAGTGTGCCTTGTACACCAATATTATTACTTGGATCATAATAATTAGTGGTGAGCACATATTTTTGTTTATAAATATTTTCTACTTTCATCGTCGCTTTTCCTCCTTTAATCTTTAGATTAAGGCAACATTATAATATTACACCATTTGTGTGAAAATAAAGGCTATTTATACTATTTTATTTATATTTTTTACTTACTTTTTAAATTTTATTCAATGTTTTTTTCTTCGGTTTCGCTTGGTGTTTCTACTTCGGTTGAAAGCGAGTCTTCGCTATTTTTCTTATAAGTTTTAATACCAAAAATAAACCAAATGATATGAAAAATCCACACGACTCCTAAAATAATGCTAGGAATATATACTTTTTTAATCATCATCGGGATAAATCCAAGTAACATCACAAGTGTCACTGTAATCATCATCTTTATTTTTGCCGGCCAAGTCATGCCTTTGCCCTTAACATAACTTGCTAGATTCTTTTTATATAGTTTTGTATTAATAAACCAATTATGTAAACGTTTCGAACTTTTGGCAAAACTAAAAGCGGCGAGCAAAAGAAATGGAACCGTCGGTAAAATAGGAAGTGCGGCTCCGATTGCACCAAGTGCGAGACTGACACAACCTAAAATAATCCAAAATATCTTTTTTGCTTTCATTTATTTATCCTCAACTTCCTCTACTATTTCACCATTAAAACGATAGACACGATCAGCGATTGCCATTGTTGACTCACGATGTGATACAAGAATGATGCCGCGATCTTCTTTATGTATTTTTAATGCTCTTAGGATAATGCCTTCGTTTATACTATCTACATTACTAGTTGGCTCATCAAGTAATATTAATTTGCTACCACGTAAGAACGCACGAGCTAGACCAATGCGTTGTTTTTCACCAGCGGATATATTATCGCCAAACACTCCTACACGTGAATTAAAACCTTGCGGAAGTGAAACAATAAAATCGTAAATTGATGCCTTTTTGCAAGCAATTTCCACCTCTTTTAATGTTGCATCACGTTTAGCGATTAATAAATTCTCAAGAATAGTGTCGTCAAAAAGATAAGTGTCTTGGCTGACCATTGTTACATTATCTAAAAGGTTATCACTGTTAATATTTTCTATTTCAATATCGTTATATAAAATCGTACCTTCATCTTTTTTGTAAAATCTTAATAACAATTTTAGTAATGTTGATTTGCCGCATCCCGAAGGACCAACAATTCCAACTATCTCACCCTTATTAGCGTGTACACTAACATCATTAAGTATTTCTTCATTTTCAGCATAGGCAAAAGACACATTACTAACTGTTACATTTTCAAATTCAAAATCACTTCCGTTATCAATCTTAGTAATCAGTGGTTTTTCATTTAATAAATCAAGTACACGATCACCTGCTGCAAATGTTTGCGTTAAATTACTTGGTAAAGAAGAAATAGCGATAACAGGACCGAATGAACCGAAGATAGCAGCAACGCCAATAATCATACGCCCAATAGTTAAATTATCACGAATAACAAGTATCGCCCCGAGCACTAATGTAATAAAGATAAAGATGGAAACAAATAGTTCAGTAGTAGCGTGTGCCCTAGTCGTATCTTTTTTCAACTTTTTTGTTTCGTTAAGCAACATATCAGAACGTTCATTAACTTCTACTTCACGTTTTGGTCCACCATTGTTTAAAACAATATCTTTAATTCCTTTAATACTATCAAGGAAAAATGAGTTAAAGGCGGCAAAGTTTTGGCGATAACGAACACCCGAAACTTTTAATTTCTTTGATGTAATAAGTGGTAGTAAAATACCGATGACAATATAACTAATTAGGGCATTTACCGCTAATAACCAACTTGAAGAAAAACCAACAAATAAAATAACACTAATCGACACAACTATAGCAATAAAAATAGGGGAGATTGTATGAGCATAAAACACCTCGAGTATTTCAATATCCGAAGTTATCATCGCAATAATTGATCCTTTTTGTTTACTCTCTATCTTTGAAGGAAATAATGTTCGTAAAGCACTAAATATCTTATCGCGTAGCACCGCTAAAAGCCGAAAAGCAATATAATGATTTGTGTATTGTTCTATGTATCTAAGGATTCCGCGTAAAACACCAAATCCAATTAACAAACTGAAAATTAGCGGATATGAAAGTGCAATTGCTTCACCTAAAAACTTAGCTATCGCTACTGCTCCTAAAAGTGTGACACCCATCGCGAAAATAAATCCTAATGAGCCAGTAATAATTGCTAAAACCATAATATAAGATAAGCTACCTAAAAGTACGACAAGACTTGCCATAATTTTTGCCCCACTTCTTCGTATTACATTAGGCCTTTTCATAATTACACTCCATGTAACCTTCTTCTAATGCTTTTTGGGTCGTAAATAATTTAGCGTAGCCACTATTATTCGCCATTAAAGTATCATGGTTACCACTTTCTAATAATTCACCATTTTCCATATAATAAATATAATCACTAGGCACTACATTAGCGAGACGATGAGAAATAACAATTACCGCTTTCTTTTTCGATAATTCTTTAATATTAGCCATAATTATGGCTTCGCTTTCTATATCAATATTGTTAGTTGCTTCATCAAATATATATATCGCTTTGTTAGTGACTAAATTAATTGCCACAGCAAGGCGTTGCCTTTCTCCTCCCGATATATTTAGCGCATCTTCATTAATAACTTTATCTAACCCACCATTTGCTTCAACAAAATCAGCAAGATTAACTTTTGTTAAAGCCGCATATATCTCTTCGTCGGTTACATCTTTATTTGCTAATTTAAAATTATTGCGGATTGTATCATTAAAAATATAAGTATTGTAACTAATGACCGCAAGATTACTATAATAACTTTCACGCGACAGAGTTTCTAATAATTTGCCACCAACACTCACACTCCCAAATTGCGGTCTAAGTGCACCTGTAATAAGATTAACAATTGTTGATTTTCCACTTCCTGATTCACCAACAATCGAAACCATGCCTTGCTCTTTAAAAGTCATTGATACATCATTTAACACGTTAGCGTGACCGTTATACGCAAAAGTTACATCTTTAATTTCGATATTTGCATTCGTTACTTCTTTTGTACCCCATGGCGTTTCTTCTTCTGCAAGCAGTGATAATATCTTTTGACCAGCACTTGCCCCGTTCATTGCAACGTGAAACGCCGAGCCAAGCGCACGAAGCGGTAAGAAAAACTCGACTGCGACTAAAATTAAAAATAACGCACTAAATGGTGATAATCCCCATTTTAAAACACTAATTATTGCTATTAATACACCAATTCCAGCGCCAGTATAAGCGACAATATCCATAATCGTTGTACTCGCTAATTGCATGACTAACACTTTCATAGTAATCACACGAAATTCTTCACTTGCTTCATTCATCTTTGTTTGCTGATAAGCATCGGCCTTAAAGATTTTAAGTTCGCGTAATCCTTGGATACTATCGAGAAATTTATCACCCATTGCTGTGTATTTTCCCCAGTATTTAGCAAAGATCCGTTTTGCGTATTTAGATATAGCGATAATGGAAAGTGGAATTAGGGGTACCGCTGCTAGTAGCACGAGTGAAAACCGCCAATCAAACCATACCGTTACAAAAAACAAAATTATTGGCGCTAATAGTGCGTAGAAAAATTGTGGAATATAAGTTGAGTAATATAAATCTAATTGCTCCACGCCTTCAAGTGAAACTTGCGTTAAACCAGCCACCTTCATCCCGTCAGTAGTTCTCACGCCAAGTCTTACAATCTTGTTATACACTTTTTGACGCAGGTCTTTTTTTGCTTGACGACCAATAATATCTGTCAAGTAACCAACACTAATTGAAAGTAAATAACGAATAATAATTGAAATAATAGCAATTAATGCAGGCCATAAATAAGTCCATACACTACTATCATCACTATGATTAGCGACTTCTTTTATTAAATAAACAAGCGATCCAGTTATTACAATATTTGTAATTAATCCGCATACCATGAGTATCACAGTGAAAATAATATGTTTGTGATTATCAATTAATTTCAGTAACTTTCGATTAATCATTTATGCTTTATAACTCCTAATTACTTAAGCTTATTAGTTAGCGAACGCTAACCTTTATGGTAAAAAAGAAGGCGGCGATATTCTTGTTAGTCGCCGCTAACTTCGTACTAACTATACATTCCATCTTGTCAATTGTCAATGATAACTATAATATTCATCCTTGAGTTTTGTCTGTAAATTACAATAAAAGTAATGATACGAGCATTATAAAAAGATACTATTATTAAGTCACTAATGTAGAATACACTACTTTATTAGAATTATTGAAGTTCACATCATTGATTTTTCAGTAGTGTTATGTTATTTTGAATGTAGAGAATTTATATTTAAGGAGTCGGTTAAATGGGTCTAAAACCATCTGGTGAGATGTATTTAAAAACAATTTATATTTTAACTAAGACAGTCCATCCTGTTCGGTCAATTGATATTGCTGAATACATGAATTTTTCTAAACCAAGTGTGAGTCGCGCTGTCGGTAATTTACGGAAAGAAAAGTATATAAGCGTTAATGAAGACGGTCACATTTTCCTTACGCCTAAAGGGCTTGATGCTGCACAAAATATATATGACAGACATAAAGTGCTAACTAAGGCGCTGCGTATTTTAGGAGTAAGTGAAGAGACGGCACTTAATGATGCTTGTGAAATCGAACATATTATTAGCGATGAATCCTTTGAAGCACTTAAACAGTACTTAAAAAATAAATAATACTTAAACTTCATAAAAATAAAGGGCTGCTTATGAATATAATCTTCATTAACAGCCCGTTTTTAATAATCATTTCTTGTTTTATTTAAGCGACTTATAATGTTTACGATAATATGACTTAATGTCAATATTTGTCGTGGGACACCCACCACAACTAACCCCACATCCTGTTTCGCCTTTTTGTCTTTTTTTAACAAAATAAAGAATAGTGCTAGTTAGTACAACAATAATAAATATAATCGTGAATATTTCTGTCCAATGCAAAATTTTAATCTTCCTTTGTTATTCATTTTCTAATAGTAATTCTTGTTTCTTTTTATGGCGATCATAAATAATAAGCAAGGCAATTAATAGTGCTATAACTGGTATCGTTATCGCCAGTGTCCACACATAAGCGAAACTAACATAAGTTAATGCGCCTAACCCATAACTTAAAAGGAACCAATAAGCAATTGTCCACCGATATACTTTGCGATTACTTAATTCACCTTTAGCTGTAGCAATAGCCGCAAAACAAGGAATAGTTAGTAAGTTGAACACGCTAAAGGCCACAACAGCAGCGTTGCTTAGTCCAATCGCTTCGACAATACCGGTAAACCCATCTACATCAATAATACTCGCTAGTGTTTCCGCTGTTGCGGTAACATTTTCTTTGGCCACTATACCTTGGATTGAAGCGACCGTTAATGTCCAGCCGTGTTCACCAGCTTGTACACCAAAACCAAGCGGTGTAAATAAGGGCTGAATAAATGAACCAAGACTTTGTAAAATTGAGCCTGTACCATTTTCATCGACCATTTGCCAATCCCAACCAAAGTTTGCTAAAAGCCAAATCACGATCGTCGACGCTAAAATGATAGTAAATGCTTTGATGACAAAGTGTTTACCTTTGTTATAAACATGACGCGTGAGTGCTTTTAATTGGGGCGTACGATATGTTGGTAATTCCATAATAAAGGGTGGTACTTTTTCTCTTTGCGTTGTTTTATTCATTACTATAACTGAAACAATCGCTACTAAAATACCAAGCATATACATGGAAAAAGTAAAGAGCCCAGCATCAACACCAACTGCTGCTGCTATCGCTGCGGCAATAATGGCAATAAATTCAGCTTTTGCGCCACAAGTGAAAAACGGAATAACGCGAATTGTTTTAATTCTTTCTTTTTCAGTCGCTAGTGTGCGTGTATTAATCATTGCAGGAATTGCACAGCCAAAGCCCATAATCATTGGAATAAAAGCACGACCAGAAACACCAAATTTACGGAAAATACGATCTAACATAAAGGCAATACGAGCCATATATCCACTATCTTCCATAATCGAAAAGAAAGTGTAAAGAATCATAATTTGTGGGACAAACCCTAAAACAGCAGTAACACCGTTTAATAGCCCGTCATAGAAAAAACCAACGACCCATTCAGGAGCATTCCATTTAAGTAATAGTGCTTTAATTCCTAAAGATATCAATCCCAGTATTCCAGTTTCATTATCACCTGCTAGTACATGGAAAAATTCACCAATAGAATTAATCCCACCATCAGTGTAAATAAGGCCGGCGAATGGTCGATATTCTTCGCCACCTACCATAATACTTAAGAAACCTTCATAACCTTCACCAAAATTAACACCAAAAGCATTTAAAAATAGTAGGTCTCCACTGAAAGTAAAATGAAATACAAAAAATAAGGCGACAATCATGATTAGCATTCCGAATATTTTATGCGTTAACACTTGGTCAATCCGGTCAGATTTTGTCCATTTTTCTTTTTCACTTTTATGCGGTTTTGTACTTATTTCCGCGCATAATGGGGTTAAAAACTGATAACGTAAGTCAGCAATTACAGCTTCATAGTCTTCTTTATCTTGTGCCATTAATGATTGAACATCAGCGTAAGCTTCTTTATTTTCAGATTCTTCAATCTCATCTTTTTCTAGTGCCTTAATCGCGTGAAATAACGGATTAGCAATTTTATATTTTTTATAAATTTCGGTAACTTTTTCAATTTTTTTATCAGTAATAACACTATAAGCTTCACGTTTCTTATTCGCTTCAACTTTTGTTACTTTCATTAAATTATCTAGCCCTTTTTCTTCTAATGCAGAAATCGGCACTACAGGGATTTTTAATTTTTCTTTAAGTTTTGCATAGTCAATTGTTTTGCCACTTTCCGCTAGAGCATCAGTCATATTCACAGCAAGAACAACAGGAACATCGATTTCTAAAAGTTGTGTTGTCATATATAAATTACGCTCTAAGTTAGTTGCGTCAATTACATTAATAACAACATCAGGATTTTCTTTTAATATATAATTTCGTGAAATAACTTCTTCAGGGGTGTAAGGAGATAAAGAATAAATACCTGGTAAGTCAATAATGTCAATGCCTTCTCTATCTTTACCTTTGCCTTTAAAATAATAAGTTCCGCTCTTCTTTTCAACAGTAACACCTGGCCAATTACCAACATACGCCGTTGAACCAGTCAAACTATTAAAAAGTGTTGTTTTTCCAGAATTTGGATTACCTAACAAGGCAACTCTAATATTTTTCTTCATCTTATTTATCACCTTTCGCATCTAAATCTGTAACTCTAATTACAATTAAATCGGCTTCACTTTTACGAATAGATAATTCATAACCGCGTAATGTAAGTTCTAAAGGATCACCAAGTGGCGCTTGTTTACGCAAAAACACTTCAGCGCCTGGTGTTAAACCCATATCTAGAAGCCGACGCCCTAACCGTCCTTGGCCACTTACTAAGTGGATTACTCCGCTTGTACCAATTGGAACAATACTTAGTTTTGCTAAATCTCCAACTTTAATAATTATTTTTTCTTCATTCATATTGCTACCATTCCTTATGCGATAGTTATTAGCTTGGCAATGTCATAATTAAGGGCAAGACGTGTTTCATTTACTAAAATAATCGTGCCTGTTTTACCTTGTGACATAATCCTAAGTGATTTACCTTTAATAATTCCTAGGGACGCTAAATATTGTCGGAGTTTATCCGTACCCGCTACTTCTAAAACGACATAATCGCGTTCCGTATTTGCTATTGGTAATATCATAAAATCCCCTAGTTAGCCATTGCTAACAAGGAAATGTTAGCCGTTGCTAACCGGTATTTCAAGCAATATTGTAAATTTTAAAAAATATTCATAAATTTACATCGAAACATTTATTGTTATAGAGTTTATTAATGTGATAGAGTCGTTTTATAAACAGTTAAAAAGAGCACCAATTGTAAAATATATTCATAATTTCTGCATTTTTTTAATATTGTTGTGCTTTTTTTCTAACTATGTGTTAGGATTTGCTTGTGTTAATCAAATAATTGATTAATAGTAGGAGGAACAGCAAAAAACTATGGATTATAATGCATTGCTTCCGATAATCTTTTATCTTTGCGCCTGTTTCTATAGTTTTTTTGGCATATATACTTTGGCCACTAATGCGAAAAGTCGCACGAATTGGCAGTTTTTCTTCCTAATGATTTCGTTAACAATTTGGTCATTTACATATGCAATGGCCTACTCTGTTGATAGTGCTGAAACAAGAATAATGTGGAAGTCACTTGGTGTTTTTGGGTGGAGCCTTTTTTATGTTTTTTTCCTCCGCTTCGCCATAATTCTAACGAAAAGAAATGAACCAAGTAAAAAGCCCTTCTTACAAGTTTTATTTTATTTACCTGCACTAATAACAATAATCTTATTTGGTCCTTTTGGCTTTTTAATGGGTATGCAATATGAATTCGTGCCAGGTGAAACAGGATTATTTCAAGCAATTATTAATAACATTGGTCAAATTTGGGTTGGATTATACCCTTCAGCATATACAATTATTTCTCTAGTCATACTTATTAGATGGCGCAGGACAATTGATCGTGAATCTCCGCTTAGACGGCTTTTATCAATCTTCTTAATTTCAATCATATTACCCTTTATTATCGGCATATTCCTTGGTGTATTCCCGCGCTTTTTCGGTTTAGAAAACTTACCACGGCTCACTGTTGCATTTCTGATTCCGCCTGCGGTTTTATTATTTATCGCACTGCGTAAATTTGGAATGGTATTCGAAACAAAAACAAGGCGTGACTTCTCACCCCTTGATCCCAAGACAACATAAGAAGAAAGCCGCTTGCGCTTATTCCAAACAGCAGCGCTAATTTTCGGGATTGGTGCCGCTGCATCATTTTTCTCCGGTTATTTCTTAACAGATGGCGATTTCATTAGGGAAATTATTCTATCTGTTTCTATTTGGTTCTTTGCTATATTCTTTCTATTTGTGCCACATATTACGAAGAAGATTCTTATTCAAAATATTCTCTTTTTCATCACTAGTGTAGTTGGTATGACCTTCTTCATCGTTAAAGATGCGCATATGGGGGCATCAACAGTGTGGGCAGTTTATATTGTCTTCTTACTATATTCAATTGTTCTTGATAGTAAACGCGACACATTATTCTTCTTAATTTTTACAGTTTTCACACAGATTGTGTTATGGATTACATTTCCTAATGTTACTATTGTCCTTGATAATGCGCAGTATGCTAAGCGGCTATTTATTATCATACTTTCATACGTGGCTGTGCGTTATGTTACTAGTGAATATGATTCAAAGTTTCAAGGTTATCAAAGATTCTCGAGGGGACAAGAAATTCTTGAAAAAATTTCCACAAATTTCATCGCTGTTAATCAAGACAATGTCCGAGCTAAAATTGATGAAATGTTTATGATGGCCGCCGAAATATTACAGTATGATCAAGCTTATTTGTTTCGATTTGATGACAAAGGCGAAAGAGCAACAATTCTTAATGCATATGTAAGAGATAGTGAGGACAATTCACTTCTTCTGCAGTTAGGACGTTCTTTTAAAATCAGCGAGTTTCCACAAGTAGAACCGCTCGCAGGTAAACATTCACCAATCTTCTGTGATGATATTGCAAATTTAGGTACTCATACACAAGATGAAAGT
The DNA here is from genome assembly GCA_002070905.1 of Tenericutes bacterium ADurb.Bin087. Taxonomy (GTDB): domain Bacteria; phylum Bacillota_I; class Bacilli_A; order RFN20; family CAG-826; genus UBA1361. The sequence goes on along the minus strand of MWEF01000001.1, from coordinate 4,142 downwards.
GCCAATTTCTTCCTGTCTAGAGGCATTAATTCTTTCTATGCTTTACCAATATTCGTTGAAGAAAAACTAAGTGGTTTCTTTGTTGTTGAATATAAAGAAAAAAACGAACTAACCGTTGTCGAAAGTCGTTTACACTATTTAAAAATTATTGCTAATGTATTAGGTGATGCACGCAAGAAAATAATTTATGAAAAGCAACTATATGATTTTGCGTATATTGATAAATCAACTAATTTACCAAACCGCAATATGCTTATTAATAATTTAGAAGAGCTATTACTTAATCGCGATGACGCTGATAAGTTAGTCGTCTTTAATGTGGAACTTGATAATCTACGGATGATTAATGATACATTCGGACACGCAACAGGTGAGCAAGTTGTAATTAAATCCGCATCAATTCTTCAAACGCTTATGAAAGATGGGTGCGTGCTTTCGCGTATTGCCGAAGATAAATTTATTATCGTTATGCCAATTGCCGAAACTATCGCCCAAGTAATGGATTGCGCTAACGAGATTACGGATGCTTTTGTAAACCCAATATTACCAGCAGATAGTATTGGCTCGCTATTTGTGACAACAATTGTTGGTGTTGCCACATTCCCTGAAGATGGGAGAGATGCTACACCCTTTTAGAAAATGCCGATATTGCTGCCTATGAAGCGAAAATATCCGATAGTAAAGTAGTCTTTAGTACCGAAGAACTTAAAACACATATTGAAGAATATACACTACTAACTAATAAACTTTTTTAGTTCTTTAAAAAATAAAGAGTTTTATTTACAATTCCAACCACAAATTAATTGTAATAACGGACAAATAAATGTGTTGAGTCATTACTTAGATGGACGACTGATGAAGGGCAAAGAGTGGGACCAAATGTTTTTATCCCAATGCTTGAACAAACTGGCTTAATCCACGAAGTCGGGTTATGGGTCATTGACCAATCACTTAAACAGCATAAGGCACTAGTGAAAAAGGGATTTGCCCCACTGCGCTTTTCCGTTAATCTCTCTGTAGCGCAATTCCGCCGTGATGACTTTGTGGATAATGTATTGAAATTACTTAAAAAACATAAGGTGGAACCTCAGTATCTTGAACTAGAAATTACTGAAAGTTTGCTCTCGAAAAATTTTGCCGACACTATTGAAAAATTAACAAGACTTAATGATGCGGGATTACACATTGCCATTGACGACTTTGGTAAGGGTTACTCATCATTACACCGCTTACAACTTGTCCCATTTAACCGAATTAAAATTGATAGAAGCGTCGTTGATAATATTACAATCGAACCGAAGAAAGTTGTTACTGCTAAAACAATTATTAATTTAGCGAAATCATTAAACGCTAATATTACAACTGAAGGTGTTGAAACCAAAGAACAGGCAGCGTTTATGAAAGATTTAGGCACTGATGAAATTCAAGGCTACTACTACTCACGCCCACTTCCGCCTAAAGATCTTGAAGACTTTTTAAAACAAAAATAATCACTTACTTTTAATTTTATATATAATGCACTAATTAATTATTGCTTATTAATTATTAAGTTGCTCTTTATCTTTTTTTCTTCTTTTAATATTAATAATGATTACGGCACTAGAAATTGTATAAAGCACGCATGATAAAAGCATTGATAGTGAAGTAATTGTTATTGTTAAAGTTGACACTACATCTGTTATTCCATACCAAATAACATGTAATGACATCATTACATAGATAAGAAATGTCGCTACTTTGCCATGCCACTCAGCGCTATGAACTTCACCAGTATATCTAAACACTACAAAGCGAAGAGCGAATTGAAGTATTTCCTTTAATAACATTATGCTAATTGGAATCCACATCAGCGGGAATCTAGTCACTAAACAAAATAGAACCGCTAATTGGGTTAATTTATCGGCAACAGGGTCGATGAATTTCCCAAAATCAGTCACCATATTTAATTTACGGGCAACTAGACCATCAATAATATCAGTGACTAATGAAATGATAAGTACAACAAGCGTCCAGCCATAAAGTTCTTTACCAACATAGAGAAAGACGATAAGCGGAATAAGTAGTAAGCGGAAAAAGGATAAGATATTAGGAATGGTAAAAACTTGATCAGGTGTTAATTTACTCCTAATACTAACTTTGTGCATAGTTTTCTCCTATTTCCTTTATATTTACACTAATTAAAATAATTAAAATTGGTGCAGCCAAAGGGACTTGAACCCCCACATCTTGCGATACAAGCGTCTGAAACTTGCGCGTCTACCAATTCCGCCATGACTGCCTGCACTTTATTTTAACACTGCAAAAAATTTATTCTTCAATAATGATAATAGGTTCACTAACTTTTATTTTACCGTCGTTAACAACGATATCAGTGTTCGTCAGCACATTAGTGTAACTTCCGTCTTTTAACTCTGTTTTAACTTCTTTTTCTTTAAGCCCTAAATTAAAGAAACCGTGTGCCGCTCCAACTCTTGACTCAAGCGTTGAAACAATTACATCATCTGCACCGTCGCCAATAATATTAAAGGAAGAAATCTCGGCAAAAACTGGGTGTTTCTTCATTTCAACAAGTAAAATCATAAAGTCATAATAGTCTTGGTCTTTAACATTTAAATCAATTTTATCAATGTCAAATAGTGTCGGGCGATGAGTAGCCTTAACTTCTTGACCACCATAAATAAACCCTACACCATTTTGGAAAAATGACCAAGCAGTGACATTACGCAAAATTTGATCTGTTTTACATAAAGAAGCAATCCGCACGGTATCATGATTTTCAATCGTTCTAATTTTTAAATAACCTTTTGGATAGTTTTGCTCTTGATAACGAACGCCATCAAGATAAGGTTTAAGTGGTGCCTTACCTTCTAAATAGGCTTTTAAGTCATTATAGACATCATAGTCATAAAGAATATCAAAAGCACTATACATTTCTTTATCGTGATGCGCAATATGACCTGCTGCCGTTAAATTTGTAATAAAATGCGGTTCCACTGATTCACTAAGCCAAATAAGTTCAGGATAGTCTTCATCTAGTTCCTGCCGTGCATATTCCCAAAATGCAAGGGGAACGAGTGGCGCCACATCAGCGCGATAACCATCTACTCCTAAACTAGCCCAGTATTTGAGCATTTCTACCATATAATCCCATAAGTCACGATTATTATAGTCTAAGTCAATAATATCACTCCAGTCGCCAACTTTGTTGCCAAGTTTGCCGTTATTATAGTAATAAAATTCAGGATGCTCCGCTAATAACTCGGCATCAGGACTAGTGTGATGAAGCACGATATCAATCATTACTTTAAAACCGTATGAATGCGCTAAAGTAATGAAAGTTTGAAAGTCTTCAAGTGTACCGTGTTCCGGATTAATTAAATAGTAATCACGAATCGCATAAGGACTTCCTAACTCACCTTTACGAGCAATTTCACCAATAGGGTGAATTGGCAGCAAGTATAAAATGTCGACACCAAGCTCCTTTATTCTTGGTAGGTCCTTAATTAAAGCGACAAATGTTCCTTCTGCGGTGTGATTACGCACATAAATTTGATAAATTGTTTGGTTGCGTAAATATGTTTTTCTTTTCATACTTTCATTTTAGCAAATAAACAGCTTTAAGTAATAAAAAAACTCGATATCTAGAGGGGGATCTAAATATCGAGATTTTTACAATAATGGTGCCATATATTACTTAACTGGTAAGTGTTTTTTACTCTTAAAAAATGTCACTGGTAAGAAAATGACCTTTTTGGGTAAATCGTGGAAACTATTGGTAACGGTGGGTATCTCACAGAAAGTTTGGGAGCTTTCATAAAAGGGTTAATCTTTTACCACTTTGGGTAAACGGTGGAAAGTATGAGTAATCGTGTCCCTAAATCAAGTGTGAATTTTACCTTTTAAGTTCGCCACTTGTCGCCTTGTGTTTATGAAAGATAAAATGGTTTACTAATAAATTGGAATAGATTCTGCGGTTGTTTTTCCGTTATTTGAGAGAAAAGTCACCAAGCACTATACTCGATGACTTCCGCCTTATAGTAGCGAACCACTGTACTCTTCCTTTTAACGGCTCAATTAAATAGAACGTGGACACTTTTTTTAAATTCCACGCTGCATTTAATAGCTTTGGTCACTTGAACACA